>JBBIJB010000046.1:0-19072 GCA_037446215.1 Armatimonadota bacterium
CGGCGAGGGCTTCTTCATGCACGGCAGGCGGCCCGAGCTCAAGGGCTACCTCGGGATGCCGTCGCACTACTTCTGGAACACCTGGCTGGAGCCCCAGCGTTGAGCCCGGGGCGGCGCACGGCCGGACCGATCGGAGGAGCACGATGACCAGGCGCGAGCGCCTCCTGGCAGCCGCCAAGGGACGAGCGACCGACCGGACGCCTATCTCGTTCTGGCGCCACTTCCCGGAGATCGACGGCGACCCCAAGCTGCTCGCCGAGGCGATGGTCGACTTCCAGAGGAGGTTCGACCTCGACCTGGTCAAGTTGATGCCGAGCGGCATGTACGGAACAGAGGACTACGGCTGCGAGGCGGGCGACCCGGACCCAACCACCGGCGCGAAGCGCCTACTCTCGAGCCCGGTCGACGGCCCCAAGGGCTGGGCCGAGTTGGAGCGGTCGGTGCCGCCCGCGCAGGGGGCCCGGGGCCGAGAGCTGGAGTGCCTCCGCCTGGTGCGCGCGGCGCTAGGACCCGAGGTCCCGGTGCTGCAGACGGTCTTCAGCCCGAGCACCACGGCCGCCAAAGCCGCGGGCAGGGATCGGTGGATCGCCCTGCTCCGCTCCGACCCAGAGAAGGCCCACCGTGTCCTGTCGGGGATGACCGGGAGCGAGCGGGCCTTCGTGGCGGCCTGCATGGACGCGGGCGCCGACGGCGTGTTCTTCGCGACCCAGCTGGCAGGCGACGGCCTGCTGACCTGGGGGGAGTACGCGGCGTTCGGCCTGCCCTACGACCTGGTCGCCCTCGAGCCGCTGCGCGGGCGCCCGCACATCTCGATCGCCCACCTCCACGGCGAGCAGCCGCTCTTCGATCTGGCGCGCCACTACGCGCTGCCGATAGTCAACTGGCACGACCGCCGGACCTCGCCCGACCTGACCGGAGGTTTGAGCAGGATGAGCTCGGGCGCGGCGGCAGGAGGGCTGGACGAGCGGGGAGTCCTCCTGGACGGCCCCCCGGAGCGAATCGTCGAAGATGTGCGAGGGGTCCTGACCGGAGTCCGCGGGCAGGCCGGCGGATCGCGCCACCTGCTGGCACCCGGCTGCGTCCTGCCCCTCGGGGTTCCGGAGACCCACCTGGAGGCGGCAAGGGGGGCTGTGGGAGGAGGCGGCGACGGGCGGTCGCCCTGATCCGTCCCCTACGGGACCTCCAACCGCACCGATACCGTATCGGTTCCGCCCACGGAGACCCGAACCACGCCTCCCGGCCTCTTTGGGTCTCGCCATGCCCTGATCAGAACCGGGCCGAGCGGCACCCGAGCCGCGAAAGCGCCGCCCGGGGCATGGATAGGCCTGCCCCACATCATCCACTCCTCGAACCGGATGGAAGAGGCCCAGGCCGCCCACGCGTCAGGCACCTGACGCCCGGAAGAATCCACGATCGTGCCGTGGATGGTGCCCGAACTCGAGACGAAGCGGAAGTCGGCAAACGAGACCGCGCCCGCGGTCGCGTGCAGTCTGGCGGCAGCCGGAACCGCAGCGCCGCCAGGCCGCCAGGCGAAGGCACCGATCTGAACGCCCGCCGGAGCCGGCCCCAGGACTGCGTAGGTCTGTTCTGACCGGGCCTGGGTTACGGCGAGGACCCGGTGCTGGCCATCTCCGGCTATCCCGTAGAGACCGACGGTCGTGAGGGAGAACGGCGGCCCGAGTCTATCAGTGATCAGCCCTGCCTCGAAGACGAGCCCCGCGGCTCCCACGAGGTTCCGGAAGTCGATGTCAAGCGCGACCGCGGACTCCTGGCCGTGCTCGGCGAGCACCTCCCGGGAGGCGATCCCCACCGGGATCTCGAGGATACCAACGCGCCAGCGTGCAGGAGGAACGGCGAGCGAGAACGACCTGTCCTCAGCCAGGGGAGCAACCGCTACCGGCAGCGTGCCCCCGGCCTGCTCGCCGGGATACGCCGCCGCGGACAGCACCGTGATCGCGGTGGGTGGATCCGACTGGAACCGCACCGCGCCCCTGATCCGCGCCGACCGCTGCATCGCGCGGAACTCAGCCGTTCTGGCCTCCCCGGCCCGGACCGCGATCGTCGCGGCGGTCGGCACGACGGCCAGGTCTGGGTGGAGAACGACGACTTCCCATGTGCCCGGATCGACACGCAGACGAGCCCGGCCGGCAGAGTCTGTCTCCGCCGAGTGCCAGCCGCCGCCGAAGGCGATGACCTCGGCACCGGCGACCGGCCGCCCCGCCCCATCCGACACGGCGACGACGATCCCGCCAGCGCCCGGTTGGGCAGGCTGCACTACGTGTGCGGCCGGGGACGCGGGGAAGGCGGCAGCGGACGCCGCAGCAAGTATGACGGCGCCTAGGGCCGCCAGGCCCACTCGTGGACGTTCCATGTCCATCCACCAGGAATGCCGGTCGGCCTAACGCCTTGGAGGTTCCGATGGACGTAGGCCACCTCGTTGCGGAACCAGAGCGGGACCGCGGGCAGCTCCTCGGCCCAGATCTCCTGCTGGCGTTGCATCAGGCCGAGACGCTGTGCGTCGCTCAGTTCCTGGCTGGCCTGGTCGAGGACCCGGTCATTGTCAGGGTTGCGCCAGCCGTAGTAGTTGGATCCCTGAAACCGGTTCGCATCACCAGGGACCTGCGAAGAGTGCCACTGAACCAAACCCGTCGTGTTGACGGACAAGACCCAGGCGAACATAGCGAGGTGGGGAAACCGTCTCTGACCGAGCAGATTGAAGAAGTCAGGCGGGTTGTTCTTTCGCACCGAGATCCCGACGGCGCGCCATCGAGCAATGAGCAGGTCTTGGGTGCGCTCCCGTAGCGCCTGCCCCGGGGTGGTCATGAGGACCATCTCCATCCGCTCACCGGCAGCGTTGCGAAGAATGCCATCTGGACCGGCGCTCCATCCGGCCTCGGCCAGCAGGCGCCTGGCGGCGTCCGCGTCTGCCGCGTACTGGCGGACGCCTGAGTTGAAGGCGGCGTGCCAGGGCGGAAGCCACGAGTGCGCCACCTCGGCGGCTACCCATCCCGCCTCCCTGCGGATCGTCTCACGATCTATCGCATGGAGCAGCGCCTGCCGCACCCGGCGGTCGCGCAGCCACGGATTGTCCAGGTTCAAGGCGATGTGCTCGAAGACGAGACCCATGACAATCACGGGCTCGTGCTGAGGGCCCGCGCCCGCGCCGGTGAAGTCAACATGAAGCTCCTCACGGCCCGCACCGGGCGGCGTCGCGAACCGGAAGGTGATCGCGGAGATCGCAGGCCGGCCCCCGAGGTAGTCCTCGACGCCCTGCAGCCGTATGCTCTGGCCGCGGGTCCACTCCACGAACCGATATGGACCGTTTCCCACTGGCCTCGACGCGAACGGGCCCGCCCGGATCCCCGCGGGGTTCTCCCGGAACGAGGCCTCGAGCATGTGTCGAGGAAGCGGAACGTATCCTGTGTTTGCGCCCACGCGCCGCTCCTTCCACCTCACGACCACGGTCGAGGGATCAGGCGCGGTCACGGACGCAATCGCCGGATCGGGAGCGACGGCCCCGCTACGCGGCTCGCGGGCAACCTCCCACGCGAAGACGAAGTCGCCGGCAGCCACGGGGGCACCGTCGTGCCACTTGGATCCAGCCCGCAGCCTGAAGGTAACCTCCGCCTCGTTGCTGGGCAGCAGCCGCCACAGCCCGTTCTCCAGCGTCGGCACCTCCCGGGCCATCTGCGGATGGGCGTGCCACTCCGAGTTCAGGCCGACCAGCCCTACGAAGAGGATTCCCGACACCTGGCCCGCGACGGCAAGGCGTGAGAAGTTGGGGATGATGGAGTCTGGCTCGCTGGGAAGTCCCACTGTGACGGAATCCCTCGGCTGAGCGAGCGCGCCGGGACAGATCACAGCCGCCAAGACTATCACCGGGATGAAGATTGCGGCCACGAGTCGAGCCACGGCCACCGCCCCCCATCATCGCGTACCTGCCAGTCCCCGACCTACCGGCTCACCAGCTCCCTAATGAACCGCATGAACTCGAGCGCGTAGTCCGGCTCGCTTATGCCGAAGACCCGCTCGAAGGAGGCCCACCGCCCCCAGGCCCGCGCGGCCAGGCAGTAGGCGTCGAGGGAGTCGCGGCCGCCGCCGCGCTCCAAGAGCCGCTCGACCGCCAGCAGCGACGCGCCGTAGGTCGCCGACGGGCCTCTGGCCTGTGCGAGCCGAGCCCACTCGGCCCGGGTCAACTGGACGAGGGTGGGAAACAGGGTGCGGTCGAAGACTGCCCGCATGACCGTGATGCGGTCGGCGCGCATCTGTGAGTACGGCCGCAGCCCTTCCAGATCAACCGCCGAGAGGCCGGCCCACTCCGCCCATCCCTCGGTGACCCACGATGGGACTGCTGCCGGGCAACGCTTGACAATCCCCTGGGCCACGTGGGTGAGCTCATGGGTCACGTGGCGGAGGGTGCCGGCCTGATCCGGACCGGCCCGCCCGAACCCGTCCACGCGCGTTACTACGAAGTTGTCGGTCTTGTCCCGAAACGCGCGCCCGGTCGGCCACGCCAGCGACTCGGCCCGCTCGCGCGTGTAGCCCAGATCTGACAGGTACCACTCGATGAGCGCCGACTTGTCCGCGACGAGCACGTAGCGAACAGGACGCCCTGCAGGCCCAAGCCAAGCCGGCCGTCCATGACGCGGAGCGCAACCGTGACAGCGTTCGCGAACTGGAGGCGGACCGTCTCGGTCACCCCTCGTCCTGCCTCTACGGTGACCTGACCCTGGGCGACCAGGGCCGGGGGAAGCAGCAGCGAGGCGCACAGCACAAGGGCTGCCAGCGCAACGCCCGCCGCGGACCGCCTGTGGGTTGCTCCGGCTCTCCCGTTCATCCCCCAAAACCCGTCAGCAGCAAAGCGGCTCCCCCCCTTGCTCCTCCTCGAGCAGCGGAGGAAGAAACGTGCCAAGTATCACCAATCCCAGCGCCTCCTCCAACGAGGAGAGGGCGATGTGCAGGCCCCGAACTGCGGGCATGTCCCAACAGGCGGGTGTGCCGCCGGACCGTTCTTCCAGAGTACCACCCCCGACGTGTTCCCACGCTCTTCCGCTTTCGCGGTACGGTAGCTGCCAGGGTCGCCTTGAGGACCGTGGCGTAGGCATCATCCCGGAGCCCCGGGATCGGGGGGCCCAGTCACCGAAAGTCGGCGGAGCAGCTCGGTCTTTGGAAGAGCTCAGGGCTTGGAGGAGCTCATTTCTCGTAGGAGCTCGAGTCTTGGAAAAGTCAGGCCTCAGAGGAACCGTGAAGCAGCAGCTATCCGATTGGTTACCGCCCACGATTGTGGACTCGGCCGGAGGAGTTGTCAAGGGTGAACCTGGGGTGCCGGAACGAGCCTGGTCGCACCCGGCGGGAGGCAGCCACCGTCCCGCCGAACCTAGACCGCGCACACCCACGGAGGTGAGGGCGCTGAGGATCGCGCAGGTCGAGGTCTACGGGTACGACCTCCACTACGTCCACGGGGACTACGTGATGTCGGGCGGACGCATCGTGCGGGAGCTGCCGTCCACCGTGGTGAGGGTAACGACCGACCAGGGAGTCTTTGGCTGGGGCGAGGTCTGCCCTCTCGGCCAAACCTACCTGCCCGGCTTCGCCGGAGGCGCCCGGGCCGCGCTGCGGGAGCTGGCGCCGGCGCTGGTCGGCGCCGACCCAAGGAATCTGGCCCTCATCAACGAGCGGATGGACAGCGTGCTGCGCGGCCACGCGTATGCCAAGAGCCCTCTCGACGTGGCCTGCTGGGACATCTTGGGCAAGGCCGCCGGGTTGTCGGTCGCGGCGCTGTTGGGAGGGCAGCGGCAGGACAGGTACCCGTTGTACACGGCGGTGCCGCTCGCGGGCGCCCGGGAGATGGCCGCCTTCGTCCAGGCGCGCCGCGACGAGGGCATCCACCGCTTCCAGCTGAAGATCGGCAGCGATCCCTATCGTGACGCGGCCCTGGTGCGCCACGTGGTGGAGATCACGGACGAGGACGACCTCATCGTCGCCGACGCCAACGGCGGATGGCGGCTGCAGGACGCGGTCGTCGCGGCCCGCCTGATCGAGCCGCTGCCGCGCGTCTATCTGGAGCAGCCGTGCCCCACGCTGGAGGAGTGCGCAGCGGTGCGCCGGGTGACAACGCTGCCTATGATCTACGACGAGGTGGTGACCGACGTGCCGTCGCTGCTGGCGGCCGTCCAGCAGGGCGGCGCAGGAGGCATAAACCTCAAGATCAGCAGGGTCGGCGGCCTGATGAAGGCCCGGCTGATCCGCGACCTCTGCGAGGCGCTCGGGGTGTCGCTGACGGTAGAAGACACATGGGGCGGCGACCTGGTCACCGCGGCGACGAGCCAGCTCGCGGCGAGCGTGCGGCCCGACGCCCTCTTCACCGTGTCGTTCATGAACGACTGGACGAGCGAGCACATCGCGGGCTACCAACCCCGCTCCCAGGGCGGCTGGGGCGGACCCACGCCGGGGCCGGGCCTCGGTGTGGAGGTCGACATCCAGGCCCTCGGCGAGCCGCTGTTCGTGACGCGCTAGCCGGCAGGGAGGGGGAGGCGGCGCGCCGCCTCCCCCTCTTCCTTCCGATCTTCGTCGTGAGTAGGCCGCGCGCTACCGCCTGAGCCAGGCCTTGTGTACCGCGACGCGCTCGGCCGGGTGAACGACCACTCCCTGCACGGCGTGCCGGATGCCGGTGACCTGCGACTCGCTGTGTAGGAAGAGCCAGGGAGCGTCTTCCATGATGATGCGCATGGCCTCTGCGTAGAACTTCTTGCGCTCACCCGGGTCGATGGTCCTCCGGCCTTGATCAAGGAGGGTATCCACCCTCTCGTTCTTGTAGAAGCCCCGGTTGTTGGACGCCGGTGCCCACTGCGACGAGTGGAACAGGGCGTAGAGCCCGTAGTCCGCGTCGCCCGTCACCGTACCCCAGCCGATCAGGTACATCTGGGTGTCGTTCTCGGGTTGGGGCCGGTTCGTGAAGGCCAGGTAGGCTCCCCACTCCATCGTCCTCATCTCGAGCTCTATCCCAACCCGGCGGGCGAGCCCCTGAATCCCCGCGGCTATCTCGGCATCGCGGATGTAGCGCCCCGTGGGATGATGGAAGACGGCCCGCAGCGGGCGGGCGCGGCTGAACCCGGCCTCGCGCAGGAGCGCCTCGGCCCGGTCCATATCCCACTCGTAGGTCATCGTCTTGGAGTAGCCCTCGACGTTGGGCGGGATCGGCGCGTCGGAGACCCGGGCCGTGCCGTTTAGGACGCTACTGACGATCGCGCGCTTGTTGATCGCGTAATTCAGGGCCTGGCGGAGCCGCCGGTCGTTGAACGGCGGGCGTGTCACGTTGAACCCGACGAAGATGGTGCGGAGGCTCTCGGACACCACCACGCCGAGGTCGCGGTGGCCCTTGAGCCGGTCGATCTCGCGCGGCGGCACACGGACGGCCACATGGATCGAGCCGCCCTCCAGCGCCAGCACGCGCGCCCCGTCCTCAGGGATCACGCGGAACTGCACCTCGTCTACGAAGGCCTTCTCTCCCAGTAGTCGTCGTTGCGCGTGACCGAAACCCTGTCGCCGCGGACCCATTCCTTGAACTTGAACGGGCCGGTGCCCACCGGATGCCGGGGGTAGTCGACGCCCGTCCGGCGAATGGCGGTCGGGCTCTGCATGCCGATCGCGCTGTGGGTCAGGTGGGCCAGCAGCGGGCCAAAGGGCGCCGCGGTTGTCAGCCTGATCGTCATGGGATCGACCACCGTGACGCTCGTGATGCGGTCGATCAGGAAGCGGAACGGCGCCCGCGTGGCAGGATCGAGCACTCGGTCGAGGTTGAACTTGGCGGCCTCCGCGTCAAAGGGGGTCCCGTCATGGAACCGCACACCGGGCCTGATCCGGAGGGTCCAGGTCAACCCATCGGGCGTGGACGTGTGCGAGGCGACCAGCCTGGGTTCGATCTTCCCCTCCGGTGTGAGCGCGAAGAGCCCCTCGACGATGTGGTCCAAAATGGCAAAGGTCGGTGCGTCGGGGGAAGTGGCAGAGTCGAGCGCCACCGCGTCCGTACCGGAGGCGATGACAAGCACCCCGCCACGCGTGGGGGTCACGGCCGGACCGGCGGCCGCGGAGAGGCCAAGTGCTCCGGTCAGTGCGATCATGGCAAGAACGGACAGCAACCTATGCATGCAGCCTCATCCCTCCTTAGTACGACTGGTGCTCGGTGCGAACGATGATCTCCTCCTGCAGCGCCCGGGTCAGGTCGCAGAAGTAGTCGCTGTATCCTGCGACCCTGACGATCAGGTCGCGGTAGTGGTCGGGGTCGGCCTGCGCCTTGCGCAGCGTCTCCGCCGAGACCACGTTGAACTGCACGTGGTGGCCCCCCATCGCGAAGTAGGAGCGGATGAGGTGGGCCAGGTTCTCGATCCCCTTCTCGCCCTCGAGCAGCTGCGGGGTGAACTTCTGGTTGAGCAGCGCCCCCCCGGTCCTGACGTGATCGATCTTGCCGGCGGAGCGGAGGACCGCTGTCGGCCCCTTGCGGTCGGCTCCCTGGACCGGCGATATCCCCTCCGAGAGCGGGGTCCCCGAATGGCGCCCGTCCGGGGTCGCGCCCGTCACCGAGCCGAAGTAGACGTGGCACGTGGTGGGAAGCAGGTTGATGTGATAGTCCCCGCCCTTCGCGTTCCGCCGGCCCTCGACCGCCCGGAAGTAGATCTCGAAGACCTCCTGCATGATCGCATCGGCGTAGTCGTCGTCGTTGCCGTACTTCGGCGTCTTGTTCAAGAGGATCTGGCGGGTGCGCTGGTGGCCGGTGAAGTCGTCCCTCGTGGCTCCCAGCAGGGCCGCCATGCTCATCGTGCGGCGGTCGAAGACGTGGTGGCGGATTGCCGCCAGGCTGTCGGTGATGGTGCCCAGCCCGACGCCCTGGATGTAGCTGGTGTTGTATCGCGCGCCCCCGCTGTTGTAGTCCTTCCCGCGGGCGATGCAGTCGTCTATCAGGACCGATAGGAACGGCACCGGCATCTCCTCGGAGTAGAGCCGCTCGATGACGTCGTTGCCCTCCATCTTGACCCCGATGAAGTGCTCCAGCTGCCTCCTGAACGCGTCCATCAGCTCGGCGAACGACGCGAACGTCCCAGGGTCGCCGGTCTCGATGCCGATCCGCGCCCCTGTCCGAGGATCCACGCCGTCGTTCAGGGTGATCTCGAGGACCTTGGGGAGGTTGAAGTAGCCGGTCAGAATGTAGCTCTCCTTGCCGAAAACCCCTACCTCCACGCACCCGCTGGCCCCCGCGCTCCTGGCATCCTCCAGCGCCTTGCCCTGCCGCACCAGCTCCAGGACGATGGTGTCGGCGTTGAACACCGCGGGCTGCCCCCACCCCTTGCGGATGATCCTGCACGCCTCCCAAAGGAAGCGGTCCGGGCTCTTCCGGCTCAGCTGGATGTTCGATCCCGGCTGAACCAGTCGCATCTCGTCGATGACCTCGAGGATGAGGTAGGTCAGGTCGTTGACGCCGTCGCCGCCGTCGGGCCTGAGGCCGCCGGTGTTTATGTTGACGAAGTCGGTGTAGGTCGAGCTCTCGGCCGCCGTCACCCCTACCTTGGGAGGGGCGGGCTGGTTGTTGAACTTGACCCAGAGGCACTGCAGCAGCTCCCTTGCGGCTTCGCGGGTCAGCGAGCCCTCCGCCAGACCCTTCACGTAGAAGGGATAGAGGTGCTGGTCGAGCCGCCCGGGATTGAAGGCGTCCCAGGGGTTGAGCTCGGTGATCACGCCCAGGTGGACGAACCAGTAGGCCTGCAGCGCCTCCCAGAAGGTGTCCGGGGCATGGGCGGGCACCTTCCGGCAGACCCGCGCGATCTCCTCCAGCTCGGCCCGCCTGGTGGGATCCTCCTCGGCGGCGGCGAGCTCCGAGGCCCTGTCGGCGTAGCGGTGCGCGAGCGTCACGACGGCGTCGGCGCAGAGGGCCATCGCCTCGAGCTCCTCACGCTTCCTGGCGGCCTCGGGGTCACCGGCGAAGTCGAGGGACGCTAGGCCATGGGTGATCTCCGCCTTGAACTCCGCCATCCCCTTGGAGTAGATCTTGCCGTCGAGGGCCGTGTGCCCGGGCGCCCGCTGCTCCATGAACTCGGTGAAGACGCCCGCCTCGTAGCACGCCTTCCAGGATCCGGCCATCGCCTCGAAGATGCGTTCCCTGATCGTCCGACCGCGCCAGAAGGGGATGACCGTTTCCCTGTAGGCTGTGCGCATCTCGCCGTCGACGCCGAAAGAGACGGTCGCGCGGTCGTTGAGCACCGACAGGTCGTCGAGGGTGTGGCAGCAGAGCTCCGGATAGGTGTAGGTGGCCTTCGGTGCCGGCCCGCGCTCGCCGACGATGAGCTCGCCGTCCCCTATCCAGATGGACTTGCCCTCCATGATCGCCTTGAAGGTAAGCGCGCGCCGCATCGGCGCCGAGACGGAGCCCCCCCCGGCGTAGACGCCGGTCACCAGGAGCGCGCGCTCCGGCGAGAGGTGTGGCGCCGCCGAGAGGCTCTGCTCCCTAAGCCGCCGCA
Source organism: Armatimonadota bacterium (assembly GCA_037446215.1). Lineage (GTDB taxonomy): Bacteria > Sysuimicrobiota > Sysuimicrobiia > Sysuimicrobiales > Humicultoraceae > VGFA01. The sequence goes on from JBBIJB010000046.1 coordinate 10,509, forward strand.
CACGATCCGTCATGGACTAGCCTCCGATCGATACATCGGTGATGTGCCTGCGCAGGATCGCCGCGACCCACTCGAGCTGAGCGGGCATGGGCCTGCTCACCGGCGGCAGCCGATGGGTCTCTCCCAACCGGTGAGACTTGGCGGCGCCCGAGTCGTGATACGGGAGAACGTCGATCCGCGTTACGCCGCCCACCGACGCGACGAGCCGGCCCGTCTGCTCGATGTTCTCCTCGTCGTCGTTCACGCCCGGTATCAGAGGAACCCGGACCACCACGCGAGCCCCCCGCCCGGCCAGCCGGCGCAGGTTGTCCAGGATGACGCGGTTGGAGACACCCGTGAACCGGCGATGGCGCTCTTCGTCGATGAGCTTCAGATCGTAGAGGAAGAGATCGGCGGCGGAGGCGACTGTCTCCAGCACGGCCGCCGCGGCGTAGCCCGACGTGTCGACCGCGGTGTGGATCCCCCTCTCCCTGCTTCCCCTCAGGAGCGCCAACAGGAACTCGTGCTGGAGGAGCGGCTCTCCTCCGGAGAAGGTGGCGCCGCCGCCTGACTCGCCGTAGAAGACCTCGTCGCGGCGGATCTCCTCCACGACCTCCTCCGCAGTCATCTCGCGGCCGACGAGACCCCTCGCACCGGAGCAACAGGCCTCCACGCATCGGCCGCAGCGGACACACGACGCGCGCGAGAAGACGAGGGCTCCATCTACGCGCAGGGTCGCACCCTCCTCGCACGCCTCCACGCATGCCCCGCACCCGATGCACCGGTCCTCGCGAACGGCGATCTCCTGGCGCGGGCTGATCGTCTCGGGATTGTGGCACCACTGGCACCGGAGAGGGCATCCCTTGAGGAAGACGGTCGTGCGGATGCCGGGCCCGTCGTTCACCGCGAAGCGCATGATGTTGGCCACGACGCCGGTCATGGGCCCCTCGCCGCCCGGGCGCCGGCGACGTTCACCTGCTCCGCCCACCTCAGATGGTCGGCCATCGCCCTGCGCGCGGCCTCCGGCGATCGGGCCTCGATCGCCGCGAAGAGCTTCCGGTGGCCCTCGAGCGACTCAGATATCCGCCCGGCCGTCGCGGTGACGCTGACCTTTCGTACGAACATGAGGAGCTCGCGCATCGAGTCGATCAGCTGAAGGAAGAGCCGGTTGTGGGTCGCCCCCAGCACCGCGTCGTGGAAGGCGACGTCGTGGGCCGCGTACGCCTCGGGATCGCCGCTGGCCCCCTCCAGCCCCTCCAGGCGCCCGCGCATCGCGCCGAGGTCGTCGTCCGTGGCGCGCTCCGCGGCCAGTCCCGCGGCCTCGGTCTCGACCACCCGGCGCAGCTCCAGGCTCTCCCTCAGGATGTCGTCGACCGCCCCGATCTCGATCCTGGCGGCCAGGATCTCGTGTGATAGGTCGCGCCACGAGGAGCGGCCGCTCACCCGGCTCGCCCGGCCCTGACGGCTCTCGACCATCCCAAGGGTGTCCAGGATCTTCAGGGCCTCGCGGACCACGGGCCTGCTGACCCCGAGCTCGGCAGCGAGATCCCCGGACGAGGGAAGCGGCTCACCCGGCCGGAAGCGGCCGCGGAGGATGCCGACGATCAGCGAGTGCGCGGCCCGCCGCGAGAGCGTCTCGCGGGCCACCGGGGCGAGGCCTGCCTGCCGGTGACGGGGAGAAGCCGCTTGGGTCCGCTTGGTGTCTCGCCTCATCCCATCGGGGCCACCTGCCGGCGTGGCAAAGGCGGGAACGCACTTGTCATGTTACCTGACAAGTAGATAGTAGAGGACGAAGAGACCCGGGTCAAGGGCCTGGGGGTGATTGCACTATCGGCCGGTCCGTGAGACAATCAGCGGGCGTCGCAGAAGAAAGTAGGGTCTGTGGTAGCCTGCAAGATAAGGTGGCAACAACATGGCAACAGGAACGGTCAAGTGGTTCAACGCCGAGAAGGGGTACGGCTTCATCACTCCTGACGACGGGTCGAAGGACCTGTTCGTGCATTTCAGCGGCATCGAGGGCGAGGGCTACAGGTCTCTCTCGGAGGGTCAGAAGGTCGAGTACACCCAGACGCAGGGCCAGAAGGGCCCGCAGGCTACGGGGGTTCGGGTAGTCGTCTAGCGCGTTCGCCCAGATTGCCTCCCAGGGAGGCCTCTTCGCGAAGCATATACGGGAAAGAAAAAGGCGGGCCCGGGCGATCTGCCCGGGCCTGTTCACGTCCCGCGGGACTGGCTCGGCTCGTGGTCGTACAGCCGCCCGTTCCTGGTCTTGAGGAACTCCGTGAGCGGGATCTCCTCCTGCCTGATCAGGCCCTCTCCCGGCAGCGTCCCGTTGCTCACCATCTCCACCACCGCGCAGGCGGAGGCGGCGGTCGTCCACGAGATGGCCCGCCAGCGGTCGCCGGCGATCTCGAGCGGGTAGTAGGCCCTCACGAACTCCTCGCGCGAGAGGCGCCCCCCCCTCCACCCCTCCACCGCGGCGTGGATGTAGACGACGTCCTCGTTGACCTGCGGCTTCGCGTGCACGAGTATCTCGCCCGCCCGCTTCCTGTCCTCGCGCATCAGCAGCTCGTGGAAGAAGAAGTTCATCACCTTGGCGTGGCCCGGGTAGCGGATCGTCTTGTAGTCCAGGTTCAGGACGCGCCCCTTGAAGGTGTCGCACATGGTGCCGAGCCCACCCGACGTCGTGAACGCCTCGAGTTGCACCCCTCCGATCACGATCGTCTCCAGCCACTCGAGCGCGGAGACCCACTTGTGCACGCCGTCCTCTATGACCTCGCAGTCGTTGAGGTACTCGTTCACCACGCCCTCGGGCGACCAGTTGAACGCGTACCCCAACAGGCCTGTCGGGTGCTGGGGTAGCGCCCCGACCCGCAGCCGGATGCTCCGGATCTGGTCGAACGGCTGGGCCAGGGCGGCGCCGACTATCGCTATGAACCCCGGCGCGAGCCCGCACTGCGGCGCCATCACCGCCCGCGCGCTGCCGCTCATCTGGACGATCGCCTGGGTCGTCCCCACGTCCTCGGTCAGATCGAAGTAGTGTATGCCTAGCTCGTGCGCGGTGGAGGCGATGCCGACGTTGAACCTGTAGGAAAGGCAGGAGACGACCGCGTCGAACCCGCCGATCCGGGCCAGCTCGCCCGGGCGGCCCGCATCCAGGTTCAAGACGGGGAAGGGAAGCCCGGCCTGATCACCCACATCCGCGCCTGTCACCGCGAATCCTGTCTCGTGGAGCAGGGTGGCAACCAGGGAGCCGACCTTTCCAAGACCGAGGACCAGAACGGATGTGATGCCTCCTGCCACGGGGACCTCCCAGGAACCGAGTCGTCTGTCTTGGCGGCGTCGCGCCTCGCCAATCATACACCGGACCGGTGGGCTTGGGCCACCTGTGCCCAGGCAGAGCCGGTGCGTGTGCCCAGCGGCTAGGGCATAGCGGCGGTGACCACGCCTCCCAGACCGCGTTCATATCATCGAAGTAGCGGATGTCTGACAGATAGACCGTGGCGGTCAGCAGCCTCGACTTGTCCGTCCCGGCCGCGGCCAGGAGATCGTCGATCTTGCCGAGCACCTGCTCGGTCTGCTCACGCACGCCTGCTGAGGAGTCGGCAGCAGTCTGGCCGGCCACGTAGACGACGCCTACCCGGCTTCGCCGGTCACACCGTCGTGACCTGCGCGGCGACCGCCTGCCCCGCGCGCGACGGCCTCGCGGCCTATGGCGCGGCCGGTAGTGGTGCGGTAGGAACGATCGACCAGGGCCTGGGCCTCGTCGGGGATCGACGCAAGACGCTCGGCGTCCCGCACGATCCGGGACTCGGTTGTGTCGACGTCGAGAACCGAACCGGCGGCCGAACCGTTGCCGCCTATGATCCGTAGGACCTGGCCTGAGCGCTCGGCGTCCACGCCCAGGCGCTCTAGGATAGCGCCGGCCCTAGACGGCGCCTGCTCCTCGACGCCGCGCAGAACCGCGGCCGCCCGCACGACCAGCGGGTCGCCGCCCTCGCCGCTGAAGATCTGCTCGGCGCAGTCGAGCACCGCGAGCGAGTGGCGGACCCGGCCCTGGTCGCCGCCGAGGGCCGACTTCATCTCGCGGATCAGCGCATCCACGAGCGCCTCCCCCGCGTCACCGGTCGGCTGCCCGAGGCACTTCGCCGCGAACTGGCACCACTGCGCGCAGCCGAGGTCGAACCGCGGGTTGGCCACGAGCTGGCCGCACGAGCGGCAGCGGCGGCGCAGGTCGTCCTTCCAGAACTCCAGGGTCTCGCCGCAGTGGGAGCACGGCATCTCGAAGACGTCCGTCGGCTTCCAAAACCGCTTGTCCTGGCCCGGGCACTGGCTCGCAGCCACCGCGCACCTCCTGCGGCGAGATCGGGGCAGCCGCTTCGGCCATGCGGCAGCGCCCCATCCTCTTCTATGGTAGGGCCGGCCGACCCGGCGAAGCTTTGACAGAAGTCAATAGGGACGGCCCGCCCTCTCACCGCCGCGGGATATCCCGCAGGTCCGCCCTCGCCCGCAGCTCACGGGTCGAGACGATATTCCTGCCGCCGCGCAGGTTCAGGGCGTCCTGCCACACGTGCTCGCAGAAGAGGCACCTGAACCGCCCCCACCACCGGCCGTCGTCATCGCGCCACAGGCGCAGGACCTCGTGCTCACACCTCCGCATGCACCGCCCACCCGGGCACAATGCGTCCCGCATCTTCAGCCCGGCCGTTCTCGACCGGAGTGGCATGGCTCCCCACCTCCCTGTAAGTCCCGGGAGTACGGCCCCCACCGGCGCAACCCCGCAGGGAAGAGGTGATCCGAGAAAGCACAGCGCCCGCGCACCCATCAGGAACGCGGACGCTCGTCGCGGACACTTCGTTGCCGGCGTCTTACCCGCGCAATGGGGAGACCGCCGCTGAAGGATACCTCCTCGCCCCGGCGAAGCAGCCCGGCGACCGGCGCGCTTCGCGATCGCGGTCCTCGGCAGGGAAGAGCCCTGCTCTGGCCCAGCAAGGGGTTCAACGTCAAGGTGTCCGGGGCCGGCGACTACGTCGTGGAGGCCGACGTCTACATGCCCCGCCTGCCGGCCGAGGAGTTCATGGATCTGATGTAGGAGAGGGGTCGGCCGTGAGCCACGGTACGCGCGCAGCGGGCGGGCCGCCCAGGTGGCTGATCCGCGCTGCCTTGATCCTGATCATGGTGGGCGCGATCGCGGGCAGCGTAGAGGCTCAGCCCGCTGCCGCTGAGATGCTTGAGGCCTGCAAGGCCGCGATCGACGAGCCGAACGTCGCCGCCGCCGTGGAGGCGTGCCAGAAGGCTATCGCGGCCGATCCTGCGCTGATCGAAGCGTACGTGGTGCTGGGAAGGCTCTGGGTGAACGTCATGGAGTACCGCCTGGCCGTGGAGCTGCTGCGGGAGGCGAAGCACCGGGCACCCAGCAACCATGAGGTTCGACTCTGGCTGGTCTCCGGGCTGTTCTACTGGGAACGGTGCGGCGAGGCCGTAGCCGAGGGCGAGGAGGCGCTGACTGGCACCCGCTTCCCGGCCGAGGAGCGGGCGACGGTCCTCTACTTCGTCGGTAAGTGCCTCCACGACCTTGGCAGGCATCAGCCCGCGATGCATGCCCTCGAGCAGGCCGCCGCGATCGAGCTCACCGCCCGGCCCGCCCTCTTCGAGCGCGACGACCTGTCGAGACACATCGATCAGGCCCTCATCCTCGCCTACCAGGGTCACCTCGCGCTGGCCCCGGGCGATCACGAGGTCAGGTTCCGCCTCGTCAAGGTCCTCCTGCGCCGGAAGGACACCCTGGGCTCGTTGCGGGGGCTCGAGACGATAGTCTCGGGCCGGCCCGCCTGGGCAGAGCCCTACTACTGGCTCGGGTTGGTCCATCTGGAGCTCGCCCGTGCGAGCCGCAACGCGGAGCTGATGAGGTCTCACTACGCGGCCGCGCTCCGAGCGCTTGAAACCTACCTGCGGCTGGACGCCCAGGGCCGGCACGCGGAGGAGGCCGGCTACCTGCTACTCGGGATTCCGCGCCCGTAGGCGTTGCGCTGCCTCGCTCAATACCCTCCTATCCGCCTCCCCGCCCGCAGCCGCCTGGCCAGGTCGACCAGCAGCCTCACATCCTCCTCGGGCAGACCCCTCGCGGCCCTGATCAGCTCCCAGACCAGCCCCTCTTGCCCCTCCTCCTGCTCCTCGGGCGGGCCGGGCTGGGGCTTGGCCCTTCTCACCGCCATGAAGGCATCGATCTTGCCGCGCAACAGCTCGGCCGCAGGGGGACGGTAGCGCGGCGCCCTGGGCGCATCCTCCTGGGCCTCTGCTGCCATCCGCAGCGCCACCCCCTCTTCCTCCTCGACCTTTGCCCGTTCGCCCTCCAGTGAGGTCATCGACTCGATGTACGCCAGCAGGGTGCTGGGTGACATCCCCAGCGCTTCGGCCAGCCGCGCCAGGACGTCCGTGGAGGGCCTCTTGAGCCCCCGCTCCAGCTCCGACAGGTAGGAAGGCGAGATCCCGGCTCGCTCGGCCAGGTCGGTCAGGGTCACCCCGAGGTCGTCCCGCAGCCGGCGCAGCGGGGTCCCGTACTCAAGCCCTGTCTCCTTCGGATTCTCCCCCACGACTCACCCCCTGGCCTTCGCCCGTCCCTCGTCTCTGAGGCAATTTCCCGCACCGGCGGGTATTCCTCCTCGGATCTCCTGCGGAGCGGTCATGCGGGATCAGGCCTGTAATGGGCGGACTCCCAACCGCCAGCACGAGCCCGGAGGATTGTCGCACCGGCCGACCGAAGGCATTCAAGATGGGTGTCGCGGCAGCCCTCTTCTCGGCTCTCCTGACGGCGGCGTCCCTGGCCGGCATGCAGGACGGCCAGACCCCGGCCGCGGCTCCCTGCGTCAGCCCTCCGCGCCCGGCGGCGCTGGCTGCGGGTACCGTGGTGCGCGTTGTTGACGGAGACACCATCCACGTCCTGACCGGGGGCGCTGTAAGAAGGGTGCGGCTGCTCGGAGTCGACACACCCGAACTGCACCCGGGCGACAAGCTGAACAGGGACGCCCGGAGGTCGGGAGAGTCCAGGGCGGCCATCCAGGCGATGGGCAGCCTGGCCGCGGCCTTCACGAGGCGGCACCTGGACGGCAGGTCCGTGGGGCTCGAGACGGACGTCCAGACACTGGACCGATACGGGCGGCTCCTGGCGTATGTCTGGCTGCCGGACGGGAGCCTGTTCAATGTGCTCGTAGTCCGCGAGGGCTACGCGCAGGTAATGACGGTGCCCCCCAACGTCCGGTACACGGGCCTGCTCGTAACCTGCCAGCGCCTGGCCAGGACCGCGCACAGGGGCCTGTGGGCACTCCGCTGGCCCGGCGGTAACTACTAGGCAAGCCCCCCCTTTCTTTCGCTATAGTCTTGACAAGATTCGCTATTGTGGGTATACTATGCTTACGTGGATCGCGCTGGGTAGAGAGGAAAAGATGCTTCTCTATGCGCCTATTGCCCTTGTTGCCGGCCCTCTTCGCTAGAGAGGGTTGTTCGCTCTGGCGAACTACAATCCTTCTTCGATTCCGTCGCGTTGGGCCAGGAGGGGATAGGGGCGGAGCCAACGGATGGCCCAGTCGATTGTCCGGTTCACACGGCGCGCGGCACTGGTTCGAAGCAGTCACCAAGACCAACTGAGGGGGAGTGAGAGGTGGACAGCGACTACACGCACATCAGCATCATCCTCGACCGCACCGGGTCGATGGAGAGCATCAGGGACGACACGATCGGCGGCTTCAACGCCTTCCTGGGCGAGCAGAAGAAGAGGCCCGAGAGGGCGACGCTGACCCTCGTCCAGTTCGACACGCAGGACCCCTACGAGGTCATCCACCAGTTCAGGCCGATCGCGGAGATCCCGGAGCTCACCCGCGAGGCCTACGTTCCCCGCGCGTCGACGCCCTTGCTGGATGCCATCGGGCAGGGCATCAACGACCTCGAGCAGCGGATCGCCGGCATGAGCCAGCCCGAGAGGCCGTCGCAGGTCGTCATGGTGGTCGTCACCGACGGCCAGGAGAACTCGAGCCGCGAGTTCCGCATGGGCCAGATCACCAGGATGATCCGCGAGAAGCAGGATCTGAACGGCTGGCAGTTCGTCTTCCTCAGCGCGGACCTGGCCGCGATAGAGGACGCGATGGCGGTCGGATTCAAGCAGGCGTCCACGCTCGCCTTCGACAAGACCGCCAAGGGAACCGCGGCGGCCTGGGCGGCGATGTCCACCGGCATCTCGGGCTACCGGAGCCGTGGTGTAGACGACGTGAAGTTCACCGAAGAGGACCGCAAGGAGGCAGAGGCCGAGGGCAAGAGGAAGAAGTAACTGCCCGGCGGCTCCTCCTCACGCATATGACACGAACCCGGCCCCCGATAGCGGGGGCCGGGGGTATGGTGAGCGCTCCCAACCTTTCCCCTTGGGGTTCAGCCCAGGAGGCCGGTCTCGTCGCCTCTGTGTAGGTTCAGATAGATCCCGAACACCGTATTGTACGGGCGCACCTGCCTCGGTACAATCCCTTGCAGACGGGAGTCAGACGTGGCCCGTCCCAGATGCATGGACACGCTGGAGCTGGTCCGACTGAATCTGCTGTCGC
>JBBIJB010000047.1:0-7170 GCA_037446215.1 Armatimonadota bacterium
AGCAAAGAGGCGCTCCCGGTGGGGCCGCGTGGTCACATCAACTCCTGCCCGACCCCTGTCCTCCGGCGGCCAGACCGAGCGAGCCGAGCACGGCCCCTATCTGCTCCTCTTCCCGAGCGGTCGCCTCGACCAACGGTAGCCTGACGCCCCCGCAGTCGAAGCCTGCAAGCCGCAACGCACACTTGACCGGTACCGGGTTGGTCGTTATGAACAAGACCTTGAAGAGCGGCCAGAGCTTTCGGTGGATCTCCAGCGCCTCACGGGGCCGCCCCTCCCCGAATGACCGTATCATCTGCCCAATCTCCCCGCCGACCAGGTTTCCGGCCACGCTGACGACCCCGGTGGCTCCGACTGCCAGCTTGGGAAGGGTCAGGCTGTCGTCGCCGCTGTAGATAAGGAACCGGTCCGGGGTCCGCATCCTGATCTCCGAGACTTGATCCAGGCTGCCGGCGGCTTCTTTGACGGCCACGATGTTTGGGACCTCGGCCAGGCGGGCGATCGTCTCCGGCGAGCAGTTCACGCCGGTCCGCCCGGGGATGTTGTACAGCATCGTCGCCAGTGGGGTGCTCTCTGCCACGGCCTTGAAGTGGGCGTAGAGGCCGTCCTGGGAGGGCCTGTTGTAGTAGGGGTTAACGAGCAGCAGCCCGTCCGCGCCTGCCCTGTGCGCCTCTCTCGAGAGGTGGATCGAGTGCGCCGTGTCATAGGTCCCTGTTCCGGCGATCACCTTCGCGCGCTGCCCAACCGCCCTCTTCACCACGCCGAACAACTGGATCTTCTCGTCATCCCTGAGCGTCGGCGACTCCCCGGTGGTTCCAGCCACGACCAGCGCGTCGCTGCCTTCTTCCACAAGCCTGAGGGCCAACTCGGCCGAACGGGCGTAGTCGACCTCTCCCGTGTGCCCGAAAGGCGTGACCATTGCTGTAACAACCTGGCCAAACACCGCCATCGCCCTCCCCCTCCTGCCCCGTGATCCTATGCCCCTTGCTCCGCGCGCATGCCCACCACGTGCTCGGCTATCTGCACCGCGTTCAGGGCCGCGCCCTTCCTCAGGTTGTCGGAGCAGACGACAAGGCGCAGGCCGTGCTCCGAGGTCGGATCCGGCCTTATCCTGCCGACCAGCACCGGATCTCGCCCGGCCGCGGAGAGCGGTGTGGGTACAAGGTCCGCAGAGGGTTCGTCCACGACCTCAACTCCGGGCATCGCATCGAGGACTGCCCGCGCCTCCGCAGGCCCCAGTCTGCGCTCCGTCTCAAGGTGGACCACCAGCGTGTGACCCACGACGACCGGGACCCTGACGGTCGTGACGCTCACGCCGACGTCCGCCTCCAGGATCTTGTTGGTCTGCGCAACGATCTTGACTTCCTCCTCGGTCTCCCCACCGGCCTCCCACCGCCACTGGGGCCTGACGTTGAAGGCGACCGGCGAGGGCGTCTCGGTCAGCTCCTCGATCCGCGCCGAGTCCCCTCGCTCAAGCGCGGCCGGCTCTTCCAGGAGCGCCCGCGACTGGCGGAGCAGCGCCTGCATGTTGTCCAGACCTCCGCCCGAGACCGACTGGTAGGTAGCGACGAAGCACCTTCGAACCCCTGCCGCCTGGTGGAGCGGCTTGAGGGCCATGACGAGCGCGACTGCGCAGCAGTTGGGATTGGCGATTACCCCTTGATGACCCTCGAGGGCATGGCCGTTCACTTCAGGGACCACCAGCGGAACCCGGGGATCGAGGCGCCATGTCGAGGAGTTGTCGATGGCCACTCCTCCGCGACCGGCCACCTCCCACGCGTACCTCCGGCTCGCGTCATCTCCCCCGGCGAAGAGGACAACGTCGGAATCCAGTATCCCCTCGCCCTTTTCCTCCACGACCACCGGGCCCCCGCGGAACTCCATCTCTCGGCCGGCGGAGCGGGCCGTGGCGAACAGGCGCAGCCTCGATGTCGGGAAGGATCGCTCCTCCAGCAGCCTGACCATCGCGCCTCCCACCAGCCCGGTGGCGCCCACCACCGCTACTCGTGCCAGAGCGGCCACTAGCGTTCCCCCCTCGCCGTCGAGAGCCCCAGCAAGGACTCCAGTCCGTAGGCCAGTTGGTCGAGTGCGCGTACCCGGCGGATTGCCAACAGCAGGCCCGGCATGAACGACTCCTCCGAGAGGGAGTCGTGGCGGATCGCCAGGGTCTGCCCCACGCCCCCGAAGATCACCTCCTGGTGGGCCACAAGGCCAGGCAGGCGCACGCTGTGGATGTGCACCCCCTCGACCACCCCTCCGCGTGCCCCGGGAACCATCTCCTCCTCCTGTACCGCGGCCGGGGGGCGCTCCCCGCGGCCGGAGGCTATCATCTGGGCGGTCTTGACAGCGGTACCCGACGGCGCGTCGCGCTTGCGGTCGTGATGGAGCTCCACCACCTCAGCGCTGGGAAAGAAGGGAGCGGCCATACGCGCGAACTCCATCATCAGGACTGCGCCCACAGCGAAGTTGGGCGCGACGACGGCGCCGATCTTCCGGTCGGCGGCAAGGACGCGCAGACCCTCGATTGACTCGACCGAGATCCCCGTGCTGCCGACGACAGGGGAGATACCTACCTCGATCGCCGCCCGTGCGTGGGCGGCCGCGGCTTCACCGGGAGCGAACTCCACCATCACGTCCGGGGAAGATGCGAGCATCGCCTGGAGGTCGTCTGTGATGGCGACGCCCAGGCCGGCGATCCCGGCGCACTCCCCCGCGTCTCGCCCCGACGCCGGGGAAAGGTCCAGGGCCGCCACCAGCGACATCTCCTGCTCGCGGGCTATCGCCCGCACCGATGCCCGGCCCATCCGGCCCGCGGCTCCGCTCACCGCTACTCTAAGAGGTCGCATTTGCGGTTGGTTCGACGCCGGCCCGGCCAACTCCCGCCGGCGCAGCGCGTGTGGCCCCGGCCGCCTAGCGGTGCAGGCCCGCAGGGTCTAGGAGGTCCGTTGATCTGCAGAGAGCGCCCTCGAGCGCCTCTCGTGAGGCACGGTTCCCGTCGAACGGGCCAATTGCGGCCATCGCCACCCGGCCCGGCCCGAAAGTCTCCCAGACGAGCCCGCGCACCTCCTCTGAGGTGACCGCGTCTATCTTCCCGATGAGCTCGTCGAGATCCAGCTGCCTGCCGTGATACAGCTCAGAGCGGGCGAGCTTGCTCATCCGGCTCCCGGTGCTCTCGAGCGAGAGCATGATGCTCCCCTTCAGCGACTCCTTCGCCCTGCAGAGCTCCTCCTCGGAGAGCCCCGCTCCCAGCGCGCCTATCTCCTCGAACACGAGCCGGATGACCTCGGGGCCGTTTTGAGGACTCATGGCCGCGTAGATCACGAACATGCCCCCCTCCCGGTAGGAGGCTGTGTACGAGGCTATCGTGTAGACGAGGCCCCTCTTCTCCCGTATCTCCTGGAAGAGGCGGCTGCTCATGCCTCCGCCGAGCAGGTGGTCGAGGATCGCGAGTTGATACCGGCACTCGTCCGCCTGCGCCTTCCCGCGTGTCGCCAGGCAGAGGTGCACCTGCTCGATCTCTTTGCTGCGCACCGAGATGGCCGGCTCCGGCACAGGCACCTCGGTCGGCCGGGCGCCGATCCTGCCGTCGAGCCCGCCGAAGTGGCGTGCGACGACCTCCTCCACGAGAGCATGGTCCACGTCTCCGGCCGCGGCTACTACCAGGTTGTCGGCGCGATACTGCGTCCCGATGTGGCCTACGAAGTCCTCCCGCCTCATCCGCGAGACCGAGGCGCGCGTCCCGATCACCGGCCGTCCCAGCGGGTGGCCGTTCCAGATCGTCTGCGCGATCAGGTCCTGCACGAGCTCGTCCGGGGAGTCCTCGTACATGCTGATCTCTTCCGTTATCACCTGCCGCTCCCGCTCTATCGCGCCGGCGTCCAGGGCCGAGTTCTGCAGCATGTCCGCGAGGAGCTCGACGATCGCTGGGAGGTGGTTGGCCAGGACCTTTACGTAGAAGCAGGTGTGCTCCTTGTCCGTGAAGGCGTTCATCAGGCCGCCCAGCGAGTCCACTGCCTGGGCGATATCCAGGGCGGTGCGGCCGTGGGTGCCCTTGAAGAAGAGGTGCTCGAGGAAGTGCGAGATCCCCTGGACCTCGTCGCCCTCGTACCTGGAGCCCGACCCAACCCAGACGCCGAGGGTAGCCGTCCGGACATGAGGCATAGCCTCAGAGAGGATCCTGATCCCATTCGGAAGGGTAGATCTCCGAGTGTAGTCCATGAGGCTCTGTTCCGGGGCAGTCCCGGAGGCTAGCCGGGGGCGCGCCTTGGCGGGCCTCCGTTGCCCCGACGCCGCGGAGGACGGCCGCCTCCCCGGGGCCTATCGCCCGGCGCCCTCGACGACGGACGAGGACGGTGCGTGAGGCCGGCGGGCTGCGGCTCGTCGATCTCCTCCTCCCATCCGGGCGGGGGGGTGCGGGTGCCCCGGTGGGTCAGGTTGATGCGGCCCATGCTATCGATCTGCTTCACCTTGACGTCGATCTCGTCCCCTACCTTCACCACATCCTCGACCCGGCCCACGGGCTCGTACGAGAGCTCGGATATGTGCACGAGCCCTTCCTTGCCGGGGAGCACCTCCACGAAGGCGCCGAAGCTCACGAGACGGGTGACCCTCCCCCGGTAGGCCTCCCCGGCCTGGACTTCGCGCACGATCCCCTCCACCATTGATGCGGCCCGCCGTCCGGCCTCCTCGTTGGTCGAGGCGATCATCACCCTTCCGTCCTGCTCGATGTCGATCTTGGTGCCTGTCTCGGCGGTAATCTTGTTTATCACCTTGCCGCCCGGTCCGATGATGTCGCGGATCTTGTCCGGGTTGATGTGTATCGTGAGGATTCGAGGAGCATAGGTGGAGAGGGAGGTCCTGGGAGAGGGCAGCGCGTGGGCCATGGCGTCCAGGATGACCATGCGCGCCTCCTTGGCCTGCTCCAGCGCCTCGGCGAGCAGTCGGCCGGTCAGCCCCGAGACCTTGATGTCCATCTGCAGCGCCGTAACCCCGACCCGGGTGCCGGCCACCTTGAAGTCCATGTCGCCCATTGCGTCTTCGATGCCCTGGATGTCTGTCAGGACCGCGTACTTCCCGCCGTCGCCGGTAACCAGACCCATGGCGATGCCGCCCACCGCGGCCCTAATCGGGACCCCGGCGACCATCAGCGACAGCGTCGAGGCGCACACCGAGGCCATCGAGGTGCTGCCGTTTGACTCCAGCACCTCCGAGACCACGCGGATGGCATATGGGAACTGCTCCTGGGGCGGGATCATCCTCTCGATAGCCCGCTCCGCGAGGGCCCCGTGCCCGACCTCCCGCCTCCCGGGGCTGCGCAGCGGGCGTACCTCGCCAACGGAGAACGGCGGGAAGGTGTAGTGGTGCATGTACCGCTTGACCTCTCGGATTCCGATGTCGTCGAGCCGCTGCTCATCCTCACCGGTGCCAAGTGTGGTGATCGAGAGGACCTGCGTCTGGCCGCGCTGGAACAGACCGGAGCCGTGCGTCCTGGGCAGGAGCCCAACCACACAGGCAAGGGGGCGTATCTCCTTGGGCGACCGGCCGTCCGGGCGTACCCCGTCCTCGATGATCCTTCGACGGACTTCCTCCTTGGTGACTGCGGAGATTATCTCCGAGACCTGCGAGCCCGCGTCAGGGAACCGCTCCTGGAGGCGGGATGCCACATCGAGCCCGACGGCCCTCAGGGCGTCCTCTCGCGCCATCTTGTCCGGCTGCGCAAGAGCCTCCCGGACGAGCGGCCAAGCGGCGCTTCGGACCTCCTTCTCCAGGCCCGGATCCGGGCCGTAGAGGGCGACCTCGCGCCTGGGCTTGCCCGCGGCCTTCGCAAGCTGCCGCTGGGCGGAGACGAGCCGCTTGATCTCGGCGTGCGCCAGCTCGATCGCCTCGATGAGCGTCTCCTCGGGGACCTCGTCCGCGCCGGCCTCCACCATGATGATGGCGCCTTCGGTGCCCGCGACCACGAGGTCGAGTCTGCTCTCCTCCTCGATCTGACGAAGCGAGGGGTTGACGACGAGCTGATCGCCCAGAAGCCCTACCCGCACGGCGCCTATCGGTCCCTCGAAGGGAATACCAGAGAGCATCAGGGCCGCGGAGGCGCCGTTGACGGCGGCAACCCCGGGATCGTGCTCCTGGTCGGTCGAGAGGACCGTGGCGACTACCTGCACGTCGTTGCGGAAACCCTTCTGGAAGAGCGGCCGTATCGGCCTGTCGATGAGACGCGAGGTGAGGATCGCCCTCTCTCCCGGCCGTCCCTCCCTCTTGAAGAATCCGCCGGGGATCTTCCCGGCGGCGTACATCTTCTCTTCGAAGTCACACGTCAGGGGAAAGAAGTCTATGCCTTGGCGGGGCTGCTCCGACATGGTGGCGGCCACGAGCACCACGGTCTCCCCGTGGGTAACCGTGACGGCTCCTCCCGCCTGTCTGGCGAGCAGGCCGGTCTCAAACACGACTAGTTTGCCCCCGACCTCAGCCGTGGCACGGGTCACCTGTGCTGAAAGGTCCATCAGTATTCCGCCCTTCCTATGGCTGTATTGTTGCCTACTGGGAGCCCGTTCACTCCGCCGAATCGGAAGCTGGCTAGCGGCGCAGCCCCAGCGCCTCCACGAGCCGGCGGTAGGAGGTCACGTCCGTCCGCTCGAGATAGGCGAGCAGCCGCCTGCGCTGCCCCACCATCTTCAGGAGGCCGCGGCGAGAGTGGTAGTCCTTCGCGTGCTGCTGAAGGTGTTGCGCCAGGTGGTTGATCCTCTCGGTCAACAGCGCCACCTGGACGTCGGGCGAGCCGGTGTCGCCGCCGTGGCGCTGGAACTTGCCGACTATGCCTTGCTTCTGCTCGCGCTTGAGCATCGTCGCTCCTCCTGGGCCCGCATCTCGGACGGGCAATACTACACCCTCGGCCATGAGGTCGCCGGAGCCGCGCTCCTCCCAGCCGGGGTCCCTTCAATACTAGCACAGCCGCGGCCGGCCGCGCAAACCCAGGCTGCGCCTAGGCGATCTCGCTCCGCTGCTCGATCTCCAGCAATCTTGCCGCCCTCATGACGTCTATTGAGACCTGGACCGCCAGATCCCCCGGGTCGGCAAACGTCTCCTCCTCGCGCAGTCGCTCGACGAAGCGGATCTCTATCTCCCGGCCGTAGAGGTCGAACAGCTCGGCGCGGGTCGTCACCTCCGGCGGGA
>JBBIJB010000047.1:7180-18674 GCA_037446215.1 Armatimonadota bacterium
GTCGAGCTCTGCCCCTATGAGGTGAGCCTCGACGACCACGCGGTCTCCCCCAAAGGTCGGTCTCACCCCCAGGTTGACCGCGGCCGGATAGTCGGTCCCGCCGACGGAGGCGTAGGCCGCATACACGCCGTGGCCCGGCAGTACCTTCTCCGGGTGGTGACTCAGGTTGGCGGTCGGGAATCCCAACCGTCTGCCCATCCCGCTCCCCGCGACTACCACTCCGCGGAGTCCATACCACCGGGCGAGCCACTGCGCCGCCGTCCTGACGTCGCCCGCCCGGAGCCGCTCCCGTATGGCGGTGCTGCTTATCGTAGTGCCCCCGTTGCTGACCGGAGGGACCACGACGATCCCTACGCCTCTCCTCCGTCCCCACTCGATCAGCATCTCTGCCCCGCCCCTTCGGTCTCTCCCGAATGTATGCGAGGAGGAGATAACAAGGTGGCTGGGGTACAGGTGCTCCTCCACCAGCCCCAGCCAGGTTTCGGCCCGCATCTCGCGCATCGTCTCGTCGAAGCGCAAAACCAGCAGGCTGTCCACGCCGCTTGCGGCGAACAGCTCGATCCTCTCGTCGATCGTGCTGAGCAGATGCGCCCTCCCGGTGGGCGCCACCACCGACACCGGGTGAGGGTCAAAGGTAACCGCCACCGCTTCGCCGCCTTCAGCCGCGGCGACTCCCGCGAGCGCGGCTACCACCGCGCGATGTCCCCTGTGCATGCCGTCGAATGTTCCAACAGCGAGGCAGACGCGCTTCCCCCCTGGGGCGTATCCGTCAAGCCCTGCGAAGACCTTCATGTGCCGTCGCCCCTGAGTACTCGGATCGGCTGGAGGCGTCCCTGCTCCACGCGGCCGATCGCCAGCACACCCCAGCGATCCCGCAGCCTCACCTCGGTGCCGATGGACATCTGCTGCCAACCGGGGATCTGGAAGAGCGGAATGGCTCCCCCATCCAACACCTGGCGCCGCTGGGAAGGCGTCAACTCCACGGCCGGCATGTCGGCCAGCGCTTCATCAACGCTCACCATTGCGCTGTCGAGGCGGCCCGCCGATGCAACGGCCGCGATCTCCTCCAGGGTCAGGCTTCTCTCCAGTGGGAGGCCTCCAACATGCGTGCGGAGCACGAACGACGCGTGGGCGCCGACCCCGAGGCGCACGCCCAGGTCCCTTGCCAGCGCACGTATGTAGGTCCCCTTTGTGCACTCCACGTTCACGAGCGCCCTCGGCTTGATCCCCGGCGTGAACTCGATCAGGCGGAACTCCGAGATCTCGACCCGCCGCGCGGGGACCTCGATCGACTCCCCCCTTCGCGCCCGCTCGTAGAGCCGGCGGCCGCCCACCTTGACCGCAGAGACCATTGGGGGAACCTGCTGGATCTCGCCTGTGAACTCCGCCAGGGCCGCCTCCACCTCCTCGCGGCGCAGGCCTGTCGCCTCTACCTGGGAGAGCACCTCCCCGTAGGCGTCCCCCGAGTCCGTATCCACGCCGAATGTGAACTCCGCTCGGTATCCCTTCTCCTGGCCTGTGAGGAACTCGGCTATCCGTGTCGCACGCCCGACGCAGAGTACCAGGACTCCGCACGCGCCCGGGTCCAGCGTGCCGGTGTGGCCTATCCTTCGCACGCCCGTGAGCCTGCGCAAGACGTCCACCACGTCATGTGAGGTCATTCCCGGGGGTTTCAGAAGGTTGAGCACCCCTGAGGGGGTGCGTCCCGGATCGGCGGTTGCCTCAGTCATCGGTTCCTCCCAGATCCCGGACAGCGGCGATCTCCCTGGACGCGGCATCGAGGGCGGCCTGCACCGCCTCCTCCAGCCGGCCGGAGGTTTCGGCCCCTGCTGCCCCGGGGTGTCCGCCTCCCCCAAAGACGGCAGCCACAGTGTCGGCGCGGGCTCCGTCGCGCGCCCGCACGGAGATCCTCACCTCCGGGCCGGTAGCGTCGAAGGCGATCGCCAGCCTGACGCCCCTTACCGTGCGCAGGGCCGCCGCGATGCCCGCTGCCTCGCCGGGCTCTGCGCCGGCATCCGCGGCCATTTTGGGGGTGACCACGGCAGTGGCCACGCGGCCGCCTTCGTGCAGCCTCAGGCCGGCCAGTGCCGCGCCGAGTAGCCGAAGGGAGGAGACGGAGACCTCCTCGTAGATCGACCTGACGATCTCCGCGATACTGGCGCCGTACTCCACCATCTCCGCTGCGAGCCTCAGGGTCCGGGGGCTGGTGTTCTGGAACCTGAACACGCCCGTGTCGGTGAGGAGCGCCGTCAGCAGCGAGATCGCAATCGGCCGGTCGAATGGAACACCGATGAGACGGATGAGGTCCGCTACCTGCTCACCGGCCGCGGCAGCCGTCGGGTCCCAGTCTGTCAAGCTGGCGTAGGGGGCGTGTTCCGCGTGGTGGTCGATGGCCACCACCGTCCGCGCCCGCACCACGGCCGCCGCCAGCGGCCCGGCCCTCTCTACAGTGCTGCACTCGATCGTTACGACCAGCGGCGGAGCGGGGTCAGGGACTGCCCGCAGCACCTCAGCCGCCCCGGGTAGGAAGGCAAGCGCATCCGGCACGCCGTCGGCGCAGGCGACAGCCGGGCTGCCACCAACCTTCCGGAGGGCATGCGCAAGGGCGAGGCTGGATCCAAGAGCGTCGCCGTCCGGCTCTTCGTGGCAGACGATCAGAGGCGAGGGGTCACTCCTGAGGGTCTTCGCTATCGCCGCCCGGGGTACCACGGCTCTCCTCTCGGCTGACCTGCCGGAGCAGGGATGACACACGAGCTCCGCGCTCTATCGACTCGTCGAGGCGGAAGAGGATCTCGGGCATGAAGCGCACCTCTATCCGCCGGCTCAGCTCTGAACGGATGTGGCCCTTGGCCTGTTCCAGTCCCTGCATGGCGCGCCGCTTGGCCTCGTCGTCGCCGAAGACGCTCACGAAGATCTTGGCATGACGCAGATCCGCGCTCACCATCACATCTGTGACCGAGATGAACCCGATTCGCGGATCGCGCAGGTCCCGCTGGATTATCGCGCTGGTTTCCGACCGGATGACCTCGGCCAGCCTCTCGGCCCTGGAAAAGCCCATGGCACCTTCTACCTTATCTCAGTGTGGAACTCCATCATTACCAACTCGGCCTGCCGCGCGATGAACTGCTCGACCTGAGACAGCACCGAGTGGGCGTGGGACGTGGAGGTCGTGATGACCGCGACCCCTACGGCGGCCCTCCTCCAGGTGTCCTGGTGGTCTATCTCAGCGGCGCTGACGTGAAACCGGCTCTGCAGGCGCTCGATCAGGCCCTTCACGTGGCGGCGCTTGTCCTTGAGCCCCCTCGCGCCGGGAAGGCTCAGTTCGGCACGGGCCACTCCGACGATGATCGCCCGGCACCTCCACCCCGCGGGGCAGGGCTAGGATTGCGCGGCTACCTGCTTGATCTCGTAGGCCTCGATCAGGTCTCTCTCCTTGATGTCGCTGAAGCGCTCGAGCCCGATGCCGCACTCGAACCCCTCGACGACCTCTCTGACGTCCTCTTTGAAACGCCTCAGAGAGCCGATCCGGCCCTCGTAGACCACGGCGCCGTCCCTGATCAGCCTGGCCAGGGCACCCCTGGTGATCTTCCCATCCGTTACGTACGAACCGGCAATCGTGCCGATCCTTGAGATCGAGAAGACCTGACGGACCTCCGCCTGGCCGAGCGCCACTTCCTGGGTAGTAGGCGCAACCATGCCGCGGCGCAGCGACTCGAGATCATCGATCGCCTCGTATATGACCCGGTAGAGACGAACATCAACGTGCTCCGACTCGGCGAGCTTGCGAACGCTGCCGTCGGGTCGAACGTTGAAGCCGACCACCAACGCCTTGCTCGCGGAGGCGAGCATGATATCCGACTCGATCACATTCCCCACACCCGAGTGGACAACCGTCACGGCGACCTCCGGACGTGAGAGCCTCGGCAGAGCGGCCACGAGTGCCTCGACCGACCCGTGCGTGTCGGCCTTGACTATCAGCCTGAGTTCCCGCGGGCCGCGTCCCGCCTCCTCTGCGGGCCCGGCCGCTCGCGCCGCCGCCTGCGCGGCGCTGCGTCGCGTCGAGCCCCGCTCTTCGGCAATGGCACGCGCAGCGCGCTCGTCCCTGGCCGCCTCCAGGAGATCGCCCGAGCCCGGGACGTCTGCCAAGCCCAGGACCTCCACCGGCATGGATGGCGTGGCCGCGTCCACGCGTTCGCCGGATGCGTCCATCATGGCACGGACGCGGCCATGGGTCTCGCCCGCCACAACGGCGTCTCCTATCTTGAGGGTGCCCTCCTGTATCACCACGGTGGCCACCGGGCCCCGCCCGCGGTCCAACCTGGCCTCGATGATCGTTCCCCTCGCCGGCCTGTCTGTGTCCGCGCGGAGATCCTGGAGGTCGGCGACCAGCAGTATCATCTCCAGCAGGTGGTCGATGCCGGAACGCTGCCTGGCCGAGACCGGCACGACGATCGTCTCCCCTCCCCACTCCTCGGGCACGAGACCTCGCTCGGCTAGTTCCTGCTTCACACGGTCGGGATTGGCCTGGGGAAGATCCATCTTGTTGACCGCGACGATTACCGGCACGCCGGCGGCCTTGGCGTGGTTCAGCGCCTCCACCGTCTGCGGCATGACGCCGTCGTCGGCCGCGACCACCAGGATGGCGATGTCGGTCACCTGAGCCCCGCGGGCCCTCAATGCCGTAAACGCCTCGTGGCCGGGCGTATCGATGAACACGATCCTGCGGCCGCCCGCCTCCACCACCGAGGCTCCGATGTGCTGTGTTATGCCCCCAAACTCCTGGTCCGCTACCTTCGTGCTCCTTATGGCGTCCAGGAGCGTCGTCTTTCCGTGATCGACATGTCCCATCACGGTCACGACGGGCGGCCTGGATGCCGCACCCTCCCCTACGTCCACCGAGAGCCGCTCGAACCTGACTACGCCTTCGGCCCTGGCGCTGCTCGGGCGCGCCATGCGCACCTCCGTACCGAAACCCTCCGCTATGGTAGCTGCCAGATCGACCGGCACCTGTTGGTTTATCCCCGCCAGGACGCCGTGGTCGAGAAGTCGCCGGACTACCTCGCCGGTCGGAACATGCAGGCGGGTCGCGAGTTCTCCCACGCTGAGCGGCGTGCTGAGCTCGATCTCCTCCGCCACCTGCGGCGGCGCCTCGACGATCCCTGGCTCCACACGCCGCGCAGAGACCGCCCTGCGTCTCGGCAGGCGTCGCATCGGCCTGCGGGGGTGGATCTGGGGAGCAGGCCGGAAAGGCGGTCGCGCCCCCTCGGTCGGAGCCCTTCTCCGGTCGGCCGCGGGAGGAGTCCTGGAGGGTGGCGGAGCCGTCGGCTGCGGAGCCGTCGGCTTGCCAGGGGCCTCTCGGGGCGCTTCCCGCGGGGGCTCGCGGCGGGGAGGTCGCACAGGCGCGATTCGGACAGCTCCCGGGGCTCCTTCCAGGACCGGCCGGGCAGCGGCCGCGGGAGGCGCAGCCTCCTGTCCTTCTGCCGCTGGAGCCGCTGTTGGCGGGGCTTCCGCCAGGGGCGCAGCCGGCGCCGCCGCGGCAGCCGCTGGGGTCTCGAGATGAGCATCGGCCTCGGGCGCGTCCGGTGCCGCGGCACCGGCCTCCGCCGTCCCAGCTTCGGGGGTCGATAGGACCGCCTCTGCGGCAGGCAGCTCAGGGGTGAGCGCGGGCGGGACCTCAACCTGCGGCGGCGCGGGCTCCTCCGGCGCAGGCTCGGGTGCCGGGGGTAGGACGATCTTGCGCATCCCAATGATCCGCTCACCCGTCGGTGTCTTGGCCTCGGGCTTGGCTGGGGCCGTGGGCGGCGCAGGGGTGGGGGCAGGCGGTCCGGCCGCCTTCTTGCCCTTGCCGGGGCGGGTGGCCGCCACGTGCTTCCTGACGCGGTCCTCCGCTCCCAAAGGCAGGCTGCTGCTGTGGCTCTTGACGGAGATCTTCAGCGTGCCCAGAACCTCCATCAGTTCCTTGGTTGTTAGCCCGAGTTCCCTTGCCAGCTCGTAAACCCGCATCCAGCGGCCTCCTTAGTTCGTGCCCGGCCTTGCAGCGCCTCCGCCGGCGGCTACCCGGAGCTCCTCCAGGACAGCGGCCGGGATCGGTACCCCAAGCGCGTGCTGCAGCCGGCCTTCCTCAACGGCCGCCCGGACACACGCGGCGTCCGGACAGACATACGCCCCTCGCCCCGAGACCTTTCCCGTGCCGTCCACCCGGATCTCCCCACCGGCCGCCCTGACAACGCGGACCAGCTCGCGCTTCGGCCGTCCGTGGCGGCAGGCCACGCACTGGCGCATCGGGACGTGCTTCGCCTTCGCCATCTCCCCTGAGCCCCTAAGCGGGCGGCTCCTCGGTCGCCGCCACCCCCGCCGCGACCTCGGCCTGCTCTGCCTCCTCGGGGATGTCCGCGAAGATCTTCTTGGCCTCTATCTCCCTTATCTGCGACTCGCTCTTGATGTCGATCCTCCAGCCTGTCAGCTTGGCCGCCAGGCGGGCGTTCTGCCCCTCTCGCCCGATCGCGAGCGAAAGCTGGTGATCGGGAACCACAACGAGGGCCTTCTTGGCACCCTCGTCCAACTCGACCCTGACCACCTTTGCCGGGCTGAGCGCGGCGGCGGCGAACTGGGCCATGTCCGGGCTCCACGCCACTATGTCGATCTTCTCGCCCCGCATCTCGTCGACGATCGCCTGGACGCGAGAGCCCTTGGGGCCAACACAGGCACCGACCGGGTCGACATTGCGATCACGAGACGCCACGGCGACCTTGCTCCGGGTCCCCGCCTCGCGGGCTATCGCCTTCATCTCGACGATGCCCTCGTATACCTCCGGGACCTCGATCTCGAACAACCGCTTGAGCAGGCCTGGATGCGTCCGCGAGACTACGATCTGCGGGCCGCGTGATCCCTGGCGGACCTCAACCACATAGGCCTTCACCCGCTCGCCCTGCCGGTATCCCTCGCGAGGGATCTGCTCGGTCGGGGGAAGAACGGCCTCTATCCGCCCCAGATCGAGGTGAACATTCTTCCTCTCGATGCGTTGCACGGCGCCGGTTACGATGTCTCCCTCTCGATCGCGGAACTCCTTGTACACCATCTCCCGCTCGGCCTCGCGGAGGCGCTGGACCACCACCTGCTTCGCGGTCTGCGCGGCGATGCGGCCGAAGTCCTTCGGCGTGACCTCGATCTCCACCATCTCCCCCACCTGCGCGGTGGGATCCCACTCCCGCACCTGTGCGAGGGCTATCTGAACCGATGGGTCATCGACCTCCTCGACGATGGTGCGTACCTGGTAGGCACGCATCTCCCCCGTCGTTCGGTCCATCTCCATACGCATGTTCTGCGCGGTGACGCCGAAGTTCTTCCGGTAGGCCGACAACAGCGCGGCCTCGATCGCCTCGATGATGACTTCCCTGCCTATGCCTTTCTCCTCTTCGATCTGCTCCAGCGCGCGCAGCAGCTCGACGTTCATACCTCCATGCGCCCCCTCCTGGAGAAGTCCTGACGAAGATCGCTCATCTCTACAACCAGCCGCGCGGAGGCAACTAGCCCCAGCGGCACCCGCACGATCCGAGCGTCTATCTCCACAACTGCACAGCCGCCGTCGACGCCCACCAGCCGGCCCTTCCAGCGGCGCCGGCCATCGATCTGCTCAGTCGTCGTGATCTCCACCTTGCGTCCGGCGAAGCGGGCGTAATCTGCCTCGGTCCGCAGCGGGCGATCCAGCCCGGGCGAGGAAACCTCCAGCGTGTAAGCCGTGGGCACGGGATCGTGAAGATCGAGCGCGCGTCCTAGCTCTTCCGAGATTCGGGCGCACTGGTCCACGCTCACCCCGACCGGGCTGTCGACGCTGACCCTGACCACGGGCCTGCGAAGATCCCCCGCGATCTCCACGGCCACGAGCTCCACGCCGTGCCGGGGCGCAACCGCCTCGGCCAGCCGCTCCACACCTTCGACCCAATGTGGTCGTCTCGACTCCCTCATTCGCATTCCTACCTCACAAAAAGCGAGCGGGCAACGGCACCCACTCGCCAAGAACACCACCAGCCGGCAGAGGACCGGCCGCTATCTGCGACGATCTACGTAAGCATGCTACCACACGGCCGTCTGCACGGCAAGCGCGGCTCCCGGGCTAGGGCGTGAGCCTGTTAAGCAGCCTTGGGAACGGGACTGCCTCCCGGACGTGGTCCAGCCCACAGATCCATGCCACCGTCCGCTCGATCCCGATGCCGAAGCCCGAGTGAGGGACCGAGCCGTAGCGTCGCAGGTCCAGGTACCACTGGTAGGTTTCCCGTGACAGGCCGTGCTCGGCTAGGCGTTCCTCCAGGAGCGCCAGATCGTGCACCCGCTGGCCGCCGCCGATGATCTCGCCGTACCCCTCCGGCGCCAACAGGTCGGCTCCCAGCACCACCTCGGGGCGAGCCGGATCGGGCTGCATGTAGAATGCCTTGCAGCGGGCGGGATACCTGTGAACGAACACCGGCCTGTCGAACTCCTCGCTGACCGCGGTCTCCTCGTCGCCCCCCAGATCCTCGCCCCACTCAACGCGCATGCCCTTCCGCTCCAGCCTCCGGAGCGCCTCATCGTAGGAGATCCGCGGGAATGGAGCCGTGACACGTTCCAGCGGCCCGAGGTCACGCTCAAGAAGCGCGAGCTCGCGCCGGCATCGGTCAAGCACCCTGGCGACCACGCCGGCCACGAAGCCCTCGGCCAGGTCCATGTAGCCTTCCAGGTCCATGAACGCTGCTTCGGGCTCCAGCATCCAGAACTCGGTAAGGTGCCGCCGGGTCTTGCTCTTCTCGGCGCGGAATGTCGGACCGAAGCAGTAGACCCGCCCGAGGGCCATGGCCGCGGCTTCGTTGTAGAGCTGGCCCGAC
This sequence comes from Armatimonadota bacterium, assembly GCA_037446215.1. Lineage (GTDB taxonomy): Bacteria > Sysuimicrobiota > Sysuimicrobiia > Sysuimicrobiales > Humicultoraceae > VGFA01. Next base: position 16,039 of record JBBIJB010000047.1, read on the forward strand.
TGCGTGAGGTACGCGTGCCCCAGGTCGAAGTACTCGGTCTGAAACAGAGTGCTCGTGCCCTCAACCGAGGCCGGCGTGAGTATGGGTGCGTCCACCCGCAGGAAGCCGATTCCGTCCAGGTGGTCGGTCATCGCCCGTACTACCTCCGCCCGGACCCGCATCGTCGCCTGCGGCCTGCCGCTTCGGAGCCAGAGGTGTCTGTGGTCCATCAGGAACTCGATCCCGTGGGCCTTGGGGGTTATCGGGTATGGTTCTGCTTCGTGGACCACTCGGAGGGAGGTGACGGAGAGCTCAACCCCTCCGGCGGCCCGCGCGTCTGCGCGGACGGTACCGGCGACAATGACGCTGCTCTCCTGGGGCAGGCGGCCCGCGGCCTGGAACGCCTCCTCCGGGACTTCTGCCTTGCTGACGACGGCCTGGACCACTCCGGTGCCGTCCCGAACGAGCAGGAAGTGAATCCTGCCGCTACTCCGGCTGTTCGCCAGCCAGCCCCTCAATTCGACCTCCACGCCCACCTGGCCGGGCAGGTCGGCGATCGTTACGTGCATCGGGCCTCCGTCCACTCCTCTACCTCCATCGTCACAGGAGGTCGGCCGCCGGTGCTGAATCCAACACGGTGATGGTCGGCCCGGCCGGTGCCCCCATGCTCATGATCTTCGACTTCGACAACACGCTCATAGACTCGTCCATCGACTTCGCCGCTCTTCGAGGCGACCTGGTCAACCTCCTCGCGGGTAGGGGCACGCTTCCGATTCCCCGCGAGGCGCTGCTGCGCCTGCCGATCCGCGACATCGTGGAGCACTGCGGGGACGCTTCGCCGGATCTCGTCGCCCTCGCCTGGTCGACGATCGAGCGCCACGAGGCCGAGGGGCTGCGCGGCGCAGCCGCCGTGCCGCACGCCCACCAGGTCCTCGAGGCCCTGGCAGAGACGGGAGCGATCGTGGCGCTGCTGACCAACAACACCGGTGAGGCGACGAGGAGGAGCCTCGAGGAGCTCGGCCTCGCCGGGCTGATCTCGATAGTGGTCACGCGCGACGATGTGCCCGCGCTGAAGCCGGACCCGGCGGGTGTCCACCTCATCCTCGATCGCGCAGCGCCTGTTCGCTCCGCCTACCTCGTCGGGGACTCCTGGATAGACGGCCTGGCGGCGCAGGGCGCCGGTATCCCGTTCATCGGTTACGGGCCGAGGCGCGCCGAAGCCGAGGCGCGCGGCGTAGTGCCCTGGGCATGGATATCCGACCTGAGGGAGATCCTCCCGTTGGTGCGGTAGGCCTCTTGCCCTACCACAGGTGAGAGAATCTGGCCGCGAACCTGCGTTCCATCTCCTCCCGGTGCAGGTCGTAGACCGGACAGCCGCGCAGCATGCACAGGTGCAGCGCCGTATTGCAGTACGCCTCATCGACCTCCCAGCATGCGTGGCTGACGTTGTAGGCGGCGCAGACGCCCTTCTTCGCGTGAACCGCGATCGGCTCGACGAGGACCTGTTCGGGCGTCTTCCGCTCGCCGATCGGAGGCTCCTGAGCTTGCCGCACCAGCCGAAGGAGCGGGCGGTCGTCCGCCTGCGATCCTGGGTCAGGCCGCCCCGACTCCTCGCGGGGGATACTCCCCGGAGGAGTCTGCCCCCCCTTCTCCACGGTCTCGTCCTTGCGCGAGGGTCTCCCGGTCAGGACCTCCATCTCCCGGGAGGCCTCCTCGATAAGGCTCCTAACGCCGCGCCGCAACTCCTCGCGTCCGCTCGGCATGGGCGATCACCTCCTGGGCGAGACTGGTATACTCCCTTGCGCCGCGTGACTCCGGACTGGTCACGAAGAGCGGCAGCCCCGCCATCGAAGCCTCTACGAGCTTGATGTTGAAGTGAACCGTGGTCTGGAATACCTTCTCCGGGAAGAAGTCATGGATGCCGGAGAGGATCTCCTTGCTGATCGTTGTGCGCGAGTCGTACATCGTCGGAAGCACACCCAGGATCTCCACGTTGTGGCCCACCTCATCCCGGACCACCTTGAGCGTCCTGAGCAACTGCCGCATCCCCACCAGCGCGTAGTAGTGAGTCTGGTTGGGAATTATGATCCCGTCGCACGCCACGAGCGCGTTCAGCGTGAGAAGCCCCAGCGACGGGGGGGTGTCGATGACGATGAACGCGTACCGATCACGCATGGCCCACAGGCGCCTGCGCAGGGCGTTCTCTCGACCGATACGCGCGGCCAGCTCGAGCTCGGCCGCAGCGAGATCTATCGAGGAAGGAGCGATCTCCAGCCCCTCGACACGGGTTTGGCGTATCACCGCCTCGAGCTGCAGGCCGTTCTCGTGGTCCGGGTCGATCAGGACGTGGTAGATGGTCCGCTGCAGGTCCGCGGGGTTGATGCCCAGGCTTATCGTCGCGTTGGCCTGAGGGTCGAGGTCGATCAGCAGGCTCCTGTGCCCCGCCGCCGCGAGGGAAGCGCTCAGGTTCACGGCGGTAGTCGTCTTGGCGCAGCCGCCCTTCTGGTTCACGAGCCCGATTATCAGTGCTCCCTCCGGCATGGCGGTACCCGAAGACGCCGTCTCGCCGATCGGCGCCGGATCGGCGGCCGGCTCCCCGGCCGCTTGGTAGCGGGCTCCTGCTGCTGGCTCCATCGGTAGGCGCGCTCCCCGAAGAC
>JBBIJB010000048.1:0-18609 GCA_037446215.1 Armatimonadota bacterium
GGCACGTCCGGCCGGGTCGCGGCGAAGGCGAACGTCAGGCCGGTGAGCGTGGCGGTCAGGGTCGAGATGACCATCATCGCCAGGCTGTTCCTGGCGGCCTGCATCCAGCGCAGGCTCTTGGGGATGTCCAGGTAGTCCTGCAGCGTAGGATAGACCAGCACCCTGAAGGTGGGGTAGAGGACGAAGACCACAAGCACGACCGCAGCCGCTGCAAAGGTAAGCAGCAGGCCCGGGTCGGCCGCGTGCCTGCGGATCTCAGCCCATCGGGCTAGCGCCATCTCAGCCCTCTAGGTGGGCCCGAGGGGCGGGCGTGCCGTGCGCAGTCGCCGCCCGCCCCCGAGATCCAGTGTGATGGTACCGCCTCAGCGGCCGATCTCCCTCGTCCAGCGCTCGCGTACCCGCGCCTGGTTGTCGATCGCCCATGCCCGGTCGTACTTCACGAACTTGAGCGCCTCGAACGCGGTCGCGCCCATCGGGACCGGCACGTCCGCCCTGACGGGGTAGCGGAACCCGTACTTGGAGTTGATGTCCTGCGGCGTGCGGGTCAGCAGGAAGTCCACATACGCCTTTGCGCCCTCGACGTTGGGGCCGCCCTTGACTATCGAGACCGCCCCGATCTCGAACGCCGTGTCGGGGGGCACCACGGTCTCAAGGGGCTGCATCCCTGCGAGGCGCGCACCGATGCCCTCGTGTGCCCACTGCATGCCGACTACGCCCTCGCCGCGCGCCAGGAGCGTGATCGTGCCGGGCGCGGTGGGGGTGTACTGAGAAGCATTCGCATTAAGAGCCCTGAGGAACGCCCATGCACGCTCCTCGCCCAGGCGGAAGATCTGCGCCGCGACGAAGATGTACCCACCGCCGGTGGTGATGGGGCTCGGCATAATGAAGTGCCCCCTGAACTCGGGCCGGAGGAAGTCGTCCCAGGTGGCGGGCTTCGGGATGCGCCGAGGCGCCATCTCGCGATCCCACCGGTCGGTGTTCACGATGATCCCCAGCGCCCCCAGGTACCAGCCGTGCCAGAAGCCGTCGGGGTCGCGGTAGGCCGGGCTGATCTTCGCCTCGGCGAACGTGGGAGAGACGTACTTGAGCAGCAGCCCCTCTCGGGCCAGGGGGGCGTGGAAGTCCGCGGAGCCGCCGACGAAGATGTCGGCGCGAGGCTTGTCCTTCTCGACCCTGATTCGCGCCGCGATCGTGCCGGCCGCGGCAACGGCAAGCGACTCCACGGGGATGCCGGTCCTCTTCGTGAACTCGCGGTTCACGAGTGTGTTCTCAAGGTCTGGCAGAGCGGAGTAGACGACGATCTTGGAGGACTGGGCCTGCGTGATGCCCGCGCCCGACAGTACCATTGCCAAGAGCAACGCCACCGTAGCGATACGCCTCATTCCGATCCTCCTCTCGTGATCTCTTTCGTTCCCAGCCGACTGCTCGAGAAACCAGATCTCCTGCCGGCCATGCCGGCAGGGCTTGCCCAGGCTAACCAGAACTTACCACCACGGGCGGTGCCGCACCTGCACCTACTGCTCGCCCGCGGCAAGCACGAATCTGTCGATCACCTCCTGCAGGCCGTGATCGTTGTTGCTGGGGGCCACGAAGTCGGCTCGCGCGCGCAGCTCCTCGGGCCCGTTCGCCATCGCCACCCCCATGCCCGCGTACTCGATCATCTCGAGATCGTTCAGGTTGTCGCCGACGGCGATTATCGACTCTCGCTCCAAGCCCAGCCTGGCGGCAACCTCCCGTAGAGCGCTCCCCTTGTTCACGCCGGGAGGCAGGATCTCAAGGTAGTTCGTCTCCGAGTAGACGTAGTTGACCGAGAAGGGCAGCGCGTCGATCTCCCGCCCGACGGCGAGAAGATCCGCGCGCTCGCCTATGTTGAGGATCTTCATCGGCTCGGCCCGCAGCCAGTCGGCCAGATCGCCCACGGCCTCGGCCTCCAGCCCGTCCTTCTGCTGGTAGGCGACCGTGGCCTCGGTCATCCGCGGAACGAACACCCGCTCGTCCGCGTAGAGGTGAGGCTGCACCGACGGGTGGCGCCTGAGGATTCGCAGCACCGCCAATGCGTGATCCATCGGAAGGGGCGCGCGGAACCAGACCTCGTCCCGGAGGTGGTCGTAGACGAGCCCCCCGTTGTAGAGGATGACGGGGGGATCGGCCCCCAGCCCCTCTACGAACCTCCGGGCCGACGGCCATATCCTCCCGGTGGCCAGGCAGACGCGGACTCCTCGCTCCTGCGCCGCGACCACCGCGGCGCGCACAGGAGGGGTGATCTCTCGCCTGGCGTTGACGAGGGTCCCGTCTATGTCCACTGCGAGCAACCGATACCGCATGGTGGCCTCTTCTTCCCTGCTCCCCTTCCCGTCCTCCAAGCCGCCCGGCCCTCCTAGTCGAGAGGCAGCCGGACCGCCCGCTCCTCGCGGGTCGCCCTGTACACGGCCTCGACCAGCTCGGTGGCCCGGAATCCGTCCTCCGCCGTTACCGCAGGAGGATGGTCGCCCAGCGCGGAGCTCACGAAGCCCCGATCCTGCTCGACATATCCCCACTTCTGATCGAAGGCCATGTGGAAGCAGTCGATCGACTCGACCTGCTCCCGCATGCCGGGGCTGAACCACGCCCTCTCGAGCTCCTCGGTGACCACGGTGCAGTGGTCGCCGTAGATCTCCACGCGCTCGTAGGGGAAGAGCCACGAGGTGTGTGCCACGCTCGTCACGGACGCCACCACGCCGCTCTTGAACGTGAAGAGCATGACGAAGCCGTCGGGCTCGCTGTAGACGCTCTGCCTCGCCGCTCCGCAGACCTCGGCCACGTCGCCGAAAAGGAATCGCCCCATATCGAACAGGTGCACCGGCGTCTCGTAGAGGTACCCGCCGGTCACGGCGGGGTCCCCCGTCCACGGCGGGGCCTTCAACTCTCCCCTGTTGTGCTTCATCTGGGCCATACGAGGGATGACCGAGCCCTCCTCGATGCGCTGCTTCGCGAAGCGATAGACGTTGGAGAAGCGCCGGTTGAACCCTATCTGGTAGGCGCCCTTCGCCTTCTTGCTGGCGTCGCGGATCCGGCGTGCGCCCTCGAGAGAGGTCGCCATCGGCTTCTCTGAGAACACGTGGAGCCCGGCCTCGAGAGCGGCCACCACCGGCTCCACGTGCAGCGAGTTGGGAGTGCAGATGAACACTGCCTGAGCGCCCGCGTCGATGAGGGACGGAAGCCCGTCGAGGGCGCGGGTCTCCACCTCTCCGGCGAGGCGCGAGGCCGCCGCCGGCGCGACGTCGGCCACCCCCACCAGCTCGACCCGAGGATCCCGCTTCAGGACCAGCGTGTGTACGCGGCCGATGAAGCCAGCTCCGAGTACGCCGACCTTGAGACTCATACGAGCAACCCTCCCGTCCTCACAGGTTTCACCGCGGTTCTTCCGGCGGCCTCACACCGCCGGCTCACGCGAAGAGGCTGCGCGTGCTCTCCAGCCCGCGCCGCGCCAGCTCCTCCGGATCCCACTCCCAGTACTCCGGCCTGAACAGCTCCAGCGAGTAGGTGCCGCGGTAGCCCATCTCCTCAAGGCGCCCGACCAGTTCACGCAGCGGGATCACCCCCTCTCCGGGGAGGAGCCGGTGCGCGTCTCCAAGCCCCGAAGGATCTCCGGGCTCGGCGTCGTCGACGTGAACCACGAAGATGCTCGATGCGTCCAGCCCGTCCAGGTCCTTCAGCCTTGATCCGCCCGCGTAGAAGTGGAACGTGTCTATCACAAGCCCTACCCCAGGATCGCCCACCTCGTCCACGATCTCGCGCGCGGCGCGCAGCGTGCTGACCGAGCATGTCGCGAATCCCAGGAACTCGAAGCCCACCCGCACGCCGAACTCACCGGCTACCCCCGCCATCGCGCGGAGCGCCGCGACGGTGCGGGCCCTTGCCTCTTCCTGGGGAATCGCTTCGTCGGGGAGGAAGCTCGGCACGGCGATGACGTAGGGGCTGCCGATGGCCGCCGCCCACCCGCAGAGGGTGCGGCAGCGCGCGAGCACGGCCTCCAGCCCATCGCCGGTGCGGAGGGTCGAGTCCTCCAGCGCATTTATGCTCGCGGCCGCCAGCCCGTGGGAGCTCAGCAGTCCCGCCAGCTCCTCGAGGGTACCGCCGGCCGCCAAGAACTCCTCGATCTTCGCGTCCCTCAGCTCAACATCCTGATACCCTGCGGCGGCGGCCACACGGATGTCGCTCCTCAGGTCGACGTTCGCACCGGTTGTTGCTCCGTTCAGGCCGAATCTCGGCATGTGCGGACTCTCCTCTCTGGATCGCGGCCCGCGGCGCCCAGCTCTCAGGCGCCGGCCAGGACGCGGCTGCTTTGGCCCAGCGCCTCCTCCGGGGACGCGGAGGGCCAGAACTCCAGGCCGATGGCCTCCCGGTAGCCGGCCTGCGAGATGCGCCTCATCATCTCGGGCCACAGGATCGCGCCGGTGCCGGGCTCGCGGCGGCCAGGGACGTCGGCGACGTGAACGTGCACGGTCTTCCCAATGGCAGGGCCCACGCGATCGAGGATGTCGTCGTGCATCACAGCCATGTGGTAGACGTCGAGCAGGAGCCGCACCGAGGGATGCCCGACCTCGTCGATCAGCCGCTCCGCCTGGACGAGCCCGTCAAGGAAGTAGCCGGGATGGTCCACCTTGGAGTTCAGAGGCTCGACCGCGAGCGTAACCCCCTTCGCACCTGCCGAATCTCCGGCGGCCCGGAGCCCGTCTACCGATGCCTCCCACTGGTCGGAGAGGGTGGCACTGTCGGAACGGTATCCGACGTGGGCCACCAGCAGGCGCACTCCGAGCCTGCGCGCCACCTCCAACGACCGGTCGAGGTGCCGCAGGGTCCTGGGATGATCGGAGCGGGTGACCAGCGGCTCATCGAAGGTGTTGCCGCTGAAGATCACGGGCCGGAGCCCAAGGGTATCCTTGGCCCGCTCCATGTCGTCCAGATCCTGCCGCCTCCAATCCCAGAACTCGAACAGCGCGAATCCCATCCCGTGGAGGCGCCCGAGCGCCTCCCGGGTGGGTGTGTCCTCGAAGATGCTGTCGATGCAGGGGCAGAGCCTGCCTGTCACTGCATACCTCGCGCCGTCGTCAGCGCGCTTCGCCCCTGGTACGCCTCACGCGACATGGACCCCTCCGGTTCAGGGAAGGATGACGATCTTGCCGTCCTCGCGCTTCGTGGCCTTCTGTATGGCCTCCGCGCCCTGGTCCAGGGTGAACCTGTCGGTGATGATCTGGGTCATGTCGATGCGGCGTGCCGCCATCAACCGGATCACAGAGGGGAAGTTGCCGTAGCCGGAGTGCCCCTGCGCGCCGAACACCTGCGCCGCGTGTGTCTGGAGGTGCTCCAGGTACATCGGCACCCGCTCGGAGGCCCTCCCGATCATCACGATCTTGCCGCCGACTGCGAGTGTCTCCTCCATCTCAGGGATCGTGAGGGGCGGCAGTCCCGCCGACTCGAAGTGCAGGTCGGCGCCCTCACCCAGGGTGGCCTCCATTATCGCGTCGCGCGGCCTAGCGCCCTGCCGCTTGAGCTCGACCGGATCGTAAACGTACTCGGCGCCCATCTTCTTGGCCAGCTCCCGGCGGAACGGCGACACCTCGAACGCGATGATCCGGCTGGCGCCCGAGGTCCTGGCCAGCGCGATCGCGGCGAGACCGATCGGGCCGGTTCCGAAAACGGTCACGTAGCCGCCCGGCTTGAACCCGCCGGCTCGAGTAAACATGGCGTTGTAGGAGACGCAGGTCGGCTCGCACACCGCGCCGGCCTCGTAGGCCTTCGTCACGTCGCCGTAGACGTCGGCCAGCTCGTTGATCTTCCAGCAGTACTTGGCGCCGACGACGATCGACTCCGCCAGCGCTCCATCGATCGTGAAGCCGATCTCCTCGAGCCGCTGGCACTGGTTCGGGTAGCCGTTGCGGCAGGGTGTGCACTCGCCGCACCAGATCATCTCTTCGACCGTTACCATGTCTCCGACGCGTAGGTCTGAGACCTCGGAACCCACCTCCACGACCTCTCCCGAGAACTCGTGCCCGAGCGCCACCGGGAACTTGGTTAGCCCAGGGTAGAGCATGTAGCCATCGTTGTCGGTCTCGTAGAAGTGAACGTCGGAACCGCAGATGCCGCATGCTCGGACGCGCACCCGTACATCCCGCGGCCCTACGGAGGCCTCGGGGAGCTCCTTCACGCTGAGCTTCGGGTTGCGCCAGACGCTGCTGCCGGTTATCGCCTTTCCCGTAGCCCGCTCGAACTCACTGACCTTGTAGCCCTCGCGGGGCTCCCACTTGGCATCAAGCACCAGACCTTTCATCCACATTCCCTCCTTGGATAGTTGAAGTGCACTCCCTGGACCGCTCTCAACTCGCCCCGCGCCCCCCGGCCCCAGATGCGCCACACGAAGCCCTCACCACCAGCGCCGGATCGAGAACCAGGCGTCGGGGCCGGCGGTCGCCGCCGTTCAGCAGTTCCATCATCCGCTCCATCGCCAGGCGGCCCATACGGTACTTCGGCTGGGCGACCGTGGTGAGCTGGGGTTCGACGAGCGAGGCAAAGGTGATATCGTCGAACCCCACAACGGCCACGTCCTCCGGGAGCCTGCGCCCCTTGGCCCGGAGTTCCTCCATAGCCCCGATGGCCATCAGGTCGTTGCAGGCCACCACGGCGCTGAACCTCACCCGCCGCCGCAACAGCGATGCCGCGGCCGCGGCGCCTCCCTCGGCGCTCAGGCCGCCGTCGCCGAGCAGGGCGGGCTCCGGCCGCAGGCCCGCCGCCCGCAGGGCGTCCTTGTAGCCCGCGAGCCGATCTCGCTCCACCGGGTGAGTATGCGGACCGATGAAGGCGATGCGGCTGTGGCCGAGGCTGAGCAGGTGCTCGGTGGCTTCGCGGCCACCGCGGCGGTTGTCGACAAGAACAGCGTCGATGCCTACCCCCTCGGGCGCCCGCGCAATAAGGACTACCGGTACTCCCTGCCGTCGCAACATACGGAGGTGCCCCGTATTCGCACTGACGGTGGCGAAGATGAGTCCATCCACCATCCGCTTGCGGAGCAGGGTCAGATAGCTACGCTCCTTGGCCAGATCCTCGTAGGTGTTGCAGAGCAGGACCGCGAGTCCGGCGTCGTTCGCCACGTCCTCTATGCCGCGGGCGATCGCGGGGTAGAAAGGGTTGCTGATGTCCGGGACTATGAGGCCGATCGTGTGGGTTACGCGGCTCTTCAGCCCGCGCGCCACGAGGTTCGGCTGGTATCTGAGGCGTGCGACCACGGCCCGCACGCGGCGGCGCGTGCCCTCGCTCACGCGGTGATCGCTTCCGCTCACCACACGCGACACGGTTGCGACCGAGACGCCGGCCGCCGATGCCACCTCGCGTATGGTTGAAGCCAAGCCTCCGCCTCCACTCATGCCGGGGTGCGCGCAGCGGCCTCCACCAGGCCCTCCGGCCGCCCGCGATGGTAAACGATTACCACATCCGCGGTTCGACGGCAAGACCTGGATTCCTGCCAAGCTCGGAGGGGCGCGTACCTAGGTGGTCTGCTCGGACAGCCGCTCGACCGTCACCGCCGCTCCGTCGCGTACCCCCTGGAACCGCGCGGCGTCGCCGTCCACCCGGCCGAAGACGTTCACGGGGCTCGCGGCCCTGGGCTCCGCGCCGCGGCTCGCGGGGGTGGCGCCGAAGAAGATGCAGAACGCCTCACCGGGGGGCCAGTAGCCCAGATCCCCCACGGCTACGACCTCGCGCGCGTCGGGCGCGCCCGGCAGTGAGAGCCCGATCCGGAAGTAGATCTCTTCCCCCCACCGATTGGCCCGCCCCCGTATCGGCAGCGCCTCCCAGATCGCATCGGCGGTGGTGGAGCGGTCGAGGGCCGCGGTCGCCTCGACCTCCCCTGCCTTGATTCGGACTACCCTGCGCTCCGTCATCTCGGGCCTCCCGTGACGCGAGCGCCCCGTGGGAGCTCGCTGACTCGGTCCGGCCAAGACGGTTCCACCAGCGGGGCCGGATACCCTCCACAACCCCGCGGAGTTCCTCTAGAATCAGAGCGGTGTCAGCCAGACAGGATCGGCGCTCGCGGTCAAACACCCGGACCCTGGAGGCGAAGACGTGAAGCAACCTGCTGTCAGGCCCCTGGACTACTACCTGCTGGACGAGATGCTGGACGAGGAGGAGCGGATCCTGCGCGACACGGTGCGCAGGTTCGTCGACCGCGAGGTCTTACCGCACATCGGAGGATGGTGGCTTCGAGGCGAGTTCCCGCGCCATCTCGCGCAGAAGCTCGGGGAGATCGGCGTGCTCGGTGCGAACCTGCCAGCCGAGTATGGGGCAGCGGGTGTAAACAATGTCGCGTACGGCCTCATACTGCGGGAGCTCGAGAGGGGCGACTCGGGCCTTAGGTCGTTCGCCTCCGTGCAGGGCTCACTGGTCATGTACCCGATCTACGCGTTCGGGAGCGAGGAGCACCGCCGGCGGTGGCTCCCGCGACTGGCGGCCGGAGAGGCGATCGGGTGCTTCGGGCTGACCGAGCCGAGCGCCGGGTCAGACCCCGCGTCGATGCAGACACGGGCGCGGCGGCGTGGAAACCGCTGGGAGATCTCCGGCACGAAGATGTGGATCACCAGCGGGTCGCTGGCAGACGTTGCCGTGATCTGGGCCAAGGACGATGAGGGTGAGATCCGCGGCTTCCTGGTCGAGCGCGGAACGCCCGGCTTCTCGGCCCACGAGCTGAAGACGAAGGCGAGCATGCGCGCCTCGGACACCTCAGAGCTCGTGCTCGACCGTGTCGAGATCGAAGACGACTGCAGGCTGCCGAAGGCGGAAGGGCTTCGAGCGGCGTTGGCCTGCCTGACCCAGGCACGGTACGGCATCGCGTGGGGTGCCGTCGGCGCCGCCTCGGCCTGCTTCGAGGAGGCCCTCGGCTACGCGTGCGACCGCGTCGCGTTCGGCAGGCCGATCGCGGCAACCCAGATCATCCAGGAGCGCCTGGTGGACATGATGACCGAGATAACCAAGGCGCAGCTGCTCGCCCACCGGCTCGGCCAGCTCAAGGACAGCGGGAGGATGAACTACGCGCACGTATCGATGGCGAAGCGCAACAACGTGCGCATGGCGCTCGAGGTCGCGCGCTCCGCTAGGACGATCCTCGGAGCCTACGGGATTACTACCGAGTACCAGTGCATGCGCCACGCGGCGAACCTGGAGTCCGTCGACACCTACGAGGGGACCTACGACATCCACACCCTGATACTTGGAAGGGAGATCACCGGCTTCAGCGCATTCGGCTAGGTGTCCCGGCGCGCCCGCCCACAAAAACAGAGAAACGGCGGTCTGACCCGCCGTCCCTCTTGGGCAAGCGCAGGGCGGCTACTTGCCCTTCTTCTTAGCGGCCTTCTTCGCCTTCTTCGCCACCGTCCTCGCCTCCTTCTGCTTGGAAGATGGACGGCAGTATGGTGCCGTCGCATGTTCGTTCGCTACTAGATGTTGATATTCCTTCTCCACCCATCACAAATTGTTGTTTCTCTTGTGGGGCAAGACAAGCCGCTGCAGGAAAGGTCGACCGACAGCAGAATGACGGGGTAATGGGAGCTGGTAGTGCCTGGCGGTGCCGAGCGTCAGCCGGCCTGGCCGCGGTCGTGCTAGTGCTAGTGGGGGCCTGGGGGCCGGAGCGTGCGGCGGCCCAGCCTGCCGACGTCACGGGCCACTGGGCAGAAGAGCAGGTCCTGGATCTACTCAGGCGCGGCATCATCTCCGCGGATCCCGAGGGCCGCTTCAACCCGGACGGGGCCATAGGGCGCGGCCAGTTCGTGGCTTGGCTGGTCTCGGCACGGGCAATTCCAAGGATCCGCCTCGAGGCGCGACCGTTCACGGATGTTCCGACGTCTCACGCCTTCGCACCAGAGATCGAGACCGCGGCCGCCTACGGCATGGTCGTTTCGGGCGGGGCCTTCAGGCCCGATTCCCCGATGCTCCGCGCCGACGGCTTCGAAGCACTGCTCCGCACGTTGGGCCACACCTTCGAGTCATCGTACATGTCGCTGGCTCCGCTGCCCTTCGTGGACGCGGACGGACTCAGCACGGTGGCCCGCGGCGCCGTCGCGGTTGCGGTGAGGAGCGCCCCGCCTCTTCTCCGCGAGCCGCCCTCCGATCGACTGCGGCCGGGTGAGGTGATGACCCGCGCCGAGGCGGCCAGCCTCGTCTGGGGCTACATCCAAGCCGTAGAGCGGGGGGGGCGCTTCACGTTCGTCCGGCCGCTGGGCAGTGGCGTAACCTTGGTTCTCGAGAAGAGGGGAGCGCTGCGGTCTCTCCCCGCCTGGAGGGTCCAGATCGGCGCATTCGCCGAGGAGGATAGGGCAAGGCAGCTGGCCTCGTCGATGCGTGCCCGCGGTTTGGCCGCATTCGTGGACCTCCTGGACGACCTCCACAAGGTCCGGGTCGGGAGCTTCGCGACGCGCGGCGAGGCGGTCGAGCTGCAGCGGCGGCTCTCCGGCGAAGGGTTCCAGACAGCGCTCGTCGTGACCCTACCGGACTACGAGGTGCTGCCAGGGCCTTTCTGGACGGGAGCGGTGCTGATCGAGGCCCCGGGGGGTGCCCGCCTTCGGCCGGCGCTGGCGCGGGGAGCGGAGATGGGGCGCGGGAGGACGAGCGACGCGGCGCGCAGGACGGGCGCGATCGCGGCGGTCAACGGCGGGTTCTTCGCGAGCGGCGGCGGCCCGCTCGGCTGCCTCGTGATAGACCGCGAGGTGGTCGCGTCGCCGCAGCCCGGGCGCACCTGTGCGGGCATCCACGAGGACGGCGGGGTCCTCTTCGACGTCGTGCGACTTGAGGCCGCGGCCACTGCGGATGGGCGCTCAACGACCATCGACGGCGTCAATCGGGCCCGGGGATCCGACGAGATCATCCTCTACCGCCCTGCGTTCGGCGCCTCGACGCGCACGAACAACTTCGGCGCGGAGGTGATCCTGGCAGGCGACACGGTACTGAGTGTCGTAGACGGAAGGGGGAACAACTCAATACCCGCGGGCGGCTCGGTGCTCTCCGGGCATGGGCGGGGCCGGTCGGCGCTGCTGACCGCGTTCCGGCCCGGAGAGAGGGTTGTTGCGGCGGCGCGTCTGGGCCCGGTCTCCGGCGACCCGAGGTGGTCCGGGGTCCGCCACGTGATCGGCGGCGGGCCGCGCCTGCTGGCCGCGGGTCAGTTCGTAGGAGGAGAGGGGTTCAGGCCGTCCTTCTCGGACCGGAGACACCCGAGAACGGCGCTGGGAGTGCTTGCCGACGGTCGCGTCCTGCTGGTGACAGTGGACGGGCGACAGCCCTATCACAGCCTCGGCATGAACCTGCTGGAGCTCGCGATGCTGCTTCTCCAACTCGGCGTCACCGACGCGCTCAACCTCGACGGCGGAGGGTCGACGACCCTCGTGGTCGGCGGCTCCGTCGTCAACCTTCCCTCTGACGAAGCAGGCGAGAGACCGGTGAGCGATGTGCTGCTGGTGCTGCCGCCGGAGTCGGCCGGGCGCCGGCATCCCGTGCAGTGAGCGGGCGGTTCGATAGGGAGGAGCCGATCCGTACGCCCGAATAGGAGGTTTGGCCATCCATGCTCGACACTTGCTTCAGGCACGCGAAGGTCGCCGACGGAAGCGGCAACCCCGCCTTCCTCGCCGATGTTGGGGTCAGGGACGGCAGGATCGTCGGCGTCGGTGACCTCTCGGGGATGCACGCGCGCCACAACGTCAACTGCGCGGGCGCCGTGCTGGCCCCGGGCTTCATAGACCTTCACACCCACACCGACTTCTCGCTGCCCTCCTACCCTGGCGCGGAGGCAATGACCCGCCAGGGAGTGACGACACACCTCGCGGGGAACTGCGGCTTCTCACCGTTCCCGGTGAGGGCTGAGACGCTGCCGCTGCTACGCTCCTACGCGGAGTTCATCGGAGCCGGTCTCTCCTACGACTGGGAGGATGCCGACGGCTACGCCGGCATGCTGGAGTCACTTCCCCTGGGCTGCAACATCGCCCTCCAGGTCGGTCATGGAACCCTGAGGATCGCGGTGATGGGGTTCGACGACCGGCCCCCGACGCAGGCGGAGACGGAACGGATGGCTGATCTCGCCGCCAGGGCGTTCGAGCAGGGTGTCTTCGGCCTCTCATCCGGCCTCATCTACGCGCCAGGCAGCTTCGCCGCCACCGACGAACTCGTCGCCATGGCGTGCGCGGCGGCCGGGCACGGCGCCTTCTACTCGACGCACATCCGCGGCGAAGGAGCCACCCTCGTCGATGCCGTGTGCGAGGCGCTGGAGATCGGAAGGCGGTCGGGAGCCCCGGTGCAGATAAGCCACCACAAGGCGTCAGGGCGTCAGAACTGGGGGAAGGTCAGGGAGACACTGGGTCTCATCGACAGGGCGCGGGCCAAGGGCCAGGACGTCTTGGCCGACCAGTATCCCTACACGGCCGGCAGCACGACGCTGGCGGCCATACTGCCGCGGTGGGTGCTTGAGGGCGGTGTGGAGAGGATGCTCGAGCGCCTGGCCGATCCGGAGACTCGTGCGCGCATAAAGGACCTGCTCCTCCCGCCCGAGGGGGCGCGGCAGGCAGAGGCGCGGGAGTTCGACCCTGAGGCGATCATGATCAGCTCCGTCCCGGACGGCCCGAACAAGGTGCACGAGGGATCGATGCTGGCAGAGATAGCGAGGGACAGGGGCGAGCACCCCCTGGACACGGCGCTGCACCTCCTGCGTGAGGAGCGAGGCGGCGTGCAGATGATAATCTTCTCCATGTCGGAGGAGGACGTGAGGACCGTGATGCGGCACCGCGCGGTCACCGTCGCAAGCGATGGGTGGACGCTCAGCCCCAGCTCGGGCGGGAAGCCGCATCCGCGGAGCTACGGAACGTTCGCGCGGGTGCTCGGCACCTACGTGAGGGAAGAGCACGTGCTTCCCCTGGAGGAGGCCGTCCGGAAGATGACCTCGCTGCCGGCCGGCAGGCTTCGCCTCGGAGATCGGGGCACCGTTCGCCCCGGCGGCATCGCGGATCTAGTTGTGTTCGATCCCTCGACCGTTTCGAGCCCTGCGACCTTCAAGGACCCGCACAGGTTCTGCGAGGGCGTGCTGCACGTCATGATAGGCGGCCAGTTCGTGGTGGAGATGGGAGAGGACACCGGCGCCAGGCCGGGCCGGGTCCTGAGGAAGACGAACTCGACGAGGAGATAGCGCCCGCGATCCGGCGGGCCGTGCCCGGGCTCCGGGACCCCTAGGTCAGGGCTCCTCGCCGACCGCGGTGAGGTCGTCTCTCGTGTCTATGTCCGCCGCTTCGGCCTCGGGCAGTGGAACGGTGGTGACCTCCTCTGGGTGCGCGAGCAGTATGCTCCTTGCACCGCGGTCTCCCTCCAGCGCAAGCAGCTCCGGAAACAGGCTCCTGTGGAAGTACGCGGGAGGGCCGGCCGTCGCGAGACAGGCCGACGCCACGATTCGGGCCCCCCCGGAAGCAGCATCGATCAGCCGGGCGATCGCCTCCGCGGTCACGAACGGCTGGTCCGCAAGCAGTATCACGGCGCCCTCGGCATCCCCGTGAACTGCCCCAACGCCCACGCTGATCGACGAGCCCATGCCCTCCCCGGGCTCCGGATTGTGCACGATCCTGACGCGCAGCCCGTCCAGCAGGGCCCTGTAGAGGTCGCCGTGGGTTCCGAGCACTACGATCACCTCAGCGCACCCCGACTCCAGCGCCGCCTGTGCCGCCCTGCGAATCATCGGCACACCCCTTATGGGCAGCGCCAGCTTCGGCCTGCCCATGCGGGTGCTGCCGCCGGCTGCGAGCACCACCGCGGCGACAACCGTCCTGTTCACGGCCGTCCCGATCATGGTCGGATCCTGGTGCTCACGCCTCACCTATCGGCGGCCGGCTCCGCGTGTATCGGGCCGTGCCGCTCACGCAGGAACCCGCCCCGTCGCCCCCTTGCCGCGGCAAGGATCTCGCCGACAACCGAGATTGCAATCTCGTCAGGTGTCTCGCCTCCAATGTCCAGCCCCACCGGTCCGAAGAGCCGGGCCTCGCTCTCTCCGGCCACCTGCACGCCGGCTCCGCGAAGCTCCCGCAGAATCTTCTCGGTCCGGGCCCGCGGCCCCAGCACTCCGATGTAGCCGGCGTCGCTTGGCAGGAAGGCTCGCAGCAACTCCTTGTCGTGCAGGTAGTTGTGAGTCATCACCAGCACGCAGGTGTGCCGGTCCACCCGCACCGCGTCGCGGGCGTCGGAGAACTCCGCGTGCACGAACCCGACCGCGCCGGGGAAGCGCTCTGTGGACAGCAGCCCTTCCCTGCGGTCCAGGACCAGGACCCGCCATCCCAGCTGTGCCCCGAGCCTGACCACCGGGACCGCATCGTGGCCGGCTCCGCAGACCACGAGCCTCAAGGGAGGGCGCATCACCTCAACGAAGATGCGCGCGGCGCCCTGCGGGGTGGCCACCCTGTGGCACCCGGACCGCAGCCCGGCAAGCGCCGCCCGGACCAGCGCGACCGCCTCGTCACCCTCGCTGTCGCCGCCCGGATCACAGAGCGAGCCGAGGCTGCGGCCGTCCGGCCAAACCGCCATCCGCGATCCGGTCTGCAGCGCGCCCGCGCCCGCCACAACGGTGGCAACGGCAACGGCCTCCGCGCCCTCCATCGCGCCCCGTACGGCTTCCCACAGCACATCCCCGGCGCCGGCAACCTCGACGAAGACCTCGATCGCGCCGTTGCATCCGAGGCCGAGCCCCCACACGGCGTCGTCGTCCGCGGTGAGATCGTAGAGGAGCACCTTGGGGGTGCCGGTCCCCATCACCTCGCCTGCCGCGTCGGCCACGTCGGCCTCGAGGCATCCGCCGCTGATGTTGCCCACCAGCCGTCCCGAGCCGCACACCAGCAGGCGTGCCCCCTCGCGCCTGTAGGTCGAGCCCCGCACGGCGATGATGGTGGCCAGCGCCGCCGGCTCGCCGGCGGCCGAGGCCTGGTTCACGGCTTCCAGGATCTCCGCGTACTCTTTCATAGCGCTCATCGGCCGCGCCCTCCTACTACCTCACCCCGCCAGATACCGCTCGAGCCTGCGCAGGCTCTCGAGGTTGTGCGCCGGCGCGAACACGTCCACGTAGGGAAGCGCGACCCGCATCCCCTGGCAGATCGGCTCGTATCCTGGGCTCGCCAGCAGCGGGTTCAGCCATATGACCCTGTCGGCCCGGCGGCGCAGCTCACGCATCGCCGCGGCGAGGAGATCTGCGTCACCGGTGTCCCATCCGTCGCTTATGATTATCACGACCGTGCGCCCGGAGAGAGAACGCGCGCCGTGCTCGTCGAGGAAGCTCTGCACGCTCCGCCCTATCTTTGTGCCGCCCGACCAGTCCGGGACCTGTCTGGAGACCTCATCGAGCGCTGCTCGCAGGTCATCGCGCCGCAGCGCGCCGGTGATCCTGCTCAGGCCGGTGCTGAAGACGTACGTGTCGACCCGCCCCATGACGTGCTGCAGCGAGTAGATGAACTGTATCAGGAACCGGCTGTAGAGGTCCATCGAACCGCTCACATCGCACAGCAGGACGATGCGTGTCTTCTGCACCCTCCGCTCGCGCAGAAGCAGCTCCGTCATCTCTCCTCCCCGCCGCAGGCTCCGGCGGAGCGTTCGGCG
Organism: Armatimonadota bacterium; assembly: GCA_037446215.1. GTDB lineage: Bacteria > Sysuimicrobiota > Sysuimicrobiia > Sysuimicrobiales > Humicultoraceae > VGFA01. The sequence continues at coordinate 15,631 of JBBIJB010000048.1, forward strand.
GATGTCCAATACTCGACCCCGCCGGGCGTGCCGCATCCTGCGCGATACCCGTGTTGCCACCCTCCGTGCGATCGCCGCGAGGACCGCGGAGATCTCGTCGAGCTCGTCGGCCGTGAATGAACCGAACTCCTTCCGGGTGAGCACCTCGGCGGGGCTATAGGCCGGAGCGCGCTCTCGCTCTTCATCGCCTCCCGCCCCCTCGCCCCTCTCCCTGAGGACCCGCTGGAGCGCCTCGGCGCCGTCGATAGGCGGGAGTTCCTCGGCGCGGCCCGTCTCTGCGGGCGCGGCCGACTCCGGGAACCGCCAAAACTCCCAGAAGGCAGCGTCGAAGATGGCCTGCGCATCCGGTCCGGAGGCGAGCACCGCCCGTAGCGCGAGGTAGGTCTCGTGCCTGTCGAGGAGATCCACCGCTGCCAGAGCGCGCAGCGCGTCGGCGGCCTCGGCCGGCCCCACACCGAGGCCCCGCCCGCGCAATAGGCGGCAGAAACCGACTAGGTTGGAGATCAGGTCTCCCCGGAGGGCAGGCCTTACGGGCGAACGGGCAACCGCTCCGCCGCCTCGGCCACGGCTTCGTGGCTCCATGGCTCCCCTCTCTCCTCCAACGCGGCGATCCCATCGAGCAGGAGGCCCAGCCACTGCGACCGTACTGCCGCCGCATCGTCGTGGTGCTTGAAGAGGGCGCCGAGCGTCTCCAGGACCGCGTCACGGTCCAGGTGGTCCCTGTGCAGCGCGAGCAGCGCCGCGCTCCAGTCCAGGGTCTCCGCCACTCCCGGGGTCTTCTCAAGGCGGATGCGCCTCACCATCTGCATGAATGCCCCTATCTGCTCGGCGAGGTGCGCGGAGATCGTCGGTACCTTGCGCCGAACGATCTCTATCTCCTTCTCGAACGTCGGGTAGTCTATCCAGAGGTAGAGGCACCTCCGCCTGAGCGCGTCGCCCAGCTCGCGCGTGCGATTGCTGGTAAGCACCACATAGGGAACCGCGGTGGCCGATATCGTGCCGATCTCGGGAATCGTGACCTGGAAGTCGGAGAGGACCTCGAGCAGGAATGCCTCGAACTCCTCGTCCGCCCTGTCGATCTCGTCCACCAGCAGAACCGGCGGCTGAGCTCGCGTGATCGCGTCGAGCAGCGGCCTCTTCAGGAGGAACGGTTGGCCGAAGATCTCCGCCTCCCGCTCGTCCAGGGGTCGGTTGTTTCCCTCGGAGATCCGAATGTGAAGCAACTGCTTCTGGTAGTTCCACTCGTAGAGCGCGGTGGTGGCATCAAGCCCCTCGTAGCACTGAAGCCTGATGAGATCGGCCTGGAGTGCCCTGGCCATGACCTTGGCGACCTCCGTCTTCCCGACCCCGGCTGCTCCCTCTATCAGGAGCGGCTTCCGCAGCTCCGTCGATAGGTAGACACTGGTCGCGATGGTCCTGTCCGCGATGTAGCCCCCAACTTCCAGCAGGTCCCTGATGCGCGCTATCTCCGGATGCACGGTCAGCTCCTGCGGGCGCGGCGGGCCCGGCTCCTGTCACGTGCCAGGAGGAGGGCGCGGCGGGCAAGCACGCGGGCCAGGTGCAGCCGGTAGTCGGCCCCGGCGTGTATGTCGGAGCTGGCTTCCACTCCGGCCGAGGCCGCCTGCGCGGCGCTCTCGATCTGCTCGTCGCCGGGCTCCTTTCCCTCGAGGAAGCGCTCGGTCTGCAGGGCGCGGTAGGCGGTCGACGCCACGCCCGTCACGCCAACGCGCACGTGGGAGCACGCGCCGTAACGGTCCAGGACCACCACCGCGGCAACGCCGGCCAGCGCGTACCCGGAGGCCGGGTTCGCGATCTTCAGGTAGGCTGCCCCAGAGCGAGCCGGAGCGGCCCTCAGGCGCACCTCGGTCAGCACCTCCAGGGGGTCGAGCGCGCTCATCATCGGACCAAGGAAGAACTCGTCCGAACCGATCGTCCGGATGCCCCCCGGTCCCTGCGCGACAATCTCCGCCCCGAGCGCCAGCACCGCCGCCGGGTAGTCGGCGGCCGGGTCGGCGTGGGCCAGGGTCCCGCCCAGCGTGCCGAGGTTGCGTACCTGGAGGTCGCCGATGGCGGCCGCCGTCTCGGCCATCAGCGGCGCGCCCCGTGCAACCGCTCCCGCGGTCTCGATCTCCCAGTGGGTGGCCAAGGCGCCCAGGCGCAGCCAGCCGCCCCTCAGGGCGATCCTCTTCAGCGCGGAGATCCGGCCGATGTCGACGAGGTGGGCAGGGGTCGCGACACGCAGCTTCATCATCGGCAGCATGCTCTGGCCCCCGGCCACGATCTTGGCGTCCGGGCCGTGCTTCTCCAGCAGTCGCAGCGCGGCCGCAACCGTGCGCGGCCTGTGGTACGAGAACGGGGCGGGGATCATCCGCCCTCCTTCGCGGGAGCCACCTCGCGCTCCAGCGCCTTGAAGAACTGGCCTGCGAGTTGCTTGGCGACTCCGCCGAACAGGCGGTGGCCGACGCTCATGAGCATCCCGGTCATCTGCACGTCGCCGGAGTACCGCACCATCGTGCCGCCTTCGTTGTCGTCGAGCGTGAGCACGCCGGTCGCCTTGATCGTTCCGGGCCTGCCGCCGCCCTCCACCGTCAGCGTCATCCTCTCGAGCGGGGTCCTGTCGGTGATGCGGGCCTTGCCCTCGTAGGAGCTGCGCACCGGTCCTATGGCGAGCTCCAGCGTCGCATCGTAGGAGTCCTCGCCGGTGGGCTCCAGGCTCTTGAGCCCGGGCACCACGGCCGTGAGGACCTTGGGGTCGTTCAGCGCCTCCCACACTCTCTCGCGGTGGGCGGGGAGCAGGTACTCTCCTTCAATCTTCATCTATCTCCTCCGGTCTCGTCCAGTTCAGCCAGATAGCCGCGCAGATCATCCCCGCGCAGCCCGTTGCCGAGCCCTACGGCCAGGCGCAGCCTTGCCTTGTGGCCCTGGAGGTCGTGAACGAACATCACGCCTCGCGCCTCCAGGTCGCGGAACGCGCCCTCG
>JBBIJB010000049.1:0-5570 GCA_037446215.1 Armatimonadota bacterium
GTGGCGGACAGCGCCACCGCCTCCGGCAGGGCGCGCCTCGACCCGGGCGGGGGGACGCGCGGCCGCGGGGCGGGCAGGGACCGGACGCCGCTGCCCGGGGCGCCGGCGCTGCTCCAAGGCGGGAGGCGGCGGGGGCGGCGCGCTCTGCCAGGCGTCACCCGGCTGTATCTCCCGGCCGAAGTCCGCCGCCGCCACGCCGGGCATCGCCAGCGCGGCTGCCAGCAGGAGCGCCACAGCGCAGACGAGGACCCCGTCCCTTCGCATGCCGCCTCCGAATGCAAAGCCGCCACGCGCACGGGCCGGGGGCCGAAGCCCACCGCCGGCACCGGTGGTCGTGGCGGCCGTTCTTGGAGCCTATCAGGTTAGCGCTTGCTGTACTGCCCAGCCTTGCGGGCGCGCTTGAGGCCGTACTTCTTACGCTCCTTCTCGCGTGAGTCCCTGGTCAGGAATCCACCCTTGCGCATGGCCGACCGCAACTCCTCGTCGGCGGCCACCAGGGCACGCGCTATCCCGTGCCTGACCGCCCCGGCCTGCCCGCGGACTCCCCCTCCACTGACCTTGGCAATGATGTCGAACCGCCCCTCGGCGCCGGCCGCCTGAAGGGGCTCCTTGACGGAGATCCTCAAGGGCGCCGTCGTGAAGTAGGCGTCCACATCCTTGCCGTTGACGGTAATGCTGCCGGCACCGGGAACCAGCCGGACCCGCGCAACGGCTTCCTTCCGGCTGCCTGATGTCATGGCGACTGTCTCCAGTCCTGCCACCGCAATACCCTCCTAGGTAGAAAGCGGCGCCGGCTTCTGCGCCTCGTGGGGATGAGCCGGACCGCGGTATACCTTCAGCTTCTTTATCAGCGCGCGCCCCTGCCGCGTCTTGGGCAACATACCCCTGACTGCCTCCCTCACCGCGCGCTCGGGGTACTTCTTCAAGAGGACCTCGTAGGGTATCTCCTTGAGCCCGCCCGGGTAGCCCGAGTGCCTGTAATGCCGCTTCTGTTGGAGCTTGCGCCCTGTCAGCCGCACACCGGCGGCGTTGACGATGACGACAAAGTCGCCCACATCGGCGTGGGGGGTGAAGTCGGGCTTGTGCTTGCCCCGCAGCAACGTAGCCACGCGCGAGGCGAGTCGCCCGAGGACCTTCCCGTCCGCATCGACCAGGTGCCAGCGGCGGTCTATCTCTGCGGTTGCTGGAACGTGCGTCTTCATTCGGATCCTCTCAGCATCGTACGGCAGTCTGTGGGCCCGGCTCAATGCGTCAAGAATGCCGGGGACCTGCTCGGTCACCCGGCGACAGAACCAGGGCATAGTCTAATACGGGCGCGAACGGTGTGTCAAGGCGAGCGCGGTCGCCCGAGCTTCGCCCTGGGCCTGAGCTTGAGCCGCAGGAGCCCCTTCACGTCTTCCCAGACCGTCGGTAGGATGCGCACCCGGCTATCCGCTCCCTCGACCCAGGTGACCGGCACCTCGTGCACGCGGTACCCCGCCTCCTCGGCGAGCACGAGAAGCTCTGTGTCGAAGAACCAGGCGTTGTCGCGCACGAGCGGGACCAGCTCCTGGGCCGCCCGGCGCGTGAGCGCCTTGAAGCCGCACTGCGCGTCCGAGAACCGCCTGCGGGGAAACAGCAGCCGGATCAGGCAGTTGTATCCCCGCGAGAGCAGCTCGCGCTTGATGCTCCGCTCTATCCGGCTCGAGGGATGCAGCCGGGTTCCGGTGGCCACGTGGCACCGGCCGTCCAGTAGCGGCGCCACGAGCGGCGGAAGCGCGGCGAGGTCGGTGGAGAGGTCGACGTCCATGTAGGCGACGACGTCGGCCCGGGAGGCGAGCCACGCCGCCCTCAGGGCCCGGCCGCGCCCCTTCCTGGGGATGCGGAGCACCGAGAGGCGGGGATGGCGAGACGCGATCCGGCCGGCCTCCTCCGCCGTGCTGTCGGTCGAACCGTTGTCCGCGACGGTTACTTGGTATGAGCCCGCAAACCGCTCCTCCAGGAAGGGAAGCAGGGCGGCGAGGCAGCCCCCGATCTTCGCCTCCTCGTTGTAGACGGGGATGACGACCTCGATACTACTGCCCGAAGGCGCGTCGGCCACGACCGTCTTCTCACTAGGCGCCGCAGCGCTCAGTAGGTGAGTACCGAGAAGAGATCTGTGCCGCCCACGGAGCGCCGGCCGTTCAGAAACTCCAGCTCGACCAGGCAGGCCATGCCCTCGACCGTTCCGCCCAGCCTCTCGACGAGACGACGGGTCGCGTTGAGCGTGCCGCCGGTAGCGATGACGTCGTCCACGATCACTACCCTCTGCCCGCTTCGAATCGCGTCCTCGTGGATCTCGAGGGCCGCGATCCCGTACTCGAGCTGGAACTCCTCTCGGATAGTGCGCCAGGGCAGCTTGCCGGGCTTGCGCGCCGGAACGAAGGCCGCGCCGAGCCTGAGCGCGAGCGGGGCGGCCAGGATGTAGCCCCGCGCCTCGATCGCGACGATCACATCGGGACGCTTCGGCCGGCAGTACTCCTCCAGCCGATCCAGGGCGAACGAGAACGCCTCGGGCGAGCGAAGGAGCGGTGTTATGTCCTTGAAGATCACGCCCTCTATGGGGAAGTTGGGAACATCACGGATGCATGCCCTCAGATCCACTCTCTCACCCCAGTTCGATTTCGGAGGAGTCACCGACGTTGATCCTGGCGGCCCGTCCGGCCACCGCGGCGTGCTCGCCGATGATAGACCCCTCCAGATGGACTCCTTCCAGCGTTGCCGCCGCGTTCACTATGCTGTCGCGGACCACCGAGTTGGAGATCCTGGCCCCCTCCGCCACGGAGGCGTACGGCCCCACCACGGACCCCTCGACCACTGCCGATGGGTCGATGTACGACGGCGGGACCACGACCGAGCCGTGCGGGGCCCATGCTACCGGGTGCTCGGCGGCCAGCAGCTCCCGGTTTGCCTGAAGCACCGCATCGGGCGTGCCGCAGTCGTACCACCCCGAGATGTGGAAGGTCCGCATCTGCTCGCCGGCCTCGACCATCATCTGAAGGGCGTCTGCCAGCCAGTACTCCCCCCTGACCCGGTGGTTCTCGCCGATCAGACGGTCGAGGCACGCGGCCAGCAGTGCGGGGTTGCGGACCAGATAGACGCCGACTACCGCGAGGTTGCTCGGCGGCCTCTCGGGCTTCTCCACGAGGCGGCTCACCAGGCCGTCCGTGACCTCTACGACGCCGAAGCGCCGCGGATCGGCGACCTCCTGGACTCCGATGGCGGTGCGTTCAAAGGCCAGAACCCTCGGCAGGTCTGCCTTGATGATCGTATCTCCCATCACGATCATCACGCCCTCGCCGTGGAGGTAGTCCCTGGCCACGTAGATCGCATGGCCGTTTCCGAGCGGCTCGGCCTGCACCACGAAGTGGACCGGGATGGAGTAGCGACCACGGACGAACTGCTCGATCTTCTCCCCCAGGTGGCCTACGACCAGTACCGCCTCGCTCACCCCGGCGTCCACCAGCTCATCGAGGATGTGTCCCAGGATCGGCCGGCCTGCGACGTGCATAAGAGCCTTGGGCTGCGTGTGGGTGTGGGGGCGCAGCCGCCTCCCCACGCCCGCCACGGGTATGATTGCCCTCACCGCGGTCGCCTCGGCGCGCCGAGGGCAACGAACGGACAGGACCGTACCTGCGTACCGCGACGGACCATCAGACACCGCTCCTTCATGGGACGGTCACCCAGGCCGCCTACCATTCTACACGCCCTACCCCGGGGTGCTCGACGAGGGCCGCGGAGAGGATGGCCTTTATGCGTCCAAGGCCTGACTCGCTCCTCGCCTCGGCCCTGACCACGAGGGCGGGCTGGGTGTTGCTGGCGCGTACGAGCCCCCACCCTTCGTCGAACAGGACACGGGCCCCGTCCACATCAACGACCTCGTACTCCTTCTTGAACCCCTCGACCAGAGAGGCCACCACGGCGAACTTCACGTCGTCGGGGCAAGGAACACGCACCTCGGGTGTCACGGGGTAGTCGGGAACGTCCGCCAGCAGCTTGGAGAGGGGTAGCTCCGAGTTCGAAAGGATGCGAAGCAGCCTCCCGGCGGCGTAGAGAGCGTCGTCGAACCCGAAGTACTCGTCCGCGAAGAACATGTGGCCGGACATCTCGCCCGTGAAGACCGCGCCGATCTCGCGCATCTTCGCCTTTATCAGCGAGTGGCCGGTCCGGTAGAAGAAGGGCCTTCCCCCGAGGCGGATCACCTCCTCAACCAGGACCTGCGAGCACTTGACCTCCACGATCACCTGCGCGCCAGGATGTTGCGGAAGGATCTCCCTCCAGTAGAGCACCATCAACAGGTCGCCCCAGATGATCCGCCCCTTGTCGTCGACGACTCCGATGCGGTCTCCGTCGCCGTCGAGCCCTATGCCCAGATCGCACCCCTCCTCCCTGACTACCCCTATCAGGTCGGCAAGGTTGCGGGGGTCCACCGGGTCAGGGTGGTGGTTGGGAAAGCGCGGGTCCGAGTCGCAGTACAACGGGACTACATCAACCCCCCAGGAAGCGAGCACCTCGGGGGCGACGAGGCTGGCGGTCCCGTTGCCGCAATCGAGCGCCACCTTGAGGCGCCTCGGCCCCAGCCGGATCTTCTCACCCAGCATCGCCCCGTACGCCTCGTTGATCTCGCGCGCTTCCACCGCGCCCCGCCCAGAGGGGATCGCGTCGGACCGCACCCGGCGCAGCACCTCCTGGATCTGTTCCCCGTGAAGCGTGCCGAATCCGCCGCCGAGCTTGAACCCGTTGAACTCCGAGGGGTTGTGGCTGGCGGTCACCATCACCCCGCCGTCGATCCCCCAGTGCACGCGCGCGAAGTAGAACGCGGGGGTAATCACGGTTCCTATCTCCACGGCGGTCCGGCCTGCCGATGCCAGGCCCTGGGCGACCGCCGCGGCAAGCATCGGCGAGTGGTCGCGGTTGTCGCGGCCGACGACCACCTCGTCACCCTCCGCGGTGTAGCCCCCGGCATAGGCCCCCGCGATCGCGGCCGCCACATCGGGCGTTAGGTCGGTCCCAACCACGCCCCGGATGTCGTACTCGCGGAATATCGCAGGGTTGACCTCCATGCCTCCTCGAGCCTCCAGTCCCTAGTTCGCGGGGGCGGGCGCCGCCTGTTCCGCCGCGAGGCCCGGCCGCCCCGATCTGGGCACGTAGGTGCCCCTCCGCTGGGTAATGCCAACCAGGCCGAACTCGATCGATATCTGCTGGCGCACCTGACGGTAGCGGACCGCCAGATCGAGGCAGTCACAGACCCTGCGCAGCGTGTAGTCGATGTCGTCGAAGGCGGAGAGCCTCGTGTTGTACACGGCCGAGACCCCGACCTCCAGCGTGGGCGTCACCGCGAGCGAGAGGGCACCGGAGAGAACCGTCTCTGGGACCGCGGCGTTGTGCGCGACCGACGCCTGAAGGGCATAGCGGTCAGGCACGGCGTGGCGCACCGAGAGGCTGGTTGTGCTGGCCGGATCCACCACGTCGATAAGCAGGGGGGTGCTCCCGCTGACCGACGCATGGGCGTATCCGACACTCACCGCCGTGTGCGGGCCGAGCTCACGGGT
>JBBIJB010000049.1:5580-18003 GCA_037446215.1 Armatimonadota bacterium
CGCTTCGAACGCGGAGACCGTCCGCGACTCGCCGGTTCCGTAGCCGGAGAGCCGAACCCCCCCCTGGGCGGAAAGGGTAAGGGAGCGGCCAACCGAGAGCGGACGAAGACCGAGCGTGACCTCGGCGTCGAGCCGCGTGGCGGCGACGTTGGACAAGAGCTCGCTGTACCAGCCCGCCGTGCCCCTCACCGCCCACCGCAGGGGGGTCCCGGCTATCGGGAAGGGCGCACTGGCGGCGCCGAACTCGGCCACATCGTAGGGGAGCAGGTTGTAGGCCGGCCTCTCGTCGGTGTGCAGCGTGCGGCCGATCCGCGCCGAGGCCGCGAACGGCGGCGCCTCGCGCTCGAGCGTGAGGAGGGCTGAGAAGCCCGAGAGGGTCCCATACTTGAGCCGCAGGTGGCCCGCGCTGCCCCCGGGGTTCCACGGGATCCCGTAGTCGATCCAGAACCCATCGTACGGGTCGTGTCCGAAACCGGGCAGCGGACTCCTGCTCTCCCCGGGAATCAGCGAGATGGTGAAGCTGGGCAGGGTGAACAGACGTCTCCCCGCCACGAAGGCCGAGGCGTTGCTGCTCACGATCTCGCTATCCGGGATGACCTCGATCCGGTCCGCCCTGACATAGAGCAGGGGCCGCTGGGGATCGCACATCGTGACGGTGCTCCTGTACGAAACGAACCTGCTCCTCGAGAACTCGAGCCGCTCGCCCTTGAGGTGCACCCTGTGGGCCCGGTCGACGATCCCCTCGCTGGGTTCGAGGACCCCCTCCTCGGTCCTGACGTTGTAGGTGAGCGTCTCTCCGCGCAGCTCCTCTCCCCTTGGGTGCACCAGGCGAACCCGGCCCGTCGCCACCACGACCTGAGTCCTGAGGTCGTAACGTGCGGCATCGGCGAAGAGCCTGTAGTCGCCGAAGGTCATCCTGACATTGCCCCTCGCGACCACCAGCTGCGCCACGGTGTCGTAGGTAACCGTGTCCGCGTCGACCTCGAACGGGGGGCGCTGCGCCCCGGCGGACCCGGCAGAGGCGAGCGCGAGGATGAGCAGAATGGTCAGGCTACAGCGCACCCGGCACCCCTCTCCCAGTCGTCTCGTTCCCTATTCTTCCGGCCCCAACCGCTTCCTCCCATCCTCAGCGGGCCGGCTGGGAGCCTCCGGGAGGGTGGTTGGCCAGGAGAACGAACCCGCTCTGGCTGGTGAGGATGACCAGGGGCCGCGGCGAGAGGGCCATCAATCCACCGAGGCGCTCCTCGCCTGCGACGACGAAGAGCCGCCGGCTCGCCCACTCGCGCCGCAGCTCTTCCATATCGCCTGTCGCTGCTACGGCCGGGCCGAAGTAGAGATGGGCGGAGTTGAAGCCCTCTATCGCCCGCCCGAAGAGGACGAGGCGGCCTGCGCCTCCAGCGTGTGAGTGGGCCGCGCGCGCCATCCCCGGCCAGGGGTCCAGCCTGGCTGCGTTCACGGTCATGCCGATCCCCAGGGACGCGTAGGCCAGCATCGCAGCGACCGCGGCTCCTGTGAACGCCGCGGTGCCACTGCCTCGCAGCGCCGCGATCCCGAAGGCCAGGAGCGCGACGGCAAGGCCCGCAATCGGAGGGATCGCCGTCAGCGCCCACCGCTCCCTCTCGAGGGAGAACCCGAGCCAGAGGTAGAGGAAGCCGGCTGCGACCAGGGCGAGCGCGGGCAGCAACGCGATCCATGCTGCCAGGCGCAGCCGCTCCCCTGCCCGCATGAGGCCCGTTGCCGCGTGGCCCGCGAGGATCGCTGCCGGTGGAAAGCACGGTAGCACGTACCTGGAGACCTTGTCGCCCGAGGAGAACGACGCAAGCGCGAAGACAACCAGGAACCAGAGTATCGTGATCTTCAGGCCGTCCGATCCTCCCCTGTACGCCTGCCGCATACCGAGCAGCGCCACGACCAGCACCGGGGTCCACGGCAGCATCCCTAGGGCCATCATCGGGACATAAGCGAAGATCGAGAGCAGGTAGGGCGGAGGGTTGGAGATCACGGGCGAGAAGAACCGGCCGACGCCGAGCGTCCCCGAGGTGAAGAAGGTGGCTACGAACACCTCTCCTCCCCGCACCGCCCCGGCCACGAACCATGGCGCCGCCACCGCGAGGAAGGTGGTTGCGCCCACAGCGCCGTGCGCCACCAGCACGCCCATCGGGTTCGGCCACCTGGGCCGCACCAGGATGACTACCGCCAGGGCTATCAGCCCGAAGAGGGCCAACCCCGCCACGCCCTTGGTCAGGACCGCCAGCGCGACCGCTGAGGCGGCCCCCGCGACGAGGGTGAGCCTGCCTTCCTGCAGGTAGCGCATCGCGAAGTGGACGGCCGCCGACAGGAAGAGCGTGAGCGGCAGATCCTGCTGGGGCACCGTGGACTGGTAGTAGAACTGCAGGGAGGTAGCCAGCACTAGCGAGGCCAGGGCGCCCTGCTCGCGCGAGAGGCCTGCCGTGCGGCCGATGGAGTAGGTCAGGACCACCAGGAGCAACGCCGCCAGGAGCTGCCACAGGCGCATCGAGACGGGGTTGACCCCGAAGAGGTGGAACGACGCCGCCATCAGCCAGAAGACCACAGGGGGCTTGTCGACGTAGGCGCCGGGGTGGTGAAAGGTCACCCAGTCGCCGGTCCTGACCACGTTGGCCGCGATCATCGCGTACAGGGGGGCGTCCCCGTCGATGTGGGGGAGTGGGGCCGCCGCCAGGATGAGGATCCCGGCCAGCACTGTAAGCAGAACCCATCGGCGCGTGCGCATCCCCGCGGTCTCTCTTCCTGCCCGCACTGTACCGGCCCTCTAGAGTTCGCCGGAGCCGCGCGGCAACCTGTAGGGAACGGCCCTGCGAAACGGCAATCGGTGCCCCGGCTCCCGCGTCGGAATTGCGCGACGGCCAGCGGGACACTATTATTGGAGTGTTTTGCGCCGAATGGATGCTATCACACCACTGTCCACCCTAGTGATACTGGCCAACGGCCCCGGTGAGGTGTCCGGGTGGGCTGCCCCCATCGCCGCGGAGGCGAAGCTGCGGGCGGCAGCTACGGGCATTCCAGTGGAGGTGGGGCTGTGCCTGCTGCCCTGCCAGTTCGCGAGCGGACAGGAAGGGGCGGCGGCGGCGGGGTACGGCGTGTTCGACCAGATCGTCGAGCCGAAGGCCTCGCTGCGCCTGGGCCTGGGGCTCCCGGGGTGGAAGCCTTCGGGACGTCCTGTGATCCTGCACGTCGGAGGCGACTTCTGGTATCCGGGCAGGCTGGCGCGCCGATGGCGGGCCGCAGCGTACGCGTTCGTCGAGAGGGCCCACGTCGCGCGGTCACACCGCGTTTTCGACGGCATCTTCGTGCCGACTGAGGAGCTACGCGAGAGGCTGATCCGCTACAGGGTCCGGCCCGAGAAGATCGTGGTCACAGGCGACCCGAGGCACGACGCGGTGCTGCTGGGCCGGGGGAAGAGCAAGGAGGCCCGGGAGGCGAACGCCGGGCCGAAGGTCCTGTTTCTTGCCGGTAGCCGCGACTCGGTCTTCTCGGCGGTCTTCCCGTACTGGGTGGAGACAGCGGTCGCGTTGCGGGAGAGACTGGCCGAGGCCAGGCTCGTCGCCGCCGTCTCGCCGTTTGTATCGCCCCGACTGCGGAGCGCGCTCGTGGACCGATACAGAGAAGACCTCGACGCCGCACGGGTCGAGATCGAGCACGGGGCCGCATCCAGCGCCTGGGACGCGGACCTGGCCCTGACGATACCCGGCACCAACACGATGGAACTGGCGATCATGAGGATACCGAGCCTCGTGGTCCTGCCGTTTGGCCTGGCCCCGCAGATACCCGCGGAGGGCGTGACAGAGTGGGTGGCGCGGATTCCCAGGCTGGGCCCGGCGCTGCGGCTCCACATCGCGCGTCGGTACATCAGGCGCCGCCCCTACCTGGCCCTGCCCAACATGCGGCTGGGGCGGAAGGTCGTGCCGGAGCTGACGGGCGACGTCTCCCCCGGTCAGGTTGCCGCGGAGGCGGCCCGGCTGATAGGCAGCCCGGCCGAGCGCGCCAAGCTGTCCGCGGATCTGGCAGAGATACCTGCTGAGACCGGGGCGGCAGGCCGCGTAGTAGAGGCGATGCATCCGCTGTGGGCCGTGAGTTGAGCGACGTCAGGCGCCTGGCCTCCTACCTTGCCCCCTACCGCCTGCAGATCGCGGCCGCGATGGGTGGCATGTTGACCGTGACGGTCGCGAATCTGGCCGTGCCGGCCTACGGCGGAGGGATCGTGGACCGGCTGATAGCGACGCGCGCCTTCGCGGCGCTGAACCAGGCGGCCGTCGCGATGCTGGTCCTCTTCGGCGTGCGCAGCCTGGCGATGTACGCGCAGATCTACGCCACCTTCTACCTGGGCCATCGCGTCACGGCGGACATACGGCAGGATCTGTTCTCCAGGATCCAGCGCTGGTCGCTCGACAGGTTCGCGATGTGGCAGAGCGGGGACGCGATCTCACGCAGCCTGCAGGATACGCAGATCGTCCACACCCAGATGCTCGTAGGCCTCGTGGACGCCTCTTCCACTGCGCTCACAGTGGTCGGCATCGTCGGCATGATGCTCTGGATAGACTGGCGGCTCGCCCTGGCGATCGGCCTCATCATCCCGTTGGTCGGGGCAGTCACGCGGGCGTTCGGCAGGGAGATCCAGGGAACATCCACCCGGGCACAGGAGCACACGGCAGGCCTGGCCAGCCTCATTCGTGAGGCGTTCACGGGCGCCAGGGTCATCAGGGCGTTCGCGGGCGAGGAGCGGGCAGTTAGGCGGTTTCGTGACCGAAACGAGCGCGCCTTCGGCGCCAACGTGCGAATAGCGAGAATGGTGGCGGTACAGGTGCCGGTGGTGAGCTTCGCCTCGGCGTTCGGGGTGATACTGGTCTTGTGGATCGGCGGCCAGCGCGTGACCTCGGGCGAGCTCACGCCCGGGGCACTGGTGGCATTCCTGGCGTACGTCGGGCTGGCGGTCGAGCCGGTGGTGAACCTCACCAAGCACTACGCCGGCCTCCGTCAGGCCCTCGGCGCGTTCGAGCGGGTGAAGGCGCTCCTCGATGAGCCGGACGGCCTGGAGGAGCGTAGTGACGCGGTGCAGCTCCCACCGATCGAGGGACGCGTGCGGTTTGACGACGTCTCCTTCCGCTACGGGGAGGAGCAGTGGGTTCTGCGCGACCTCACCCTGGATGTGGCGGCAGGAGAGCGTGTCGCCGTCGTGGGACTCAGCGGTGCCGGGAAGACCACGCTCGTCAACCTCGTCGCGCGGTTCTACGATCCGGTTTCGGGTAAGGTGGAGATAGACGGCTGGGACTTGAGGCGGGTCACGGCCCGGTCGCTTCGACGCCAGATCGGCCTCGTGCCGCAGGAGACCGTGTTGTTCCGTGGAAGCGTGCGCGAGAACATAGCCTTCGCCAGGCCGGAAGCGTCGCTGGATGAGGTCGTGGCCGCGGCTAGGGCTGCCAACGCGCACGAGTTCATCGTGCGCATGGAGGACGGGTACGAGACCCTCCTCGGCGACGACGGCATGGAGCTCTCAGGAGGGCAGCGGCAGCGGATCGCGATAGCGCGGGCGCTGCTCAACAACCCGCGCCTGCTCATACTCGACGAGGCCACGTCCGCGTTGGACAGCGAGTCCGAGGCGCTGATCCAGGAGGCGATGGAGCGCATCGCCCGAGGGCGCACCACCTTCATAATCGCCCACCGCCTCTCAACCGTCCGGGCCGCTGACCGGATAGTCGTGCTCGACGGGGGCGTGGTCGTCGAGACCGGCCGGCACGAAGAGCTCGCAGCCGGCGGCGGCACCTACGCCAGGCTCCTGAGGATGCAGTGGGAGGAGGCGGCGGGAGCGGCCCAGCCGCCGCAGAAGTAGATGGACGGCCGGCCCTCACCGCCGCACCTCAGCGTTGTCGTGCCGGTCTACAACGACGCGAAGCTCCTGCGCCGTTCCCTCGCATGCCTGGTTGACCAGTCCCTTGCGCGCGAGGCGTACGAGATCGTCGTCGTAGACGACGGATCCACCGACGGGACGCCAGTGGTGATCGCCGAGGCTTGCGCCGCGAGCGACCTCTTGCACCCGGTCAGGCTCGATCGAAACCGCGGGCGCAGCGCAGCGCGGAACGCCGGCATCCTGGCCGCCGCGGCACCCCTCGTCGTCTTCCTGGACAGCGATGTCCTCGTCCGATCCGACTTCCTGGAGCGCCACGTGGATCTCCACCGGAGCGCCGGCCGACCAGTGGTGGGAAGGGGGCCGGTGGTCACCATCCCCACGGCCGAGATCCCTCCGCACACCCCGCGCTTCGGGCCCTCGAGGGCTTACCTGACCACGGCCAACGCGTCGGTTCCCAGGAGTTCACTGATCGAGGCCGGCATGTTCGACGAGGGGTTCCGGCTCTACGGCTGGGAGGACTTCGACATGGGAGCACGCCTGAAAGCGAGAGGCCTCCCACGCGCCTTCTCGACCGAGGCCGTGGCATTCCACGTGCAGCCGCCGTCGACCTTCGAGTCGCTCGAGGACGATCTGGCGAAGGAGGAGGAGCGGGCGCAGATGGCGCTCTACTTCCTCCGAAAGCACCCGGGGTTCGCGACGCGGATGCTCATCTCGGACACGATGATGCACCGGGCGGTGAACTTCGTGCTCGCGGGAGCGGGGGTGCTGAGCATCCACAACGCGCCTCGAGTTGCGCGCTGGCTGAACGCCAGGGGGTGGTACTCGCTGGCACTATTGGTGACGCGGGGGGTCCTCAACATGTACTACCTTGAGATGCTCGACCGGGCACGTGCGGCCGAGCAGGAGGGCTCCTGTTGAGGCGGAGCGTCCTCTTCGTCAGCAACGGCGTGGGCGAGGACCTCATAGCCTCTCGCATAGCCGCGCTACTCGCGGGTCCCGAGATCTCGATAACCGCCTACCCTCTCGTGGGCGAGGGCGCCTACTCGACTGCCTTCCAAATGCTCGATCCGAGGAAAGCACTTCCGAGCGGCGGATTCTCGATGCGCGCCGGACAGCGGGGCCTCCTCGCCGACCTCCGCGCTGGCCTCGTCGGGCTCTGGCTGGGGCAGCGGCGCACGCTGGCGGCCCAGAGGGGACGGCACGACCTGATCGTGGCCGTGGGCGACACCTACTGCCTGTCGATGGCGGCCCTGTCCTCGCCGCGGGTGGCGTTCGTGTCAACGGCGGACTCGGTGAGGATCGGTGAGTTCGGGCTCTTGGGCCGGCGGGCGATGCGGCGCCACGCGAGCGTGATCTTCGCGCGCGACCCGGACACAGCCGCGGCGCTGAGGGAGACGGGCCTTCAGGCGTGGGCGCCGGGCAACGTGATGATGGACATGATGGAGCCCACCGGCGAGGCGTTCGGCCTTCCGGAAGGGAGCCCGGTCGTCGCGCTCCTACCTGGGAGCCGCCTCGACGCCCTGTCGGTGGCACCGGTCCTCGCAGCGGTCGCGGCGGAGGTGGCCGACGAGATCGAGGGCGTCGCGTTCCTGATGGCTGTGGCCCCTAGCGTGCCCTTGGAGGCGGTGTCGGGGGCGATCGCCAGGGCCGACGGCGCTCGGGGGGTAAGGATACAGCTGACAGGGCGGTTCGCGGATGCGGTCGCGCGCGCAGACGTGGTCGTGGGCCTCGCAGGGACGGCGAACGAGCAGGCGGCCGGGATCGGGAGGCCGGTGGTCGCCTTCCCCGGCCCAGGAGCGCAGTTCGGGCCGGCCTTCCTGGCTGCCCAGCACCGGTTGCTGGGTGAGGCGCTCGTGGCTGCCCGTGACTGGAGGCAGGGGGCGTCGGCCGTCGCAAGATTGCTGAGGGATCCGAAGGAAAGAGCGGACAGGGGCGCGGTGGGGCGCGAGCGGATGGGCCCGCCCGGGGGTGCCCTGCGGATTGCCGGTGCCCTAAGGAGGATGGTCACCGGGGAGGGAACCGCGGCAGGGGGCTAGAGCCAGAAGATCTGGCTCCAAGCGCGCATCGGGCCGGCCCGGCACTCGATTCGGACGAATCCCTCATCCCCGCCGGGCTCGTAGCGTCCCGACCCGCCGGCCTGTGCCGCCCGCACACGATCGAGCGAGTCGAGCACGCGCACCTCGTCGGCGCCGCTGGAAAAGACCACTGCCCGGCCCTCGACCCCGAACTCGGCCTCGACTCCCGTGCTCGAGTAGAAGGCCCCGGACAGCAGCGCCCTGCGCAGCGCCTCCGCGCTGACCTCCTCGCTCTTCACCATCACCCATGCCCGGTCGAACTGGGATGGTGTGTGGCAGTCGTCCACGGCTACCCCACCGATCCGGGTGTCGGCCCCATGTGCGCGCGCCGCGGCCGCCCACCGTCGGGCGTCCTCCGCCGGCTCCGAGTGGGGATTCCATATCTCCACCAGGAACGGTCCGGGCAGATCCGCCAGAGCCGCGGCCGGCCACGACGCAGTCCAGAGGTTGCCGGTCCAGGAGGGATGGCTCGGACAGGGGATGCCGCCGGCGGCCAGGGTTCTCTCGACCCTATCACGCGCGGACCCCCTGCCCAGGCGGTCGGCCGTGAGCAGCCCGACCAGGTGCCTACCGAGCGGAGCCACGCCCCACGTGATCGTCTCCTCGATCCCGGGCAGGGCCAGGAACGAGCCGTCGTTGATCTCGTCACATCGGGTGACGACGTCATGATCGGTCAGGCACACATACGAGTAGCCGGCGTCCCTGTACCGCTTCACGAGATCCAGCGGCTCATAGCGACCATCCGAGCGCTTCGTATGGCAGTGCAGCTGGGCCTTGCGGTATGTGCCGGGGGTGTTGTAGGGATCGACGATGTGCACGGTAGGCGCTCCAGTCGGGTGCTCGGTCTGTGCCTCCCTGGACAGTCTACATTCTTTCGGCCGGGGGTTGCACCCGTAGGCCCCGGCGATCCTCGGGCAGGCTGGCGGCGGGTGGCGCGTGCGTGAACGTCGAGACAAGGTATACGGGACGGCTCCGTGGAATGCAGGCCGCACCGGTGGCCGCGGTCCGGCGGACGGCGCCCTCCGAGATCGCCGACCTGCGAGGCCCAGATGCCTAGCGCCAACGACGCCGCGGACTGCCAGCACTGCGGGGGACGCCGGATCTTTCGGGGCATCGATATGAATCAACGTGCCGAGGTAGGGACAATCGGACTGGAGTTCAAGGACGGGCGCATCCTGGTGGGAACGGAGCAACTGGTCGCCGACCTGTGCGGCAGCTGCGGGACAGTCGTGCGGCTGTACGTCCGCAACGTGAACCACAAGTGGCTGACGAAGCCCCCTGGGGGAGGCCGGTGAACAAGGGAGGGGCACTATGCGTCCTCGTTCTCCTCCTGTCCGCCTCCGGCAGGACGCATGCTCAACTGCCGCCGTCGACGAAGGTGCCGTGGACGAGAGTGCCGCCGGTCGCCCTCGTCGCACGGGCCGACGACCCGAGGATACAGATGTCACGTGAGGCCGTCGACTTCTGGAATCGCACCCTCGGAGAGATCGGAACCCCGTTCCGGCTGGGAGCCGTGACGCATACCGGTGCGCTCATCCCGGAGCAGTACCTGGCAGCGGTGAGCGCGGCGATGTTGGACCGCTGTCGCTGCCAAACGTGACGCGCAACGTGATCGCGCACGAGCTCGGACATGCCATCGGCCTGGGACACAACTCCGATCCCACCAAGCTGATGTGTGGACGGCCGGCGCCCTGCCGCCCCGCGGACTTCGCATCCAACGTCGAGAGGTTCTTCCCCCTGACCGAGGGCGAGAGGGACGCCCTCCTTCGGATGTATCCTCAGGGGTGGCCGAGCGGCCGCTAGCGGGGAATCGCTTCGTTTGCGCGGGTTCGCCCCGCGTGCTACCATTCGGGCAAACCGACGCTACTACTACAGTGATGCGGATCAAGGTACTCCTCTTCGCCGCGTACCGCGAGGCCGTCGGCGCATCAACAGCAGAGATCGAGGTGCCCGAGGGCACGGCCGCGGGTGATGTGTGGCACTGGCTCGTCAAGGGCTTCCCCGCGCTACAGAAGCTGCAACCGCCGTCTACGGTTGCGGTCAACGATGCTGTCTGCGCCCTGGGCAGGGTTCTGACCGCGGGTGATAAGGTTGCGCTCCTGGCCCCGGTCAGCGGGGGCGCGCCGTTCGAGCTCGTGACCGAGCCCATCCGGGTTGACGAGGTACTCCAGTCCGTGAGGCACGCAGGGGCGGGCGCGGTGGTCCTGTTCCTTGGGACCGTCCGTGACAACTCGAGGGGACGCGCCGTAGACCACCTCGAGTACGAGGCCTACGAGTCGCTCGCGGTCAAGGAGATGGCCGGCATCGCCGAGCAGGCAGCCGCGCGCTGGGGTGCCCGTCTGGCCATAGTGCACCGCACCGGATCGCTGGCCATAGGCGAGATCAGCGTGGCGGTAGCGGCCTCTGCGCCCCACCGGAGAGAGGCGTTCGAGGCCGGGAGGTTCGCGGTCGACACCCTAAAGCTGACCGTGCCGATCTGGAAGAAGGAGATCTGGCAGGGCGGCGAGGAGTGGATCGGAGGGGAAGAGGGCGGACCGGCGACCCCCTAGGACGGCTCCGCCGGGGGCGGCCGCACCGCCACCCGCTCTAGGGCACCAGCACCACCTTGCCGAAGTGCTCGCTCCGCTCCAGGATCCCATGGGCCCTGGCCGCTTCGGCAAGCGGAACTACCTCATGCACTACCGGACGTACCGCGCCTGACTCGACAAGCCGCATCGCCTGACGCAGCTCTCGCTTGGTGCCCACCCAGGTGCCGTATATCGCCAATTGCCGGCCGTAGATGTAGCGGATGTCGGTCGCGGCATCCGCACCCGACGTGGCGCCACATGTGACGAGCCGCCCCCTTCTCGCCAGGAGCCGCAGGCTTGTCTCCCAGGTGGCCTTGCCGACGTGATCGAAGACCACGTCCACCCCGCGCTTGCCGGTCATCGCGCGAACCTCGGCGTAGACGTCCGCCCGAGCGTGGTTGACCACCTCGTCGGCGCCCAGCGCCCTTGCCCGCTCCGCCTTCCAGTCGGCGCCCACAGTGGCGATCACGGTGGCGCCCAGGGCCCTGGCGATCTGAACCGCGGCGCTCCCGACCCCGCTGCCTGCCCCCCACACCAGGACGCTCTCCCCCACTCCAAGGCGGGCGTTGGTGACGAGCATGTTCCAGGCGGTCAGGAGCACCAGCGGAACGGCCGCCGCCTCCTCGAAGGAGAGGCCCGAGGGTTTGGGCAGGAGGTTCACCGCCGGAACAGCCACCTTCTCCGCGTAGCCCCCGTGGACGTGCTCTCCCAGGATGGAGTAGGCATCGCACGTGTTGTCGTCGCCGCCGACGCAGGCGGCACACTGCCCGCAGGAGACGCCTGGGGAGAGCACCACCTCGTCGCCCGGCGCGACGCCCCTCACCCGATCTCCCGCGCCGACGACTACGCCTGAGACATCTGCACCGAGGATGTGCGGTAACTGCAGCCGCAGCCGCGGGAGGCCGCGCCTGACCCAGATGTCTATGTGGTTCAGCGCCGCGGCGCGCACCTCCACGAGCACTCCGTCCGGCCCGGGCACCGGGTCGGGGGCGTCCTCGTAGAGCAGTACCTCGGGCCCTCCATGCTGGTGGATTCTGACCGCCCGCATCCGCCGCCCTCCTAGGCCGTCGCTAGGATGATCCGCTTGACCTCCTCCGTCATGCGAAGGGCCTCGTCCATCGGGCGCTGCCACATGTTGCGGCCGAAGATCAGCCCGGTGGCCCCTCCCTCCATGACCAGGCGAGCCTTATCGAGCAGGTCCTCGTCGCCAAGCTTGCTGCCACCGCTGAAGAGGACGAAGGCGCGCCCGGCGCTCCTCACGACCTTTTCGACCGCCTCGCGGTACTCCAGGACCATCTCACCGTACGGCTTGGGGGAGCCGTCCCTGGACTTCTGATCGAAGACCGGCACGTTCAGCTTTATCACATCGGCACCCATCTCGGTGGCAACGCGCGCCGCGTAGTCCACCGCGTAGAGGCTGTCTCGGCCCCCCTTCTTCTCTATCGCCTCGCCGCGGGGATACGACCAGACCACGAGCGGCATGCCGTACAGATCGCACTCGGCGCGGACCTCGGAGAGCTGCGCGAAATCCTCATCCTGGCGAGGCGAGCCCACGTAGAGCGTGTACCCTATCGCATCGGCGCCTATTCGCACCGCGTCCTCAACCGTGGCGGTCAGTCCCGAAAACGCCCAGTCCGAGGGAGGTATGTTGGTACTCCCATTGATCTTGAGGATGAGAGGGATGCTGCCCGCGAAGGGGGGCAGGTAGCGAGCCGCTATCCCGTAGTGAAACGCGATGGCCGAGTATCCGCCGTCGATCGCCAGGCGTATCTGGAAGTCGGGATCCTCGCTGGGCGGGTTCGGCAGGAAGTCGACAGGTCCGTGCTCCATGCCCTGATCGACGGGTAGCACTAGCATCGTACCCTTCCCCGGCCCGTGCTCGTACAGCATGCGGTAC
>JBBIJB010000049.1:18025-18279 GCA_037446215.1 Armatimonadota bacterium
GAGCGGCATGGAGTTCAGGCTTGGCCGGTTGATCCTCTGTGCTGCCATCTTGCACTCCTCCTGTCCTGCACCTCCGGGTGCGTCGGCTCTTCCTCTCGCCTCCACCCGCTAGGGCTGTGATTCGAGGGTCACGCGTGTGAGGCCTTCCGCAAGGAGACGCCTCTCCGCGTACCAGATCGTGACCTTCTCCGTGGTCATGCGACGGCCCGGCTGCTTCACCACGACCTCGCCTAAGAACACGACCTTCTGCTCGT
>JBBIJB010000050.1:0-18228 GCA_037446215.1 Armatimonadota bacterium
CGTCTACCCGCTGCTGTTCAACCGGTGCGTCTACGAGGCCGCGGCTCGTCACTCGCAAGGGGCCCCGATAGTCTGGGGCAGATCAGGGTGGACCGGGAGCCAGCGGTATCCCATGCAGTGGGGCGGCGACCCGCAGGCCGACTGGGAGGGAATGGCCGCGAGTATCCGCGGCGGGCTGTCGTGGTGCATGAGCGGCGCGGCGTTCTACACCCACGACATCGGCGGCTTCTACCACCTGAAGCCGGGGGCGATGCCTGATCCCGAGCTCTACGTTCGCTGGATGCAGGCCGGGGTGATGTCCTCCCACACCCGGTTCCACGGCACCAGCCCACGAGAGCCGTGGTACTACGGCGACGAGGTCGAGGAGACGGTACGTCGCTGGCTGGGGTGGCGCTACCGCCTGATCCCCTACATCGAGGCCGCGGCCTACGAGGCGCAGAAGACCGGGATGCCGGTGATGCGCGCGATGCCGCTGGCCTTCCCCGGCGACTTGGCGGCACAGCCCTTCGAGCACCAGTACATGCTGGGCCCGGCCCTGCTGGTTGCGCCGGTAGTGCGGCCCGGCGGAGAGGTGCGGCTCTACCTGCCCGCGGGCGGGTGGTACGACATCGAGTCGGGCGAGCGGCAGGAAGGGCCGCGCGTGCTGGATCTAGAGATGCCGCTCGACCGGATCCCGATCTATGGCAGAGAGGGACAGATGCTGCCATTGGGACCCGCCGTCCAGCACACCGGCGAGCTCAAGGAGGGCACGCACCTGGAGGAGGTATGGGCGTTCGGTGAGCCCAGGTGCTCCGTGGAGTGGCCCGACCTGGCAATCGGTGCGGACGACGTGCGAGAGGGCCGGCTCCCGGCCGGGCTGAAGCTGCGCCTCCTGGGCATACCCAGGGCGTGAACCGGAGAGAACTGCTGGGGGACAGGCCGGCCGAGGGAGCCGCCGATCGCATCGAGTACGGAGAGGCAAGCTCCGTGCGGCCGTAGCGGATAACTGGCGGACACGAGGGTGCGATGACGTCACTTCCGCGTATGGTGAAGGTGAGGCTGCAGTTTCCGCGGCCGCGTGTCCCCGATCCCGAGCGAGCGGCCGACGAGGCCCTGGCCGGGCTGAACCTGGGGCCCCGCGTGGAGGGACGCAAGATCGCGGTGACCGCGGGCAGCCGGGGCATCAGCGACATCGCACCGCTGCTGCGCGGGGCCGTCTCGCACCTGAGGCGGCTGGGGGCGGAGCCGCTGGTGGTGGCCGCGATGGGCAGCCACGGCGGAGGCAATGCCGAGGGCCAGCGCCGCCTGCTGGAGCACCTGGGCGTTACCGAGGAGTCGGTGGGCGCGCCGGTCTCGACCCGCATGGAGACCGTGGTGGTCGGCACCACCCCGGGGGGGCTCCCGGCCTACTGCGACGCGGCGGCCGCCTCCTGCGACGGGATCCTGGCCGTCAACCGGATCAAGCCCCACACCGCGTTCGCCGAGCCGTTCGGCAGCGGCCTGATGAAGATGCTCGGGGTCGGGCTTGGGAAGGTGGAGGGCGCCTCCCAGATCCACCGGCAGCGGCCCGCCAACCTCCCCCGCGCGATCAGGGAGATCGCGGAGGTGCACCTCGCCCTCGGCACCGTGGTCGGTGGGCTGGCCGTCATCGAGAACGCCTATGAGGAGACCGCGAAGGTCGAGGCCGTTTCGCCGTCCGGCCTGATAGAGCGTGAGCTCGCCCTCTTCCGGGAGGCGCGTGCGCTGCTGCCCCGGCTGCCGGTAGACGATCTCGACGTGCTCGTGGTGGACGAGATGGGCAAGGTCTACGCCGGGACCGGCATGGATACCAACATAATCGGCCGGCTCTGGATCCCTGGACTGCCCGAGCCCGCCTCGCCGCGGATAACGCGCATCGTCGCGCTGCGGCTCTCGCCCAGGTCCGAGGGGAACGCCCAGGGGATAGGGCTCGCCGACCTGGTCACCGAGCGGCTCGTGGGGGCGATGGACCGGGGCGTGACCTACCTCAACACGATCACGAGCACCTTCCTCAACCGCGGCTCAGTGCCCGTGACGATGCCGTCGGACCGCGAGGCCGTCGCAACGGCGATCGACACCCTCGGCATAGAGGACCCCGAGAAGGTCCGCCTCCTCCGGATACCCAACACGCTGCACCTGGAGCAGATGCTGGCCTCCGAGGCGGTCGCCGGGGAGATCCGCGGCCGGCCCGGGGTGGAGATAGGGGAGGAAGTCAAGTGGGTCTTTACTCCGGAAGGCCACCTCGCCGACCTGCCGTGAGCCACCCCGCGGGGGAGCGCCATGTATGAGGCGATCGAGCGCAACACCCGCCGCACCTGGCTGCTGTTCGCCGGGTTCATCGTGGTGGTGGTGGCGCTCGGCTATCTCTTCGGGGAACTGACCGAGCTGGGCCCCGCAGGGGTAGCGGTGGCCGCGGTCGTGGCGGTCGTCGGGACCGTCGGCGGCTACTACCACAGCGACCGGATCGTCCTCTCGATCAGCGGCGCTCGAGAGGCGCCCCGCGACAGGTACCCGTTCCTCCACAACGCCGTGGACGGGCTGGCCATAGCGGCGGGCGTGCCCGCCCCGCGCCTCTACGTGATCGACGACTCCGCCCCCAACGCCTTCGCCACCGGCCGCGACCCCCAGCACTCGGCCATCGCCGTCACGACCGGGTTGATCGAGAAGCTGGACCGGCTCGAGCTCGAGGGCGTCATAGGCCACGAGATGGCCCATATCCAGAACTACGACATCCGCCTCCAGACCGTGGCGGCAGTGATGGTGGGGACGATCGCGCTGCTCTCCGACTGGATGCTGCGCAGCATGCGCTGGGGCAGGCGGAGGTCCGGGCGCGGCGGCTCCGGCGGTGGGGTGCTCGTGCTCGTCGCGGCCGTGCTGGCGCTCCTGGCGCCCCTACTCGCCGGCCTGATCAGGGTGGCGGTCTCCCGGCAGCGCGAGTTCATGGCGGATGCGTCGGGCGCCATGCTGACACGCTATCCCGAGGGGCTTGCCGGCGCGCTCGAGAAGATCGGCGCAGACAGGGAGCCGCTGGAGGTGGCGAACAAGGCCACCGCCCACCTCTACATAGTCAACCCGCTGCGGGAGTGGGGCGGCTGGGCCAACGGCCTCTTCAACACCCACCCGCCGACCGAGGAGCGGGTCCGCCGCCTGCGGGCGATGTAGCCGCGGCCGCTGGGCCGGGAGGAAGCAGGGGCCCGCGGGCGAAGAATAGGGGGCCGGGCATCGCCCGGCAAGCTGCCGGCCGAGGATAAGCGTGCGCCTGGGTTTCGCATCTCTCCTTTCAATATCGACGGCTGTCCTGATAGCTGGCCTGGCGGCTGCCCCGCTCGCGGCCTCTCCAAGCCCGGCCAAGAGCTCCTCCCCGATCAAGACCCAGGTACACGTGGTGCGCGAGGGCGACACGCTCTGGGCGCTCTCCAGGCGGCACGGCACCACCCCTGAGCGGCTGGCCGCGCTCAACGGCATTCCTACCGAGGCGATCCTCCAGATAGGACAGCGGCTGAAGGTCCCCGCCCCGCCTAGTGCGCGCTCGGCAGCAGCCGGCAAGAGCGCCTCTCCAGCGCTGGCCGCGCTGCCATCGCGCGGAGCCAACTGGGCTCCGACGTTGATCTCGATCTCCAAACGCTACCTCGGTGTGCGCTATCGCTGGGGAGGGACCGGCCCCGCCGGTTTCGACTGCTCCGGGTTCCTGTACCACGTCTACAGGCGTATGGGAGTGGAGCTGCCGCGGACGACCTACGCGATGTACAAGGCCGGGGCTCCGGTTCCGCGATCCGATCTGCGGGCCGGGGACGTGGTGTTCTTCCAGACGCTGCGCCCCGGGCCTTCCCACGCCGGGATCTACCTTGGCAACGGCCTGTTCATCCACTCCTCCTCGGGCTTCGGGCGCGTGACGATCACGCCCATGAGCTACCGGTACTACGCCCCTCGATACCTGGGAGCGCGCCGCTTCTAGGGCGGCGTCGCGGCCTCCCGTGCGCCCAAACCCGATGCGTGACCTGGTCGCCATAGCCGCGGGCCGGCTCGCGGCAACAGCCAGCCGTGCGCTGCGCGCCGGCGGCGGCACGACCGTACCCGGGCGCATCGCCACCGCTGTGGCGCCGGGCCTGATCTCTACCCTCTCGGCGCGCCTCGCCCGTGGCGTGGTCCTCGTGTCCGGCACCAACGGGAAGACGACCACGGCCCGCCTGCTCGGGGGGATCCTCGACAGCGCGGGGCTGGTGTCCATCCACAACCGTGCCGGTGCCAACCTGCTCTCGGGCGTCGCCTCGGCGCTGGTCGAAAGCTCCACGCTGCTCGGGCGGCCTCGCGGCGATATGGGGCTGTTCGAGGTTGATGAGGCCACCCTGCCCGCGGTGGTGGAGGCGACGCGGCCCCGCGTGGTGGTCCTTCTCAACCTGTTTCGGGACCAACTGGACCGTTACGGAGAGATCGACCTGGTCGCCGACAGGTGGCGCCGCGCGCTGTCGGCGATGCCGCGGGAAGCGACCCTCGTCTTCAACGCCGATGACCCGCTGGTCGCCGATGTGAGCAGGGGCTACGCGGGCCCGATGCTCTCCTTTGGGATCGAGGAGGCGCCTGACCGGGCCGATCCCACCCCGGGCCTCGAGGCGGCGGCAGACGCCCGCTACTGCTATCGCTGCGGCCGGCCCTACGACTACTCCCTCGTCCTGCTGGGCCACATGGGCCACTACAGCTGTGCGCGGTGTGGCACCGCGCGCCCCCGTCCCGAGGTCGTCGCCCGCGAGGTGCGCCTCCGAGGGGCAGAAGGGGGCTCCGCCTCCGTCGCCTGGGAAGGGGAGACGATGGAGGTCTCCAGTGCCCTCCCAGGCCTCTACAACGTGTACGACGCCACCGCGGCCGCGGCCGCCGCGCTCGCCCTCGGGATCCCGCCCGCCACGATCGTGCGAGGCATAGCCGCCACCGCCCCCGCCTTCGGGCGCGGCGAGCGCGTGACGGTAGAAGGGCGCGAGGCGGTCTTCCTCCTTGCCAAGAACCCGGCGGGCTTCAACGAGGTTCTGCGCACGGTCCTCTACGCCGAGGATGCGCCGGTGGTGCTGATCGCGATCAACGACCTCACGGCCGACGGGAGGGATATCTCGTGGCTGTGGGACGTGGAGTTCGAGCTGCTCTCAGGGCGCGCCCGCGCCGTCGTCGTCACCGGGACGAGGGGCGAGGACATGGCGCTGAGGCTCAAGTACGCCGGCGTGGAGGCCGGGCGCGTGACGCTCGAGCACGACCTCGCCCGCGCGATCTCGCGCGCGGGGGAGGCCGCGCGAGAAGGGGAGAGGTTCTACGTGCTCCCGACCTACACCGCGATGCTCGAGCTGCGCGCGGTGCTCGCGCGCGCCGGGATCGTGCGCGGGTTCTGGAGGCAGTAGCCGGCCGTGGAGCTGCGCATCTGCCACCTCTACCCGGACCTGCTCAACCTCTACGGTGACAGGGGGAACGTCACCGTCCTGGTCCGCAGGGCCGAGTGGCGCGGGATCGACGTCAGCCTGGTGGAGGCGGGGCTTGGGGACCCGGTGGACCCGGAGGGCAGCGACCTCTTCTTCATAGGAGGCGGCGAGGACAGGCAGCAGAGGCTCGCGGCGCAGGACCTCCGCAACGTCAAGGGCCCCGCGCTGAGCGACGCCGCCGAGGCCGGCGCGGCCGTGCTGGCGGTCTGTGGGGGCTACCAGTTGCTGGGCCACTACTACCGGCCCTCCGAGGGCCCCGACCTGGAGGGGCTGGGCCTCCTGGACCTCCACACCGTCCACCCCGGCCCCGGATCCCGCCGCCTCATCGGGAACGTGGTGCTTCGCGAGGCCGCCGGCGGCAGGATGCTGGTCGGCTTCGAGAACCACGGAGGCCGCACACACCTGGGAACAGGGGTTCGGCCCCTCGGGAGCGTGGTCGCTGGCTGGGGCAACAACGGTGAGGACCGTACCGAGGGGGCGGTCCGCGGGTCGGTCTACGGGACCTACCTGCACGGTCCGCTACTCCCCAAGAACCCCTGGCTGGCCGACCTGCTGATAGCCGCCGCGCTGCGGAGGCGCTACGGGGCGGCGGAGCTGTCCGACCTTCCCGACAGGGAGGAGGAGCGCGCCGCGCGTGCGGCCGCCCTCCGCGCCGGGGTGAGAGGAGGAGCGCGTTGAACGGAAGAGGTAGGATCTGGCGCATAGCCGCCATCCTGGGGCTGGCGCAGCTCGGGTTCGCGACCGTGCTGCCGCTGCTCCCGCTGCACCTGACCGAGAACCTTGGCTCGAGCGTCAAGCTGGTAGGGGTGGTAGTGGCCTCCTTCGCGCTGGTGGAGACCTTCTTCAAGACCGCTTGGGGAGGCGTCACCGACCGCCTGGGCCGAAAGCCCGTCATCGTGACCGGGCTCGGCCTCTCCGCGGTCGCGCCCCTCATAATGGTGGTGCTGCGGGCGCCGGTGCTGTTCGTGCCGCTGCGGCTGGTCGATGGGCTGGGCTCCGCGGCGCTGTGGCCGGCCGCCGCCTCGGCGGTGGCCGACTCCACCACGCCCGACCGCCGCGCCACCGGCATGGCGGTCCTCAACCTCGCCTTCATGGCGGGGCTGGCGGCCGGGCCGGCGCTGGGGCTGTTTGTCTCCGGACTCATCGGCGACTTCCGCGCCGGGTTCTTCCTGGCCAGCGGCCTGCTGGCCTCGGCCATGGTCCTGGCCGTCGCCGTCTTCCCCGGCGACCGCACCGGCCGGCCGCCCAACGGCGCCCTGGTTGGCTATCACTCGGCCGGCCGGCCTGCCGGCGCCCAATCCACCCTCGCCTTCCTGCGCACCACGCGGGCGCTGACCGCCCTCTACCTGGTGGCGTTCGTGCAGATGTTCGGCGTGGGGCTGCTGGTGCCCATCGCGGCGATCTTCGCCAAGCAGAGGATCGGGCTGAGTGAGCACCAGATAGGCGTGCTCTTCCTGGTGGTCGTGGCGTCCACGGCCGCGGCTATGATCCCGGCAGGCCGGCTGGCGGACCGGGTTGGAAAGCCCCGCCTGATTGTCACCGGGATGGCCGTCGGCTCGCTGGGCATGTGGGTGATGTCGCTCAGCGACCGGTTGGTGGACGTGCTCGCGGCCGGTGGCCTGCTCGGGATCAGCTACGCGCTGTCGGCATCCGCCTGGCTGGCGCTGATCACGGAGCTCGCGCCGCCCGGCCGCATGGGGCTGGCGGTGGGCGCCTCGGAGACGGTCCAGGGCCTGGGGCTCGTGCTTGGCCCGCTGCTGGGAGGGCTGCTCTGGGACACGATCGGCCCAAAGGCGCCCTTCGTGGCGAGCGCGATAGTGATGACCATCGGCGCCGCCGTGGCGGCGGCCTCTCTGCGCTCCGTCCCGTCGGCCAGGGCTAGGGGCTAGCCGGCCTTGCCCCCGGCCACACGCTGGGGGTAGGAGGTCGCCTCGGCCTGCACGAGCAGCACGCCGCCGATGACCAGCCCTGCCCCCGCCCACTGGGCCGGCCCCATCGTCTCCGCCAGAAGCGCGGTGCCCGCGACCGCGGCCACTACGGGCTCGAGGGTGGCCACGACCGCTGCCCGGCCCGCCTCGACCCGGCGGAGACCGTCGATGTACAGCAGGTAGGCCGCCACGGTCGGGCCCGCCACCACGTAGATGAGAGCGGGCACCGCCTGCCTGGAGACCTCCGGCAGCGTCCCTGTGGAGGCCCAGCCCGCCGCGGTCAGCAGCAGCGCCCCGAACCCCAGCGTGTAGACCACCGCGGTGAGGGGCGAGTGGCGGCGCATCGCCACCTTTCCGAAGATGCTGTAGAGGCCGTAGGTGAGCCCGGCTCCAAGCCCTGCCAGGAGGCCAGGGGTGCTGAGGCGCAGCTCCTGCGGCCCCAGCGCGCCAACGACGAGCACGCAGCCGGCGAATGTCAACCCGACGGCGGCCGCCTTCATGCGGGTCATCGACTCGTGGAACATCAGGCGCGCCAGTACCACCACCCACGCGGGCGCCGTGTACATCAGCACTGCCGCGGTCGCGACGGTGGTGAGCTCGATCGCCGTGAAGTAGACCGTCATGAAGCCGGCGACGCTCACCGCGCCGAAGGCGGCCAGCAGGGGCAGGTCCCGAGCCGAGACCACCAGCGCCCTGCGCCGCGCGACCAGGCAGTAGAGCAGCAGCACCAGGAACGCCCCGGCGGCGCGCAGCCCCGCGGCCTGCAGCGGCGACAGCCCCGCGGCAAAGAGGCTCCGGACTCCGACGCCGACCGTTCCCCACAGGACCGCGGCGGCGATGATCTGGAGGTAGCCGCGCAGGGCCGGCTCCCCATAGGGTTTGGACAGCATCAGGGCTCGGCGGCTGTGAAGAGCTCGTTCTCCCGGAGGAAGCTCGCCAGGAGCAGCCGCAGGTACGGGCTGTCGAGCTGGCTGCGGTACTCCTGCATCGCGGCCTGCTTGAGGGCCAGCTCGTCCGGCTGCAGGTCGAACCGGAGCCAGCGCCAGGAGTCGCGCAGCGACTTCGGGGGCAGCAGGGGCGTGTCCGGGGCGTGCCGGAGCGGCCTGGGGAAGTCCCACGCATGTATAAGGAAGGTGTAGAACCTCGGCTCCGAGAGCGCACCCCGCGCGGTCGCGGAGCGGATCGCCCTCCTCACGAACAAGTTCAGCGCCCTGTGGTCGCGGTGACGGTCGGCCTCGTGGTGGGTCAGGATGACCGTGGGACGCGCGTCCGCGATGACCGCCTCGAGATCGGAGGTGATGTCCGCCCCGGTGTAGGGGGCCCCTGCCCGGTACGACCTCTTGTAGGGAGAGGCCGAGGCCTTCGTGAACGGCGAGAGGTAGGGGGCGTCCCTCTCCCACTTCTCGATGGCCATGGTCATCAGGCCGCGGTCCGGATACCCCAGGAACGTTATGCTCTCGGGCGCGACCCCGAGCCGGCCCAGCGCCGAGAGAGCCTCCTCCTGCCGGGCCTCGCCCTCCGCCACGAAATCGGCGGCGCCGGGCAGCAGCTTCTTGCCGGCGATCGCCGCGGCGAGGCGATTCCCGTCGCCGTTCGTGGCGAGGACCACGCGCACCTCCGCTCCGGCGGACAGGGCCCGCTGCACCAGGCCTCCGGTGGCGATTAGCTCGTCATCGGCGTGTGCCGCCACGATGAGGAACCGGTCCGCGCCCGTGGGTTCGGGGAACACCCCCAGGGCGCTTCCTACGGCTCGGGTCACAGAGAA
Organism: Armatimonadota bacterium; assembly: GCA_037446215.1. Taxonomy (GTDB): domain Bacteria; phylum Sysuimicrobiota; class Sysuimicrobiia; order Sysuimicrobiales; family Humicultoraceae; genus VGFA01. The sequence continues at coordinate 9,150 of JBBIJB010000050.1, forward strand.
CAGTCCCATGGAGACGTATACCACCATCGCCGCAATAATAGTAGTAACAGCCAGGGCCCTAGCCCGCGGCGCCGGGTCTTTGGGCCGCCTGCCTCGCAGCGCCAGAACCTCGACCGTCATCCGGACCTTGCCCTGCCATCCCCTTATCAAACCATACTTCTCCTGCTTGCGGGGATGGAACACACCGGTGAGCGGGACCCTGGCGACCTTCCACCTCTCCTCCCACGAGAGCTCGGTCAGCGCCCTCTCGAATCCGAAACGCGTCGCGGCGAGACCCGGTCGGACGAGCAGCCTCCGGCGCCTGATAGCACGGATCCCGGAGAGATAGGGGAGTACCGCCTGCAGCAGGTCGTCCGAGAGCACGCCCACCGCCATGTCGCAGCCGCCGTCTTGCACCGGACGCACCAGCTCCCGTATCTCGCCGGGCTTGAGGCCCTCCAGGTCGGCGTCCAGCAGTAGAAGCACTTCGCCGCGCGCGCGCCTGGCCGCTGCCATGACCGCGCCGCCCTTGCCCAGGTTCTTCGGTAGGCGGATGACCAGGTCGGCGCCGGCGGCGGCCGCCGCCTCCGCCGTGGCGTCGGTCGATCCGTCCGAGACGACGATGACCTCGGCAACGCCGGCGGAGCGCCTCGCCGCTGCGATTACGCCCGCGACCGTGCGTTCCTCGTTGTAGGCGGGGATTATGCAGGATACCGCGGTCATCTCGGCGGTCCGTGGCTCCAATGCGCGTCCCCGGATCCCTCCCGCCGCGCCATGAAGTACCTGCCCGTCAACACCTGCTCGGTCCTAACGCTGTCACAGCCCAACTCCCTCAGCCTGCCCGCGAGCGAGCGCACCACCCACGGCAGCACCGAGCCCCCGGCGGTGTAGGACATCACCACCCAGCCCCCGGGCCTCAGCACGCGCACTATCTCGTGCGGTACAGGGAATGCGTTCTGCACCGTCACGAGGTCGAACGCGCCGGCCCCGAACGGCAGCATCGCCGCATCGGCGCAGGTGAAGCCCGCGCGCCACCCTTCCGCGCCGGCGCGCGCCACCGCCATTGCCAGCATCGCGGGCGAGAGGTCGACCGCCGCTCCGCGGCACTCCGGGAAGCGCCGCAGCACGACCCCGATCGCCGCCCCGGTGCCCGTGCTTATGTCGAGGGCACTGCTCGGCGCGGCGGGCAGGTTGTCCAGCGCCGCCTCCAGCGGGGCCAGGTAGCCCTCCTGGTGGAGCACATCGGCGTCGTAGCGCGCGGCCAGAGCGCCGTATCTGCTCAGCGCGGCCGCCCGCTGCAGCGGGGAGCCGATGAACCGCGAGTTCCAGGCTCCCACCGCCAGGTATACCGTGTCCGTTATGAACGAGCTTAGCCAGGTCGCCCGCATCGGCTGCCCCGCTAGGTGTCGCTTCGGGTTCTACTCAGGTTCTCTGCCGGGGGGCGGGCTCCTGCCGTCCCAGACGATGCGGCCTCCCACCACGGTCATCCGCGCGCTCAGCCCCTCGTCGAGGAGGACGAGGTCTGCGCGCTTTCCCGGAGCGAGGCTGCCCCGGTCCCCGTCTATCCGCATGAAGCGGGCCGGGTTGATGGTGGCGAGCTTCACCGCGTCCCCGAGGCCGAGGCCGACCTCGCGCACCAGCGTCCGCAGGCAGCGGTCCATGGTCGCGATGCTGCCCGCGAAGAAGCTGCGGTCCGGGAGCTTGGCCACACCGTCCTCCACCAGGATCGTACGTCCCGCGGCGGTGTGCTCTCCCTCCGGGAACCCGGCCACGCGGACCGCGTCGGTGCAGACGCACAGCCGATCCAGCCCCTTTGCCTTGATTATGAGACGGATCAGGCTGGGCGGCAGGTGCCGGCCGTCCGCTATCATTTCGGTCGTAAGTTCGTCCAGGAGGAGGGTGGCCTCTATCACGCCCGGGATCCTGTAGGCCTGAACCCGCCGCAGGCCGGACATGCTCGAGTACATGTGGGTTACGTGGGTGAAGCCGGCCTCGACCGCGGCCACCACGTCATCGATCGTGGCCGCCGTGTGACCGATCGAGGCGACGATGCCGTTCTGGACGAGCAGCCGGCCCAACTCCAGTGCCCTGGGAACCTCCGGGGCCACCGACATCCGGCGCACTATGTCGGAGAACGACAGCAGCCGGTCCCACTCCTCCGGGTCGGGCTCCTTCATGGCGCCCGCGGGCTGGGCGCCGGCCTCCGCGGGCGCGAAGTACGGGCCCTCGACGTGGACCCCGGCGATGTCTGCACCGTCGCGGGTCTGTTGGGCTGATCGGCGCAGAGCCTCCAGCGCGCGGAGAATCTCCTCCACCGGCGCGGTCCGGAGCGTCGCCAGCACCGAGGTCGTGCCTCCACGGGCGTGGAAGGCGCAGGCGCGGTCGGTCGCCTCCTGGGAGGCGTCCATGAAGTCGGCTCCATTCCCTCCGTGGACGTGGATGTCGACGAAGCCCGGGACGACGGCATACCCGGAAGCGTCGACGACGTGGGCGTCGCCGGGAACGGGCGTGCCGGATGAAGGGCCCACCGTCTCGACGCGCCCGTCTCTCGCCACCACCGTGCCGTCCGGAATCTCGCGAAAGGGAGTGAAGATCCTGCCGCCCGCAAGGGCCAACGGCTGCGCGGCCATCTATGCACACCTCCGGCGAGGGGGCCGCGCCGCGGCCCCCTCGCTACCCGTCCGCCCCCGGCTAGAGGTGCTTCACCAGGGGGCGGTACTTCTCGTTGAACGGCGCGTTGATCTCGTCGGCGCCGGCCATGTTGCCGCTGTACCACACCTCCGGCGTCGCGCCGGCCTTCACCACCCGGTCCACCACCTCGGTGACGAGCGCCTGGACTATGTAGGTGTTTATCACGGTGGAGACCGAGGCCACCTTCCTGTCGAATCCGTCTATGTCCACCACCGCGTCACCGGGCGGGACGTGGGCGTCTATTACGACGTCGGCGAGGTCGCATAGATTCTGGTTGCTCGGGTGTCTTGCCGAGATTCCCGGCTCGACGCCCTCGGCGAACTCGCGCGACGTCACGGCGATCACGGTGACGCCCCGCTTGCGGCACTCCATCGCCGTGTCGATCGTCACCGCGTTGATCCCGTTGACGTTGATCAGAACCAGAAGGTCGCCCTGCTTGACGCGGTAGTAGTCGAGGACGTGCTGCGCGAAGCCTACCACCCTCTCGGTGTTCGGGTGGCCCTCCAGGTTTGCGATCCCCGGCGGGAAGAGGGGGTTCCAGGCCGCGAGCCCGCCCGCCCTCCAGAAGAGCTCCATCGCGCCCATGACCGAGTGCCCGCCGGTGCCGAAGACGTGCACCAGCTCGCCCTTCAGCATCTTCTCAGCGACCAGGTCCGCGGCCCGGCCCAGGTTGGCGCGCTCCTCGCTCCTGACGCGCTCCAGTATGGAGATGCACGACTCGTAGAAGCGGTCCATCGGTGCGGTTGCTGTCATGCGTCGGTCCTCCTACTTGTATCCGATGTCGCGAAGCTGCCGGGCGGCCCACTGCATGGCGTCCTTTGGCTTCATCTGCCCCGTGACGACCTGGGCGAACATGTTCGGCAGCACGAACGTGGCGTAGGCGGCCTGGGCGCGCCGGTCCGGCGGCGCCGGCCAGCCGGTCAGCCGCTGCCACTTGGTGTAGCCGATGATCCCCTCCAGCTTGGTGTCTGCGCGCCAGACCGGGTGCCGGTCGAACTTGGGGTGGGCCGGCATGTTGAACCCGCCGCCGGTCTCGATGTAGCGGTTCTGGTTCGCCTCCTCGTAGAAGAAGCGGAGGAAGTCCTTGGCCGCCTCCTTGTTGCGGGCGAACTTCCAGATGCCGAAGCTGTAGAAGTCGCCGATGCCGAACCGCCCCTTGGGTCCGAGCAGCGCGCCGTGGTGGTTCAGGTTGGCGGCGACCTCCGGGGCGGTGCGCTTGGCCGTCACGTAGACGCTGATGGGGTTCAGGGTCCATGAGCCGCGGCCCGACAGGATGAAGCGGTTGTTCCCCGCGTTGTCCCAGGCGAGTACCTCCCGGTCCATCTGCGGGAAGATCTCCTGGACGTAGGCTATCGCCGCCTCGGTCTCGGGCGACTCGATCGCCACCACTCCCTCAGGCGTCGCCGTCTTGCCGCCGAACGCCCACAGTATCTGGTAGAGCGTGTTGTTGGCGTCGCCGGCCTGGCTGATAGGGAAGCCGATCGGGCGGTCGATCCCCCGCAGCTTCTTGGCCGCGCGCAGCACGTCCGCCCAGCTCGCCGGGTGCCGCTCGCCGACCTGCCTGAAGTAGTCCTCCCGGTAGGTGCCGTGGAAGGCCACGGTCATCCTCGGCACGGCCTTCCAGCGGCCGTTGAGGAAGCACGCCTGCTTGGCCACGGGATGCCACTGCCCCCAGCGCTTGATTATCTCGTCGTTGACGTCGTTGATGTCCTCCAGCTGCCCCTCGACCATGGCGGTCTGCAGGTTCTCGAGCCCAACGATGTCGTGGCCTCGCTGCGCCGAGACCTCTGCCGCGTGCTTGGCGGCCATCTCGGGGATCGAGACGAAGTCCACGGTGACCTTGACGTTTGCCTTCCTGCCGAACTCGGCGGCCTGCCTCCGCAGCTCCTCGTCGTTCGCCGAGACGAAGGAGCTGAACATCAGGATGCTCATCTCCCGCTCCTGCCCGAGGGCAATCTGCGGGAAGCGGCTCGTCAGCCCCAGGCCGTAGGCGGCCCCTGCCGCGCCCGCGGCCTTGACCAACTGCCTTCTGGTCACTCTAGCTGCCATCTGGATCTCCTCCCTTTGCTGTCGGATCTATCTGCCCGCTGCCCTGCCGATCTCTCCCCGCCGCGCTTGTCGGATCACTTGATGGCGCCGGCGGTAAGGCCCGAGATGTAGTAGTCGAGCAGGAAGGCGTAGATCACGGCGATCGGTACCGATCCCAGGACCGCCCCCGCCATCAGCTCTCCCCAGTAGTACACGTCGCCGCGGATCAACTCCGTGACGACCGCCGGCCCGAGCGTCTTCTGTGCCGTCGAGCTGACGAATGTTACGGCGTAGATGAACTCGTTCCACGAGAGCGTGAAGGCGAACAGCGTCGCCGTGAGGACTCCCGGGATCGCGGTTGGGAGGATGACGCGCACCAGTGCGCCCACGTAGCCGCACCCGTCTATCAGCGCGCTCTCCTCGAGCTCCTTCGGGATGGTGCGGAAGTAGCTCATCAGAAGCCAAGTCGCGAAGGGAACAAGGAAGGTCGGATACGAGACCACGAGCGCCCACCGCGTGTCCCCGAGGTTGAGCGCACGCAGGACCTGGGCGAGCGGTATGAAGAGGAGCGTCGTCGGCACCAGGTATACGGCGAATATCAGCCCGCCCAGGGTCTCGCCCCCGCGGAACCTCATCCTGGCCAGCGCGTAGGCGGCCAGGGTGCTTATAGCCACCGCGATCGCCGTCGAGAGCACCGCCACGAGCGCGGTGTTGCCCATCCACGTGGCGAAAGCGGTGCGCTCGAACAGGAAGCGGTAGTGCTCCAGCGTCGGCGCGGACTGGAACCATAGGGGGATCGCCTTGAGGTCGTAGAGCTCCGTGTTCTGCTTCAGCGACGTAATGACCATCCAGTAGAACGGGAAGAGCAGGACGACCACGAATGGAAGAACGGCCAGGTAGTAGGCCGCGGCCCGGCGCGTCCGGCGGCCTACCATTCCCACTTCCTCCTCATCAGGCGCATCTGGTAGAAGACGATGATCATCAGGAACGGCAGCATGAAGAGCGAGGTAGCGGCCCCGCGGCCTATCTCGCCGGTGATCAGGCCGGTCTGGTGGGCCAGGGTGGCGAGCAGGTGAGTGCTGTTGAGCGGGCCGCCCCTCGTCAGCACGTACACTATGTTGAAGTCGCTTATCGTCATGATCAGGGAGAACAGGATGACCGTGGCCAGGACGGGCCGCAGCAGCGGTACGGTTATCAGCCAGAAGCGTGTGAACGAGTTGGCTCCGTCGGTCTCCGCCGCCTCGTATATGTCGTCCGGAACCGAGAGGAGCCCCGCCAGGAGGTTCACCGCGAAGAACGGGATCCCACGCCAGACGTTTACTATTATCACCGAGGTACGGGCGAGGCCCGCCTCACCGAGCCACTGCAGGTCCGATATGTAGTTGATGGCGCCGAGCTTCACGAGGACCCAGTTGATGACGCTGAACTGGGGCTCGAACATCCACTTCCAGCCGACCGTGCTGAGCGCGGTGGGCACGATCCACGGCAGGAGGATCGCCGCGCGGATCAGGCGGCTCCCGGGCAGGCGGTGGCGCCCCAGCCCGGCGAGCACCAGCGCGAGGAGCATCCCGAGGACTACCTTCGCGATCACTGCCGCCGTGGCGTAGATCGCCGTGTTCTTGAGCGTCTGCTGGAAGATCTCCTGGCGGAGGAGCCTGATGAACTGCCCCAGGCCGACAAACCGGCCCAGGTCGCCGATCACCGCGTCGCTGGTGGCGAGGTAGAGGGCGAGCAGGAACGGGTACCCGACCAGGACGGCCAGCAGCGTCACGGCGGGAGCCACGAAGGTGTAGGCCGTGGCCGCCTCGGGGCTCAGGCGAAAGGGTCCGGTCCGCCTTCCGGTAGCCGGGGTGGGCGCCTTGGGCGTAGGTCCCACCTCCCTAGTACTGATGGATGACCCTCCCGCGGTAGCGCTCGTGGATGCGCAGGCTCCGCTCCCTGCCTCCCGGGAGGTTGGCGCTGTAGCGCACCAGCACCTCCATCCCCCGCTCGACCATCCGCTCCGCGACGAGGGCTACCAGGCAATTCACTATCAGGACGACCGGGAATGTCGATCCGGAGGCGACCTTGTGCTCCACCCCTGCTATGTCGAGCAGCGCGTCCCCGGGAGGGATGTGGCAGTCGATCGTTATGTCCGCGATATCGCACAGGTTCTGCCCGCTGGGGTGGCGGGCCGGCGTACCCTGCGCCACGCCCTCCGCGAACTCCCGGGAGGTGACCGCGATCACCTTCGCCCCCCGGGCCCTTGCCTCCAGCGCGGAGTCTATGGTGACCGCGTTGATGCCGTTGACGTTGATCACGATTATGACGTCGCCCGCGCCCACGCCGTAGTGGTTGAAGATCGCCGGGACGTATCCGACCAGCCTCTCGGTGTTGGGATGGCTGTCCGTGACCGAGATGCCCGGAGGGAATATCCCGTTGATCGGGTAGAGCCCCCCTGCGCGCTGAAACATCTCCATCGCGCCCATTATGGAGTGGCCCCCGGTCCCGAAGACGTGGATCACCCGGTCCTCTGCCAGCTTCTCGATCAGGAGGTCGGCGGCGGCACCCATCTGCTCCTGCTCGCGCTCCATCACGGTCTGCATGATCCCTGTGACGGCGCGGTAGTATCTCTCAGCGGCGTTCATCGCTTTCCTCCCTCTCTGGTGTCGAGTCGGATCCGGCGGGCAGGGAGAGGAGCGGAGCAAGGGCCTCGGCCCGCCTTCTGACCTTGCGGAGGTGGTCGGTCAGGGCTTCCGCCGCCTCGATGCTGTTCTTCCGCTGGAGCGCGCAAAGGACCCTCTCGTGCTCCTGTAGGCTCTGCTCAAGCTCCTGGAGCCGCGTCTGCTCCTGGAAGTAGAACAGGCGCAGGGTGTGCATGTGCGAGTTCATCGATCTAAACAGCCGCAGCAGGAGCAGGTTGCCGGAGGCCGCCACGATGGACTCATGGAACTCCCGGTCGGCGACGTTGTTCGCCATGTACTCCCGGTCGGCCACGGCGCCGCAGAAGCGCGAGTGGATGCCCTCGAGCCTAAGTACCAGCCCGTCGCCGATCGGCCTTATCTGGCGCACGGCGAACACCTCGAGCATCAGACGGCAGTCCAGCATCTCGTAGATGTCGCGGGCCGAGAGCGGCGTGACGTGATAGCCCTGGTTCCTCCGATAGACCACCAGCCCTTCGCCCTGAAGACGCCCCAGGGCTTCACGGATGGGGGTGTGGCTCACGCCCAACTCCCGGGCGATCTGGTCTATGGGTACCCTCTCGCCAGGCCTCCATGCCTGCTCGAGGATCCGCTCCCGGATGGCATCCGTGACCTGCTCGGAGATCACCTGCACGCCTATCACCACCGGTTGCGATCCTATATCCTATAGGGTTCGCATTGGGTAGGTTCTCGCTCGTGGGGCTTGGAACCTGCAGGAGCCTACTGGTGCGAGGCCCGGATGAAGGGCTCGCCCTCCACCACCGGTATCGTCTCGGCGCCGTGAGTTATGACTGTGAGGCGGGCACTCCGGCCGTGGCGGTCCAGCGCGGCGTCGAGGGCCGCCTGGGCGCTGGGAAACGGCCTCATCCTGGCGCGCCGGGCCTGCTGGGGCGTCAGGCCGTCCGACACGAGGGAGACGTCAAGCCGCGCCCTCACGCGCAGCGATGCCGCCGCCACCGACAGCGGCAGCAGCTCCGAGGCCGGCGTCCTCTCGGACCTGGCGAGGAGCTCCTCGGGGCCGGCCTCCGAGAGATAGTCGAGGTAGTGCGGGTGCGGCCCCACGCCCTCCGGGCACGGCGCGACGAGTATGGCGGTTCCGCCGGGCAGCGCCGCCAGGTCGGCCGCCAGCAGTCCCTTCCCTGCCTGCCAGAGGTCGGCGTCGGCGGGGTGGGAGGCGGTGACCACGATCTCTGCCCTTCGCCCGGTCGGGACGCAGAAGATCTCCCTCGCGGCGGCCACGGCCCGACGATGCGCCCCGACGAAGTGGCCTGCCGCGGCCCGGTAGATCCTCCCGTCCGGTGTAAACGCCACGTTGACTATGAACTCCAACCCCACCCGCTCGGCGACCCACGACTCCATCGCCAGCCGGACCCGGCTCTCCTCTGAGCCGAACATGTTCTGCGGGGTGCGGCCGTGCATCAGGTGGAAGGCCGCCACCGTCTCTTCGCCGGCGACTCCCGGGAAGATGATCTTGCCTCCCCCGGACCAGCCGGCGGCGGGGTGGGGGAGGACGCCTCCCAGGCCCACCCTGATGTCGGCCTCCACGGCGCGCCTGTCGAGCCAGATCTCGGGTCCGCCGGGGAGGCCGGGCAGGCGCACCATCAGCGATCTGTCGCGGAACTCGGAGTTGACCACCCGGATCCGGCGGCGGAGGTCTTTGCCGACCTTGCGATCGATCTCGGCCTCGGTCATGGGGCGGT
>JBBIJB010000051.1:0-17239 GCA_037446215.1 Armatimonadota bacterium
GCGGTACACTCAGGAAAGGGGGTAAAGTGTACGGCATCTACTGAACTCCTACAACCGGTTGACCGTTCGTGGCAGGGTGGTATAATCGCCTTCAAGTCACGGCCGCCCTAACAGAGCGGCCAGGCTGTGAACGGGAGAGTAGGCTCCGATCACCCTCCGTTAGCGGGGTTTGAGCGGGCCGATCTCGATCGGCCAACTAGGGTGGAACCGCGAGAAACCTCTCGTCCCTTCGACGGGGGGTTTCGTGCATCTTCGGGCATCGGAGGTGGGACGATGGGCTCAACCTGGCCGGGGGTGATCGACGCGTACCGCGCGTACCTGCCGGTGTCGGAAGCCACTCCGCATCTGTCCCTGGGAGAGGGCGGGACCCCTCTGGTCGAGGCGGTGAACATCCCGGGCCGTCGGGGGTGGGAGTTCCGCCTCTTCCTGAAGTGCGAGTTCACCAACCCCACAGGATCGTTCAAGGACCGGGGAATGGTGGTGGCCATGGCAAAGGCCGTCGAGGCCGGCGCCGGGGCGGTAGTGTGCGCGTCCACCGGCAACACGGCGGCCTCGGCCTCGGCCTACGCCGCCCGCGCGGGCCTGCCCTGCCTGGTGCTGCTGCCCGCCGGAGGGGTCGCGGCCGGCAAGCTCGCTCAGGCCGTGCTGCACGGCGCGAGAGCCCTCGCCGTTGAGGGTAGCTTCGACGCGGCACTGCTCCTGGCCCGCCGTCTCAGCGACCGTTTGCCTCTGGCCCTGGTGAACTCGGTCAATCCCGATCGCCTGCAGGGTCAGAAGACGGCGGCATTCGAGGTGTGTGACGCGCTGGGCGACGGCCCCGACTTCCTCTGCCTCCCGGTAGGGAACGCCGGCAACATCGCTTCGTACTGGATGGGTTTCACCGAGTATCGTCGCGCGGGCCGCATCTCCGGCCTGCCCGTCCTCCTTGGGGCCCAGGCCGCCGGGGCCAGCCCGCTCGTCTCCGGGCGGCCGGTCGAGAGGCCGGAGACCGTGGCCACCGCAATCCGCATAGGCCGGCCCGCGAGTTGGGAACGAGCCGTCGGCGCGTGCAGGGAGTCGCGCGGGAGCTTCCTGGCGGTGACGGACGAGGAGATCCTGGCCGCCCAGCAGGAGCTGGCCGCGCTGGAGGGCCTCGGCTGTGAGCCGGCGTCGGCCGCGTCGCTGGCGGGCCTGATCCGGGTGGCTCAAGGTGGCGGGATCCCGGCCGGGAGCCGCGTGGTGTGCGTGCTCACCGGCCACGCCCTGAAAGACCCGGAGGCGGCGTCCCGGTCCGGCAGGGTCGAGCCGGCGCCCGCCGACTCCGATGCACTGGAGGAGCTGATCGCCACGCTGGTCTCTGCCGTCGGCCAGGGGGCCCGTGGACGGGATGGGGTGGGTCCCGAGGGAGAGGGAGGGCGATGAGCGTCAGGGTGACGGTGCCGGCGACCAGCGCCAACCTCGGTTCGGGCTTCGACGTCCTGGGGCTTGCCCTGGAGCTGTACAACGAGGTCGAAGCCTCGGTCGCCGCGGAGGGCTTGGAGGTCACCGTGGACGGTGAGGGCGCGGACGCCCTGCCTCGTGACGGCTCCAACCTGGTGGTCTCCGCCATGGATATGGTGTTCGAGCGCGCCGGGCGGCGACCGACAGGGCTGCGCGTTGGCTGCATCAATCGGATCCCGCTGGGCCGGGGGTTGGGATCCAGCGCCGCCGCCATAGTGGGCGGGCTGCTCGCGGCGAACCACCTCATCGGCGAGCCGTACGGCCGTGAGGAGCTGATGGTGATGGCGGCGCAGCGGGAGGGCCATCCGGACAACGTGGCCCCGGCCTTCCTGGGCGGGTTGGTGGTATCCGTTCCCCACGAAGGGCGCCTAGAGCACATCCGCCTCAACCCGTCCTTCGACCTGAACATCCTCCTCGTGGTCCCGGAGTTCCAGGTTCCGACGGCCTCTGCCCGCCGGGTCCTGCCGTCTGTGGTACCGCTCGGGGATGCCGTGTTCAACCTCGGCCGCGTGGCGCTGCTCCTTGCAGGGATCTCGAGCGGCGAGTACGGTCACCTGGCGACGGCCATGGATGACCGGCTGCACCAGAGCTACCGGGCAGAGCTCGTCCCAGGCATGTCCGAAGCCATCGCGGCGGCGCGGGCGGCCGGCGCGGCCGGGGTGGCCCTCAGCGGCGCCGGGCCCTCGATGCTCGCCTTCGTACCGGCCCGGGCAGAGGTCGAGGTAGCAAGGGCGATGGAAGCGGCGTTCTCCAGGGCAGGCGTGAGGGCGGAGGCCCAGGTAGTCGCCGTGGACCTGTTTGGCGCCGAGGCTTCTTCGCTCGGCCAGGACAAGCACCCCCTCGTGGTGCTCAAGTACGGGGGCTCATCCGTGGCCGATGCGGATCGGATCGGACGCGTAGCCGATCGAGTGGCCAAGGCCCGCAAGGACGGCAGCGATGTGGTGGTGGTCGTCTCGGCAATGGGGGATGCGACGGACAGGTTGATCGCCCTGGCCAACTCCGTGAGCCCGGAGCCGCCGCCCCGGGAGATGGACATGCTCCTGTCCACCGGCGAGCAGGTCTCCATTGCCCTGCTTTCCATGGCGCTCCGGGAGCGGGGCATCGAAGCGGTCTCTCTCACCGGGGCCCAGGTTGGGATCATCACCGACCGTACCCACCGACGCGCGCGCATTCGCCGGATCGACAGGGAGAAGGTGATGAGCCACCTCAGGGCCGGCAGGGTTGTGGTGGCGGCCGGGTTTCAGGGCCGGGAGATCGGCGGAGACGTGACCACCCTCGGCAGGGGCGGGTCAGACACCACCGCGGTGGCCGTGGCCGCTGCCCTGCGGGCCGACCGGTGCGAGATCCACACCGATGTCGAGGGTGTCTTCACGGGCGACCCCCGGGTGGTCCCCGGGGCGAGACTCATCCGGCGGATCTCCTACGACGAGATGCTGGAGATGGCGGACCAGGGAGCCAGGGGCCTGCAGCTTCGCGCGGTGGAGGTTGCCAGGCGGTACGGGGTAAGGTTGACCGTGCGGTCAAGCTTCGGCGACGACCCGGGCACCGAGGTGGGGGGAGGAGACGAGGTGGAAGAGGTTGTCGTCAGGGCGGTCACCCACAGCTGCGACGAGATCAAGCTGGTGCTGGAGGCAGTGCCCGACGTGCCCGGGGTGGCGGCCCGGGTGTTCCGAGCCCTGGCCACCGCCCGCGTGAAGGTGGACATGATCCTGCAGGGCATGCACCGGGAAGGGCATAACGACATCGCCTTCACCGTGGCCGGGCAGGACCTCGACGACGCCCGTCGCGTCTGCCAGGGGCTGGCGGGCGAGCTGGGCGCCCGCCGGGTCGTCGAGGATGCGGGGATCGCCAAGGTCTCCGTCATCGGAGCCGGCATATCGCAGGACGCGGGGGTAGCGGCCTCGGTGTTCGAGGCACTGGCAGGAGAGGGGATCAACATCGACATGATCAGCACCTCTCCCCTGCGCATCTCCTGCGTCATCTCCAGGGACAGGGCTACGGAGGCCGTCCAGGCCCTCCACCGCCGCTTCGGCCTTGCCCGGACCTGACCGGGCCTAAGGGCGCTTCGCGGCCTTGCATTCAAGGGAGGGCGTGCTAGAGTGTTCGCCAAGGTCAGGCGGTCCGCTTCGCGAATCTGCTACCCCAGGAGAGCCCGAGGGTGATCAGAAGGGTAGAGCCGTCCATGCCCCTGCGAGGGGAGGTGGTCGTGCCCGGGGACAAGAGCATCTCCCACCGGGCCGCCATCCTCGCCGCGCTCGCCTCCGGTGACTCCCTCATCCGGGGCTACGCCTCCGGAGCCGACGGGCGCTCGACGCTGGCCTGCCTGCGGGCGCTGGGCACCGGCGTACGGCAGGTAGGCGACTGTGACTTCCTAGTCAGCGGCTCTGGGCTGCGCGAGGCGCCCAGCGAGCTGGACTGCGGGAACTCCGGGACCACCATGCGGCTGCTGTCCGGGGTGCTGGCGGCCTGGCCCTTCCTCTCCATCCTGACGGGCGACTCCTCGCTCCGCGGCAGGCCGATGGCGCGGGTAGTGGAGCCTCTCACCCGGATGGGGGCGCGGATATGGGGCCGCGAGCAGGGCAGATACGCTCCGCTCGCCATCCTCGGAGGGGGGCTACGCGGCATCGACTACTCCAGCCCTGTGGCCAGCGCCCAGGTCAAGTCGGCGGTGCTGCTCGCAGGGCTCAGGGCCGAAGGCAGGACGTCGGTGAGGGAGCCCGAGCCCTCCCGCGACCACACCGAGCGGATGCTGGCCCGGTTCGGCGTCGAGGTCGCGGTCAGGGGCCGAGATGTATCGGTGGCGCCGGCCCCGGTGCTCACTCCGTGCCCGGTCAGGGTGCCGGGAGATCTCTCGTCGGCCGCCTTCCTGATAGCCGCCGCCCTGCTGGTTGAGGGCTCGCGGCTGGTGGTCCGGGGAGTGGGTCTCAACCCCACCCGCGCCGGGTTCCTCCGGGTGCTGGAGCGCTCGGGCGCCCCGGTTCGGGTGCTCGACCTGCGCGATCAGGAGTCGGAGCCGGTGGGTGATCTCGAGGTGTCCCATGCCCGGCTGCGGCCCTTCACCGTGGGGGCCGAGGAGGTACCCTCCCTCGTGGACGAGATCCCGATCCTCGCGGTGCTCGCCACGCAGGCCGAGGGCACGACCGTGATCGGCGGCGCGGGTGAGCTCCGCCACAAGGAGAGTGACCGGCTGCGCACGATGGCGGCGGGCCTCGCGGCCATGGGCGCGGAGGTGGAGGAGAGCCAGGACGGGCTTCGAATCCACGGCCCGTGCGCGCTCCGGGGCGGCGCGCTGTCGGCGGAGGGTGACCACAGGGTGGCGATGGCCCTGGCCGTCGCGGCCCTCGTCGCCCGGGGAGCCACGGCCATCGAGGGAGCCGAGGCAGTGGACATCTCGTACCCCGGCTTCTTCGAGACCCTCTACGCGCTCGGCGGGCAGTGATGACGGGGTCCGCGCCCAGGGCGGCCAGGGTCTTCATCACAGGGCCTGACGGCGTGGCCTGCGCCGCGGCCGGCCGGGACTTGGCGCGGATCCTGGGATTCGCGTGCCTGGATCTCGCCGAGTACGCCTCGCTCTCGACCGGCGCGGCTACCCCCTGGCTCCGCGCCGGTGGGTCGGAGGGGGCGCTCACGCGCCGCGGGGCCACGGCCCTGGAGTGGGCGGCCGCGCTGCCGGGCACGGTCGTCGTCGCCGGTGGGGATCCCATCCCCGACGCCGACAGCCGCTTGATGCTGGAGTCCGGAGCCGTGGTGGCGCTCGGGACGGCCGGCCCGAAGGCACACCTCCGGGTGGAGGGCGAGGGGCTCACGGCCGAGCAGGTGGCGGGTCGCGCGGCGGCTTGGCTCGAGGAGTCGTGGGGGCTTCGACCCAGGACCGCCGGCTCAGGGCAGATCTCGGTGAGCGCGGCACCGCGCGGCGATCCGGTCTACCTGGGGTGTGGGATGCTGGGGCGGCCGCTCCCCCGGCCCTGCGCCGGCGCCCCGCGGATCGCGGTCCTCTCGGAGCCCGCGGTCTGGGCCCTCTACGGCAGGGCGCTCGGGGAGAGCCTCGCGGCAGGAGGAGGGGAGCCCGAGCTCCTCCTCCTGCCGGGGAGCGAGGCGGCCAAGTCGAGGGAGGGGCTGGCCGCGGTCCACGACTTCCTAGTGGAGCGCGGCTGCCGACGCGACACCCCGCTGCTCGTCCTGGGCGGCGGCGTCCTCGGGGACCTGGGTGGGTTCGCGGCCGCGACCTATATGCGCGGGATGCCGCTCGTGCAGGTGCCGACGACCCTACTCGCGCAGGTGGACTCCAGCGTAGGCGGGAAGGTTGCGATCAACCACCCGGCGGGCAAGAACCTGATCGGCGCATTCTACCCCGCCGACGCCTGCATAGCCGACCAGTCCGCCCTCCTCACGCTGCCCGACAGGGAGTTCGCCGGCGGAATGGCCGAGGTCGTGAAGACCGCGCTGCTGTGCGGTGAGGAGTTCACCGCCTGGCTCGAGGAGGGCGCGGCGCGGCTGTTGGCGCGCGAGCCGGCCCTGCTTACCGAAATGGTGGCGCGCTGCGTGCGGTTCAAGAGCTCGCTGGTGGAGGCGGACGAGAGAGACCACGGCCCCAGGATGCTGCTGAACCTCGGCCACACCCTGGGCCACACCCTGGAGAAGCTGGGAGATTACTCCGCCCTCACCCACGGAGAGGCCGTGGCGGTGGGGCTGGTGTGGGCCGCGCGCCTCTCCGAGCGGATGGGCCTCGGCGCCCGCGGGCTCGCTCCCCGGCTTCGCGATCTGCTCGGGGCCTTTGGCCTGCGGACGGATGTCCGGGGGCTCGGGTTCGATGCAAGGGTGGCGGTCGAGTCGATGCGGGGGGACAAGAAGGCGCGGGCCCACGGGCTGAACCTGATCCTCCCCCGCGCCGTCGGTGACGTGCGCATAACCCCGGGCGTGCCCGTCGAGGTCATTGCAGGCTCGCTGGGCGAGTTCCTGGGAGACGGCTGAGTCGAGGGTGGTGCCTACCAGATGATCCTTGTAATGGAGGCGGGAGCAAGCGCGGCGCTAGTCGAGGCCGTCGTGGAGAAGGTCCGCAAGGCGGGGCTGAGCACGCACATCTCGGTGGGCGTCTCACGGACGGTCATCGGGGTCATCGGCGACGATCGGACCAAGGAGATGCTGCGCGAGTCGCTGGAGGTGACGCCGGGCGTCGAGCGCGTCGTGGCGATCCTCCAGCCGTACAAGCTCGTCAGCCGCGAGTTCATCCCCCACGATACGGTCGTGCAGGTCGGTCCCGTGCCCGTGGGCGGCACCCGCGCGGTCATCATGGCCGGCCCCTGCTCCGTGGAGGGGCGCGAGCAGGTCCTGGCGACCGCCGAGGCCGTAAGGGCGGCCGGGGGCGCGGTGCTCCGGGGCGGGGCCTTCAAGCCCAGGACCTCGCCCTACTCGTTCCAGGGGCTCGAGGAGGAAGGGCTGAGGCTGCTGGCAGAGGCGAGGGAGCGCACCGGCCTGCCGGTGGTCACGGAGGCGATGGACGCCTTCCAGCTCGAGATGGTGGCTCGCTACGCGGACATGATCCAGATCGGCGCCCGCAACATGCAGAACTACACGCTGCTTCGGGAGGCCGGCCGGGCGAAGCTGCCCGTGCTGCTGAAGAGGGGGGTCAGCGCGACGCTCGAGGAGCTGCTGCTGGCCGCGGAGTACCTGCTCAGCGAAGGCAACTACAGCGTGGTCCTGTGCGAGAGGGGGATCCGGGGGTTCAACAGCCACACCAGGTACACCCTTGACCTCTCGGCGATACCCGTGCTCAAGCGGATGACCCACCTCCCGGTGGTGGTCGATCCCAGCCACGGCACCGGGAACTGGCGCTACGTCGCGCCGATGGCAAGGGCGGCGCTGGCCGCGGGCGCGGATGGGCTCCTGGTCGAGGTTCACCCCGATCCGGCGAACGCGCTCAGCGACGGCCCGCAGTCGCTCAGCCTCGAGAACTTCGCCCTGCTGATGGAGTCGATGCGGACGGTGGCTTCGGCCGTCGGAAGGGAGCTCTGACGGATGAGCCTGCCTCGCGTCGGCGTGCTGATGGGGGGTCCCTCGCCGGAGCGGGAGATCTCGCTGCTATCGGGCCGCCGCGTGCTGCAGGCGATCGACCCGACGCGCTACGAGGCCGTATCCCTCGAGGTGCCGGCACAGGGGACGTGGTACCCTCCCGACGGGCTTGACGCGGCGTTTGTGGCGATGCACGGCCCCTTCGGCGAGGACGGCACGATGCAGGGGATGCTCGAGTTCGCGGGGATACCCTACACCGGGTCCGGGGTGCTCGCGAGCGCCCTGGCGATGGACAAGCGGAGGTCGCGCCAGCTCCTCGGTTTCAACGGCGTGCCCACTCCCGGGTACCTGATCCTCGACCGCGACGGCTATCCCGAGCGCGGCCACGAGATAGCCGAGGAGGTGGCCCACGCGCTCGGCTTCCCATGCATGGTGAAGCCGAACGCGCTCGGCAGCAGCATCGGGGTGACCCTGGTCAGGGACCCCTCCGGACTCCCGGGGGCGATCGAGGCCGCGTTCGAGCTCGACGGCTCGCTCCTCATCGAGGAGTACCTGACGGGCACCGAGCTGACCTGCGCCATACTGGACGATCCCGATCAGGACGGGCCCGCCGCCCTGCCGCTCGTGGAGATCATCCCGAGGCGGGAATTCTTCGACTACGAAGCCAAGTACACACCTGGGGCCGCGGAGGAGATCTGCCCCGCGCGCCTCCCCAAGGGCGAGGCATGGCGCGCCCAGGCGGTCGCGATGCGCGCCTACCGCGTCCTGGGCTGCCGCGACTTCGCGCGCGTGGACATGTTCATCAGGGAGGCGGATGTCGCCGTGCTCGAGGTGAACACCATCCCCGGACTGACCGAGGGGAGTCTCTTCCCCAGGGCCGCGCGCGCGGCCGGCATCGAGCTCGAGGGCCTGGTCGACCGGCTACTCAGGTGCGCGCTGCGGCGGGGCGCCCGCGGCCCGCGCACGCCGAGAGGGGGAGCGTAGCGCAGATGGTTCCGATATCGGAGAGGAACTGGGTGGTGAAGTCCCACGCCTTGGGCAACGACTACATGGTGCTTGACCCGGCCGCGCTGGACTTCCCCTTGACGCCGCCGGCGATCCGACTCCTGTGCGATCGACACCTGGGCGTCGGGTCGGACGGCATCCTCGCACTCGCGCCCTCGTCGGGGGCGGACTTCGGGCTGCGCATCTACAACCCGGACGGCAGCGAGGCGGAGAAGAGCGGGAACGGCCTGCGCATGTTCGCGAAGTTCCTCTACGACCACGGCTACACGGACCGGCCCAACTTTACCATCGAGACCCCGGGCGGGACCGTGGGAGTCGAGCTGCACCTGGCGGGTCGACGGATCGAGTCCCTCACGGTGGACGTGGGGCGGGCCTCTTTCAGGAGCACCGACATTCCCGCCGATGGGCCGGCGAGGGAGGTCGTGGACGAGGTGGTGGAGGCGGGCGACCAGCGGATAGAGATCACGGCCCTCTCGGTGGGAAACCCGCACTGCGTGGTGTTCGTCCCGGATCTCGACCTCGTGCACCTGCACCAGATGGGCCCGCTGCTGGAGACCCATCCCCTCTTTCCGAGGCGTATCAACGTCCAGTTCGCCCAGGTGCTCTCGCGGGAGCGCGTGAAGATCCTGATCTGGGAGCGCGGCGTCGGCGAGACGATGGCCTCGGGAACCAGCGCGTGCGCGGTTGCCGCGGCCGCCGTGCGAGAAGGCGTGATGGACCGGGCGGTGACGGTCTCCGCGCCGGGCGGTGACCTCAAGATCGAGGTGGCCGAGGACTGGTCGATACGGATGAAGGGGCCGGCGACCGAGGTCTACTCAGGGACGCTCAGCGCCGACCTGGTAGGGCAGCTGACGAGCGTCGCACGCGCCGGGTGAGCCCGGCCGGGGGAGGTAACGGCAGTCATGGGCAAGGCTAGGATCGTCTACGTCATCCTGGACGGCGTTGGAGACACGCCGGTTCCACAGCTCGACGGGCGCACCCCGCTGGAGGCGGCGCAGACCCCGAACCTGGACAGGCTTGCCGGGGCCGGCAGGCAGGGCACCGTGACGACCGTCGGCGAGGGGATAGCGCCCGAGTCCGATGTCGCGGTAATCGCGATACTCGGCTACGACCCCATGGTCCACCACGCCGGAAGGGGACCCCTGGAGGCGCTGGGCGCGGGGCTCGCGTTCGCCGGAGGAGACCTGGCGCTGCGGGGCAACTTCGCCACCGGCGGCGACGGCCGGTCTATCCTGGACCGCCGCGTGGGCCGCAACCTCTCCTCCGAGGAGGCGGCGGAGCTGGCCGAGGCGGTCACGGCGCAGATGGCGCTCGAGAGCGAGCCGGTCTCGGTTACCGTGGGGGCCACGATCGGCCACCGCTGCGCCGTGGTCTTCCATCCAAGGGAAGGGGCCCTGAGCGCGCAGGTATCCAACACCGACCCGGCCTACGCGCGCATCGGCGGGATGGGCGTGGCTAAGGCCATCTTCAAGGACGAGGTGGAGGAGTGCGTGACGCTGGACGACTCGCCCGATGCCCGAAGGGCGGCCGCGGTCGTGAACGAGTTCACGAGGAAGGCACGCGCCATACTCGATGCCCATCCGGTGAACGCTCGCCGCAGGGCGGAGGGTCGGCTGCCGGCCAACCTGATCCTCCTGCGTGACGGGGGAGATCACCTTCCCCAGATCCCGACGATCGGCCAGCGGTTCGGGATCCACATGGGGTGCTTCGTCGAGATGCCCGTGGAGCGCGGCATCGCTCGCTTCCTCGGCATGGGGATCGTGGAGGTCTCTTCGCCCGCGGGGGCCTCGCGGGCCGAGGTCTACAGGACATGGGCACGGCGCGCCGCCGAGGTGCTGCCCGACTACGACGCCCTGTACATACACATCAAGGGTCCGGACGAGCCCGGCCACGACGGCGACTACGCCCTCAAGCAGCGGGTGATCGAGGAGATAGACGAGCACTTCTTCGGCCCGCTGCTCGCCGCCACCGATCCCTCGACCACCCTGATAGCGGTCACCGCGGACCACGCGACGCCCTGCGAGGCGCGCGGCCACTCCGCCGATCCGGTGCCGCTGCTCATCAGCGGGGGGAGGACGGAGCCCGACGGCGCAGGCCGCTACTGCGAGGCCTCCGCGGCGCGAGGGTCGCTCGGGCACATGAGAGGGGTAGAGATAATGCCCCTGCTCGTCGAGGCGAGATAGCCGGGATGGAGCGTGGCGGGCCGGGCGGGCCGATCCCCAACCTCTGGTCGGGAAGCTGCTTCGGCTGCTCCCCCTCCAACCGGCACGGCCTGCGGCTCCGCTTCTGGCACTCCGAGGGTGGCTGCTACACCCGGACCACTCTGCCCGAGCACCTGTGCGGGTTCGACGGGGTCACCCACGGGGGGATCGTGGCAGCGCTTCTCGACGAGGTAAGCGCCTGGGCGGTCATGGCGCGACTGGGCAGGATGGGCGTCACCCGCGAGATCACGGTCCGATACCTGCGGCCGGTCCCGACCGGGCGGGAGCTGGTAGCGGAGGCGCGGGTCGCCGGCAGCGACGAGCGAAGCGCGACGGTGCGTGCTACGATCAGGCTGGCAGGCGAGGGCTCAGCGCAGGAGCCGGGGCTCGCGCTCGCCGAGTGCGTGAGCACGTGGGCGCTGCCCAGGCTCGCCAACGTGGCGAGGATAGTGGGAGCGGATGAAGCTGCCCTCAAGGCCTTCATGGAGAGCATCGCCGCGGGGCGCGCCCAGGGCGGGGCCGCCGAGTAGACTCCGACTCCGCCCTGTTGGGGCACGGCGGGATCCGGCTTCCCGGTGGCCTGGGGAGACGCTCCTGTTCAAGGCGGCGCATCTGGCCGCCCGGGTGCTGCTCAGGCTCCTATTCGACCTAAGGCTGACCGGCGCGCGCGAGCTGCCTGGTGGCCCGGCGGTGGTCGTCGCGAACCACCCGAGCGCGACCGATCCCATCTTCCTGGCGGTGGCGCTGCCCGAGCGGATCCTGTTCCTTGGCGCCGCGGAGTACCTCTCCTGGCCCCTGGTGGGATGGGTGATGCGCGCCTACGGCTGCATCCCGCTGCGGCGGGGCGCTGTCGACTCTCACGCGATCAGGGAGGCCCTCGATGCGCTGGCGTCGGGCCGGCGCCTGGCCGTCTTCCCCGAAGGGCGGATAACACCCAAGCCCGGGCCGGGCCGCCGCGGTGCCGCGCTCATCGCATCACGGGCGCGGGTCCCCATGGTGCCTGTGGCGCTGATCGGGACGGGCCGCGTCTTCCCCCTGGGCGCCCGCCTTCCCAGGCCGGGCCGTGTCGAGGTACGGATCGGCCCCGCGCTGCCGCCCCCGGGCGAGAGCCGGGCCGCTCAGGAGGAGGCCACCGCGCTTGCGATGGCCTGGATAGCGCGGCAGGCCGCGCCTACCTGAGCCAGAAGAGGTACAGCATCAGGTGCGCGGTTCCCACCGCCACGAGCGTGAAAGGCACGCTGATCCTCATGTAGGCCCCGAGCGGAACCTTGTAGCCGTGCTTCTCCAGGAAGCCGCAGGCGAAGACGTTGGCGGTCGCGCCCACCGGCGTGATGTTGCCGCCGCTGCCCGTCCCGATCAGCATGCCGAACAGCAGCGGCCAGGCGCTCATGCCGAGCAGCTTCGCGAGATCCTGCGCCACCGGGATCATCAGCACCGTGAACGGAACGTTGTCCACGAAGGACGAGGCCGCCACCGACATCCAGACCATCGCCGCCATCGCAAGGCCCGGGCTGTTCAACCCCGCCCGGTAGAGCAGCCCCGCGAACTCGCCCAGCAGACCCGTTGAGCGCATCGAGTGGACCACTATGAAGATGCCCATTATGAACGCGAAAGAATTCCAGTCGAACTCAACAAACATGTCCCGGAAGCGCCTCCGGTTGAGCCACAGCGCGATGATCCCCGCGCCCAGCCCCACGATCCCCGGCGAGAGGCCGCGCTCGTGCCCGAACCCGAGTATCGCGACCGAGACCACGAACAGGACGCTCGCCCCGTAGGTGATGGGCGTCTCCTCCGTCGGGAGGTCTATCCTGCGCGTCGCCTTCCTGAACTGCCAGAGCAGCGTCAGCAGCGCCGCCGCCACCGCCACCACGGTCAGCGTGCCGAGCCCCGGGCGCCCCAGGAACCAGTAGAAGTCCTTGAACTTCAGCCCGGTCTCGATCGCCAGGATTATCGAGGGGGGGTCGGCCACCATCGTGACCGTGGTGACGACGTTGGAGGCTATCCCGATCGTGACCATGTAGGGGAAGAGGGAGCTACCCAGGCGCCTGCTTATCGTCAGCGCTATCGGCGCCATCATCAGGACCACGCCGACGTTCTCCATCCAGACCGAGAGCGCCGCGGTCGCCGAGGCGAGGTAGAGGATGGCGTGCTTCTCGGTGTGGGCGACACGCATGATCCGCTCGGCGAGCAGCGTCGGGACCCCGCTGTCCATGAAGGCAATGGAGACCATCATGAACCCCCAGTAGATCCCGAGCACGTCCCACTTCAGCGCCTGGGTCACGACCTCGTGGGGGGTGAGGATCCGCAGCAGGATCAACAGCAGGGCGGCGGTCCCGGAGATGTACGCGATCTTGATCCGGCGGCTCATCGCGAGCGCGTAGGTGGTGACGAATATCGCCAGCGCTACGATCTGGACCAGGGTCACGGTAGTGGCACCCTCCCTCTCTCGGCCTCCGCGGCGGGACCCTCCCCGGTCATCTGAGCCAGAACAGCGCCAGGAGGAGGCGTGCGGTGCCAACGGCGACCAGTGTGAAGGGGATGCTCACCTTCAGGTAGGCCCCGAGCAGCCCTGTGGACTGCATCGAGTAGGTTACCACGAAGGTCCCCACGATGAAGGCGAACGAGTTCCAGTCGAACTCGACGAACAGAAACGGAGACCATCATGAACCCCGGTAGATCCCGAGCACGTCCCACCGCAGCGCCTGGGTGAGTACCTCGTGGGGGGTGAGGATCCGGAGCACCATCAGCAGGAGCGCCGCTGTGCCTGAGACGTAGGCGATCTTCACGCGCCGCCCGACCGCCGGCACGTAGGTGATCACGAAGATCGTGAGGGCGATGATCTGCGTCGTGGTCACTGAGAAGGCACCCTCCCCGCCGGTCGGTCGCCCCGCAACACTTCCTGACGCTACCAGGGGCGCACGACGCCGTCAACAAGGCCGCACGGTCCGGGAGCGGGCCCCCAGGAGGAACCCCACCATCATCGGGGCGGGCTGACGATCGAGGGGCCGCGGACCTTCAACGTCAGGGCGCCCGTCCTGCTTCCGGCCGACCTGCGCAGCCCCCTGCACACCGCTGATCGCGGCGCTCGGCCGGATGATCAAGGGGGTGGACGTCACCCGCGAGGAGGCGGTTCGGGCGCTCGTCGATGAGATAGAGGCGCGCCGCCGCTTCAAGCGCGTATCGGGCACCTCGGCGGTGGGGCGTCGCCTGAGCGAAGCGTGACGCTCTCCAGGCACTCCTCCGGGTTGCAGCAGGTGTAGCAGACCCGCTTCAGGCTCCTGACCCCGAGCAGCTCTATACCGGGTGTGCGGAACCCTTCCTTGACCGGCTCTTCCCTCAGCAGGTCGGTGCTCAGGTACTTCTTGTTGTCGTCCGCGAAGACCGTCACCACCGCCGCCTCCGGCCCGAGGCTCTCCTGTACCGCCAGCGCCCCGAGGAAGTTGGCGCCGGACGAGATCCCGACGCCCAGGCCGAGCTCGCGCGCCAGCTTCTGCGCCATAAGGATCGCATCGCCGTCGTCCACCCCCAGCACGCCGTCGAGGAATCCAAGGTCGAGAATCGGAGGGATGAACTCGTCGGAGATACCCTGGATCCTGTGCCGGCCTACCTTGTGGCCGGTCGACAGGGTGGGGGAGCTCGCCGGCTCGAGCGCGTAGAGCTTCGTCTGCGGGCGCCTCTCCCGAAGGTACCTCCCCGTCCCCATTATCGTCCCTCCGGTTCCCACGCCCGCGACGAGGGCGTCCGGTGCGAGCGACCGGAACTGCATCTGCCACCAGATCTCAGGACCGGTGGTCATGTAGTGGGCCTCGCTGTTGTCCTGGTTGGAGAACTGCCTGGGCAGGAACGCGCCCCGCGGAGAGGCGGCCATCTCCTCCGCGAGCCGGATGCTGCCCAGGAATCCCCCCTGCTCCTTGCTCACCAGGGAGATCTCGGCGCCCAGGCTGCGGATGAGGTCTATCCTCTCGCGGCTGAGCCAGTCGGGCATGAAGATCGTCACCGGATGCCCGAGTGCCCGGCCGATCGCCGCGAAGGCGATGCCGGTGTTGCCGCTGGTTGCCTCGACTATCCGGTCGCCCCGCCGCAGCGCGCCCTTGGCGTAGCCCTGCATGATTATGTGGTAGGCCATCCGATCCTTGATGCTGCCTGTCATGTTGAGGTGCTCGGCCTTGGCGTAGAGCGTGCGCCGCCGCCCGGCGCAGGCGAAATCGATCGCCAGGAGGGGGGTGTTGCCTATCATGCTCGACAGATCACGAATGCGGGGGAAGCTCTCTTCGCTCAACGGTCGTCTCCCTTTGTATGGACTGACTAGACGAGCTCCCTGTTCCGAAGCCGCTCCTGCTCCCAGGCCGCGAAGTCGACGGGCGGCCGGACGATCTCGGCCTCGGGCCTACGCCGGAGGATCGCGGCCCCGGTGGTGCATCCCGTCACGCACAGGCCGCAGCCGATGCAGCGCGGCCGGTCCACCGCCGAAAGCCCGTCGCTCGTGGCGATCGCACGAACCTGGCATCGCGCCTCGCAGGTTCCGCACCCGGCGCAGAGCTCGGGATCCACCTCCGCGTAGTAGGCGGCGTAGGCGACCGCGTTCGAGACCCCCCACTCCGTGATCCCGCGCAGCAGCGTGCAGCAGCAGCCGCAGCAGTTGCAGACGTAGCCCACGCCCTCGATCACGTTGCTCACCGTGTGGACCAGGCCGACCTCCTCGCTCTGCTCGAGGATCGAGAGCGCCTCCTCGCGGGATATGTCGCCTTCTCTCGGAGGGCGCTCGCCGATCGAGAAGCTCAGGCAGTTGTTGGTCGGGAAGTCGCAGCTCCTGCCCAGGCGGGCCGTCTGCGCCCGGCAGATGCAGCCGCGCACCGCGAACACCTTCGCGGACTCCAGGATCGCCCTGACGTCGTCGTAGGGGAGGACCCACTCCGCCCGGACCGCTCCGTGCGCGGGCACCACGCGGTGCAGCGCCGGCTGCGGCTTCATTATGCCCACTGCGCCCCCGTCGGCCAGGTAGTCCTCCACCAGCCGTGCCAGCTCCTCGTCCAGGTTGCCGAACTGCGCCTCGTAGATCCCGACCACGAAGGGGGCCAGGCGAAACCGCCCACCGGCCTCCTTCTTGTCGAACCACGCCAGGCCTCGGCGGGCCATCTGGATCAGCCTCGCCCTCGCCTCCTCGGATGGCATCTCCAGGCGGCGTGCGATCTCCTCGGTCGGCTCCATCCTGCCGGAAAGGCCGGACGCGAGCCAGGCCTCCTCCGGGGAGAAGATCTTCTGCAGGATCCGGATCTCGGCCCGGCCCGGTGTCCTCGGGAAGCCGTTCGGGAGCCTGTCGAGGGCCTCCGCCAGCCGCTCGTAGACTGCCTCGTCCGTCATTGCCGCCTCCTATGCCGCCCAGGGCCGTCAGGAACCAGTCTTTGCCCCGCACTCGCCGCAGAACTTCGCGCCGGGGTTGAGCTTGGCACCGCACTGAGCGCAGTTGGCCTGGGCCTGTATCTTGGCCCCGCATTCCGCGCAGAACTTCACCCCCCCTGGTAGGGGAGCGTTGCACTGGGGGCAGGTGGCACGCACGCCCTGCCGCCAACTCGCCTCCTTGAGTATCTCCCTGTCTTCCTCGGCCATCTTAGAGTGGGCCCAGATCTCCTCGACCGTGCGGCTGGCCTGCGCTGCGGCCGCCTCCACGCCCAGGTCCGGAGCACACCCCTTGCACAGGCCCTTCTGGGTGCTCCAGCAGCCCTTGCGGCAGACCCAGCCGGAGCAGCGCGGGCACTGTATGAAATCGGGCCTGAGTTCCTCCATCGCACTGGCGAACGCCTCGTCGTGGGCCTTCTCCCAGGTCGCCGAGCGCGCCCTCTCGCCGAGATCCGCGGCCCGCCCGAGCAGTCCACCGAACAGGCTGCTCGCCGCCTCCAGCGCGCCGGAGACCTGTCCTATGGCCGAGGCCCGAAATCGCGTGCGGTAGCCCACCCCGCAGCGGTCACAGAAGAACTCGAACTGGAAACCCTGGTTGGTGCTGAGGTCCGAGTAGTTGCGGGTGAACTCGATCTTCTCGCTCATGCCCACATCACCCCCGGCGCTGCGCCCGCGCTGCCGGCAGCCCCAATGAGGGAGAATACTGCCAGCATCGGCGAATCACCTCTCGGAAGAGTCTTGACAGGGGTGCCACGCCAGGTACACCATTGACTCGGTTGAAAGGCCGGTGATAAGAGCCCTCGGGCTCTGCCCTTCGGGGCTAGCCGGCCTGAGTTTTCCCCCTCCCCGAGTGCATCATGATTCACATCTTTGCCGACGAAGCGGGCAACTTCGACTTCTCCCCCTCTGGTACTCGGTACTTCATCGTGGCTGCGGTTACCATGCACGATTGCGATGAGGGGACGCGGCTCCTTGAACTGCGGCATCGCTTGGTCTTCCAAGGGTATCCGCTTCTTGAGAATGGGTTCCATGCCACAGAAGACAAGCAAATCGTTCGAGATGCTGTTTACCCCTTGATTGCGGCGGCACAGCTTGACATTGATGCCGTCGTTCTGGACAAGCGGAAGACGCAACCAGACATCGCATCC
>JBBIJB010000052.1:0-5170 GCA_037446215.1 Armatimonadota bacterium
GCCCTCAGGTACCCGATCTTGCGCGGCACCTCCCGCGCCGCCCGGGCGTAGCCGTCGGCAACCGATGCGGGATCGGTCCCGTCCACGCCGTGTATCTGTAGGGAGTTGACGTAGGCGCTCCCATCCTGGATGCGGCCGAGATTGAGATCATGGGCGGAGAGCGCCGGGTCGCCGGCGTGATAGCGGCGCATCGCCTCCCGGAAGCCCCACACGTATCCCTGAAAGGCGCCGCTGGGCTGGGGGCCGCGACGGCCCCTGTGGGCATGCCTCACCACCGTTTGCCAGTCCAGACCCCCTAGCCTGTAGACCAGGGTTGCCGGCATCGCCCGGCGGTCTATGCCCGACCCCTCGCGCCCAAAGGTGAAGGGCACGCCCGCGGCCGCCGCCAGGTCGCCGTCATCCGTGGCATCCACCGTCACCGCGGCGTGGACCGGCACCACCGATCCGTCGGCAAGCCGTACCGTTATGCCGATCACGCGACCGTCCTGCAGGATCGGGAGCACGGCATCCACGCCCAGCGAGAGCGAGATCCTCGGCTCCGCGCCCACCATGCTCCGCAGCACGACACGAGCCCGGCGCGGGTCGAAGGCCACGCCGCCCAGGGCGCCGTGCATCTCGAGAAAGAGCCCCCGTATGAGGTGCTGCCCGTCGGACCCCCGGCTGAGATCCATCATGTTCAGCATCGCCCCGGTCATGGTGGTGCCGAGGAAGGGGCGCCGCTCTACCAGCTTGACGGTCATGCCCTGCCGCGCCGCCGCGACCGCGGCGGCCACCCCGGCCGGGCTCCCGCCTACGACGAGCACGTCGGCGTGGTAGCCGGACGACTTGACTGCGCGACTGGGGAGAATAGAGTCCAGGAGCAGCACGCCGACGCACATCACCACGACCAGGGCTGCGGCCGCGGCGGGCCGCCCTGTCACTTTGCGCGCCCTCATCCCTCGGCGTTGCTGCCGAGCGTAAGGAAGGCGGCGGCGAGGCGGTCGTAGGTGGACTCCAGATGCTCGGGCAGGACCTTGACGTCGCCCAGCACCGGCATGAAGTTCGTATCCCCTCGCCACCTCGGGACGATGTGAATGTGCAGGTGGTCGTCTATGCCCGCGCCCGCGGCGCCACCCAGGTTCATGCCGATGTTGTAGCCGTCCGGCGCCATGGCAGCGGTCAGGGCGCGAACACACAACCCCGCCAGAGCCATTATCTCCGCGGACTCCTCGAGCGTGAGCTCCTCAAGGCGGCCTACGTGGCGGTAGGGAACCGCCATCAGATGACCGCTGTTGTACGGATACCGGTTGAGGATCACGAAGCCGAGCCCGCCACGGTGGAGCACGAGCCTCGCCCTGTCGTCGCTCGCCGCCGGAGCGTCACAGAGGACGCAGCCGGGTCCCTTCTCGCCCAGGATGTACTGGACCCGCCAGGGCGCCCACAGCGACTTCACGATGCTCCGCGGTCGATCCGGTTGATCGCCTCTGCCGCCGCGGCCTGCTCGGCCTCCTTCTTGCTGGGCCCGCGCCCCTCGCCGAGGGGCTTCCCGCCCGCCTCCACGACGGCCACGAAGGACCGGGAGTGCTCAGGTCCCTCGGTCCTGACGATGCGGTACTTCGGCATCTGCTTGCGCCGCTGCAGGCGCTCCTGGAGCTGGCTCTTGAAGTCGTCCCCGCTCCGCTGGAGGTCCTCGGACAGCTCGCCCATCCATCGCGAAACGACGGCGTGCGCCACGCCGTAGCCGGAGTCGACGTAGACCGCCCCGATCACAGCCTCGACCGCATCCGCGAGCATCGAGGGTCGCTGCCTTCCGCCCCCCTTCTCCTCGCCCTTACCGACCATGAGGTAGGCACCCAGGTTGAGCCGCCTGGAGGCCGATGCGAGCGCCGACTCGTTGACGAGGCGGGCTCGGTGCTTCGCAAGTCCGCCTTCGTCCATTTCAGGATGCAGCCTGTACAGGTCGTCGCTGACGACCAGGCTGAGCACGGCATCGCCGAGGAACTCGAGCCGTTCGTAGCTCCTGGACGCTCCCAGCCCCTTCTCGTGGCTGAACGAGCCGTGCCGAAGCGCCAGATCCAGCAGCGACCGGTCTCGGAAGCGCACCCCCAGGCTCTCCTCCAGGGTCGCCAGCTGGGCGAGCCGCTCTTGGCTCAGCACCTCGCCGATGGCGCCCGTCTCGTCCGGGGGGGGAGGCAAGGGTCGTTTGGTTCGACCTGTTCTACGCATATGCCCTCAGTATTAGTGTGGCGTTGTGCCCTCCGAACCCGAAGGCGTTGCTCATGGCATTCGCCATCCTCGCCGGCCTCGCCTTGTTCGGAACGTAATCGAGGTCGCACTCCGGGTCGGGCCTCTCGTAGTTGATCGTGGGCGGCATCATCTGGTGGCGCAGGGCCAGGGCGCACGCGATGCACTCCACTCCACCGGCGGCGCCGAGCAGGTGGCCCGTCATCGACTTCGTGGAGCTGATGGCAAGCCGGTGGGCGTGCTCACCGAACAGGCGCTTGACGGCGAGCGTCTCGATCCTGTCGTTGAACGGCGTGCTCGTGCCGTGGGCGTTTATGTAGTCGATCTCGTGCGGCGCCATGCCCGCATCCGAAAGCGCCGCCGACATGCTCCTGCAGGCGCCGTCCCCTTCCGGGTCCGGCTGGGTGATGTGGAAGGCGTCGGCGGTGGCACCGTATCCCGCGATCTCAGCGTAGATGGAAGCGCCCCGTCGCTCTGCCAGATCCATCGCCTCGAGCAGGACTACGCCCGCGCCCTCGCCCATCACGAACCCGTCGCGGTCCGCGTCGAACGGGCGCGATGCGACCTCGGGGTCGTCGTTGCGTGTGGACATCGCCCTCATAGAGCAGAATCCCGCCACGGAGAGAGGCGTGATCGCGGCCTCCGCCCCGCCGGCGATCATCGCATCGACGTCGCCCCGCTCGATCATGCGTGCCGCGTCTCCTATCGCATGGCCCCCTGTGGCGCACGCGGTCACCACGCAGCTACTGGGCCCCCTGGCACCGGTCAGGATCGAGGTGACGCCGCTCGCCATGTTGGAGATAATCATCGGGACGAAGAAGGGCGAGACGCGGTCAGGGCCTCGTTGGATGAGCAGGCGGTGCTGCTCCTCCCACGTGTTGGCTCCTCCGATGCCGGAACCTATGAGCACCCCCGTCCGCGCGGCGTTGGAGGGGGTGATCGCGTAGCCGGCGTCTTCCAGCGCCATCCGCGCCGCCGCGTACGCGAACTGGACGAACCTGTCGTTGCGCCGGGCTTCCTTCCGTTCCATGAACGCGGTCGGGTCGAAGTCGCGGGCCTCGGCGGCGATTCGTGTGGGATACGCGGACGCATCGAAGCATGTGATAGCTCCAACGCCCGAGCGCCCCGCGGTCAGGGACTCCCAGAAGGGCCCGTGCCCCAAGCCCACAGGGCTGACGACACCGAGGCCGGTTACCGCGACACGCCTCCGCATGCCTGGCACCGACGAATGCCCTGCCTCCGGCAGGGCTACTGCGTCGCCTCCTTCGTATGGGCCTCTATGAAGGCGACGGCGTCGCCGACGGTCACGATCTTCTCGGACTGGTCATCGGGGATCTCGATCTTGAACTCGTCTTCCAGCGCCATCACCAACTCGACGATGTCGAGAGAGTCGGCGCCGAGATCCTCGACGATGGTAGACTCGAGCTTGACCGCGTCCTCCTCCACGCCCAGCTGGTTTGCGACCTTTGTCCTCACCCGCTCAAAGACCGAAGCCATCTCGCCTCCCCCTCAGTAGGGTATACCCGACCAGAACGACCGCCCTTGCCTGTTGCCGCCGTCGACCCGGGCTAGTGCATGATCATACCACCATCGACGTTCAGTACCTGCCCCGTGATGTATGCGGCGTCGTCCGAAGCCAGGAATACGACCGCCGAGGCCACTTCCTCGGGCGAGCCCGGCCGTCCAAGCGGTACCATTTCCAGGCAGCGCTCGACGAGCCCCTCGGGAAGGCCCTCCGGCATCCCCGCGGCTATGATCCCCGGTGCAACCGCGTTCACGGTTATGCCGCGCGCCCCCACCTCGCGCGCGACAGATCTGGTCAGCCCGATCATCCCGGACTTGGCTGCTACGTAGTTCGCCTGCACGGGTGTCCCTGCCTGCCCGGCGGCCGACGCTATGTTGACTATCCGCCCGCTTCGCTGCCTGACGAACTCGCGCAGCACGGCCCTGACGCAGTAGAACGCGCTCGTCAGGTTCGTGTCCAGGACGACCTGCCACTCCTCATCCGACATCGCTAGGAGCGGGCCGTCGCGGCTCGTGCCCGCGCTGTTGACGAGTATGTCGATCCTGCCGTACTCCCCCAGGGCCGTCGAGATGAGCGTCGCCGCGCTGCCGGGGTCGGAGAGGTCCGCACAGAAGGCCGACGCGCGCCCTCCCGCCTCCCGGATCTCATCGACAACGGCGTCGGCCGCGCTGCGGTCGCCGCAGAACTGCACAACCACCGCCGCGCCCTCCCGCGCGAGCGCCGCTGCGATCCGGCTGCCTACCCGGCCAGATGCCCCGGTCACCACCGCCACCCTGTCACGCAGGCGTTGGACCCTCATCCTTGGACGGTCGCTCCTGCGCTGTCGATGTCCACGGCCGGCGCGTGCGCGCTCAGCCTGACCAGCGCCGCCTGGAGCGTCGACGGGTCATCGACTGAGATCACCTCCGCCGCAGGAAGCGTCCTGGCTATCAGCCCAGCCAGCGTCCTGCCCGGTCCTGCCTCCACGAACGTTGTCGCACCCATCTCGCCTAGCGCCCGGACCGACTGCTCCCATCTCACCGGCGCGGCGACCTGCCGGAGCAGCAGCAGCCTTATCTGCTCCGGCTCCCGGACCGGCTGGGCCGCAACGTTCGTCACCACCGGGATCCGCGGGGGAACCAGGCAGGCCGCGCCTATGACCGGGGCCAGGCGCTCGGCCGCTTGCCTCATGAGCGACGTGTGGAACGGAGCGCTCACCGCCAGCGGTACAACTTTGCGCGCGCCGGCACCCCTCAGCCTCGCCGTTGCCTCCGCCACGGCGTCGCACGTGCCGGCGATTACCACCTGGCCGGGGGCGTTGAAGTTGGCGGCCTCCACCAGGCCCGGCGTCTCCCGGCAGATCCCGTCCACGACCTCGGCCTCCAGCCCCATGACCGCGGCCATCGCCGTCCGCAGCCCCTCCGCGGCCTCGCGCATGAGGAG
>JBBIJB010000052.1:5180-17114 GCA_037446215.1 Armatimonadota bacterium
GCCCGCGCCGACGCACGATGAGGGCCGCATCCGCGAGGCCGAGGGCTCCTGCCGAGACCAGTGCCGAGTACTCCCCCAAACTGAGGCCTGCTGCGGCTCCCGGCAATACTCCGTGCTCCATGAGGACCGCGGCAACCGCGCAGCTGGCCGCCAGCAGCGCGGGCTGGGTGTTCTCCGTCGCCCGCAGCCGCTCCTCGGGGCCCTCCCGGCACAGGGCCAGGAGATCGAGGCCGACGGCGTCGCTGGCCTCTTCGAACGCCCTGTGCGCCGCCTTGAACTGAGCCGCCATCTGGACGCCCATGCCGACGTGCTGGGCGCCCTGGCCTGGATGGACGAAGACGATCACGGGGCTGCCGGCGCGCGGCCGGGGGGCGCCTCCGCGGTCCACCGCATCGCCGCCGCGCCCCAGGTGAGCCCGGCGCCGAATGCTACAAAAACCACCGTGTCGCCCGCCCGAATCCGCCCCTGCTCGACCGCCTCGTAGAGCGCCACCGGCACGGAGGCCGATGAGGTGTTCCCGTAGCGATCGACGTTGATGAAGAACCGGTCCAGCGGCTGCCCCAGCCGCTCCGCGGCGGCCTCGATTATCCGTACGTTCGCCTGGTGGGGGATGAAGCAGTTGACCCCGTCTGCGGTCAAGCCGGCCTTCTCAACCACCTGTTCTATCGCCCGGGGTATGATCCTGACCGCGAACTTGTAGACCTCACGGCCGTTCATCTTGAGGAAGTGCTGGCGGGCCATGACGGTGTCGGCGCTGGGAGGAATCCTGGAGCCGCCCGCCGGTAGGGCTATCAGCGGGCCGCCGGCTCCGTCGGATCCGAGCTGGAATGCCAGGAACCCCTCGTCCGGCGCGCATGGGCGCAGGACTACCGCGGAGGCCGCGTCACCAAACAGAACGCAGGTCGACCTGTCGGTCCAGTCGGTAATCCGTGACAGCACCTCGGCGCCCACGATCAGCACCGTCTCCGCGGAGCCGGATGCGATCGCGGCATGGCCGGCGGCCGCCGCGTAGGCCCAGCTACTGCAGGCGGCGGAGGCGTCGAACGCGCCCGAGCGGGTAGCGCCCAGCCTATCCTGCACCAGGCAGGCCGTGGCCGGGAAGAGCATGTCGGGCGTGGCGGTGCCCACGATGATCATGTCCAGGTCGGCCGCGGTCACACCGGCGCTCTCCATCGCCTCGAGGGCGGCCTCGACCGCCATGTCCGAGGTGGCGACCTCGGGGGCCGCTATCCGCCGCTCCCGGATGCCGGTCCGCGTTAGTATCCACTCGTCGGTGGTCTCGACCATCGCCTCGAGGTCGGCGTTGGTGAGGACCCGAGGGGGTATGCTGCGTCCGATGCCGGCTATCGTGGATCCCCGCACGCCACCGCTGCGGGCTCGCTCGGAGCGGCCTTGGGCATCCTGCGACTCGGTCATCGGTCAACCTCCCCGTTATGGGGTAGCATGAACCACCCCGCCCGCAAGCGCAAGCCCCCGCTGCAGGGAGCCCCGAATGCGATCGGGCAGCCGGTGCCTGGCGGCCTCGGCCGCCACCCGGATGGCGTTGCGGATCGCCCTCGAGTTGGACCTCCCGTGCGCTACTATGCAGATGCCGTTCGTCCCGAGCAGGGGCGCGCCGCCGTACTCGCGGTAGTCCAGCCTGCCCCAGATCCTCCTGATGTACGGGGCAAGCGGCAAGAGGTAAAGCTTGAGCAGCGCCCCGCGCATCCCGCCGAACTCGAGACCGAAGATCTCCCGGATCGCGCCAACAAGGCCCTCCCCGGTCTTGAGCGCGATGTTGCCGACGAACCCGTCGCAGATCACCACGTCGGCCACCCCGAACAACAGGTCCCTGGCTTCCACGTTGCCGGTGAACCGCAGGCCGGACTCCCTGAGGAGCCCTGCCGCGTGAATCGTAAGATCGTTGCCCTTGGTGTCTTCCTCCCCGTTGCTCAGGAGGCCGACCCGGGGCGAGGCCACGCCCAGGACCTCCTCTGCGTAAACGGCTCCCATCACTCCGAACTGGAGCAGGTTGTCCGGCCGGCAGTCAACATTTGCCCCGGCGTCGAGGAGGACTACGGGCCCGCCCTTAACCGACGGAAGCACCGCCGCGATGGCCGGACGGTCGATCTCCCTGATCCTGCCCAGGACGAAGAGGGCCGCGCCCATCGCGGCGCCGGTGTGGCCCGCGCTGACCACTGCCTCGGCGTTGCCGTCGCGAACCTGCTGCATCGCCACGGCTATGCTCGACCGGCGCTTGCGTCTGAGCGCCATCGCCGGATGCTCGTGCATCTCGATGACCTCGGGCGCGTCGACTATGTCCGCCGAGGCCCGGTCGCCCCCAGCCCGCCTGAGCTCCGCCTCGATTCTGCCGGCGTCGCCGACAAGCACGGGGCGCACGCCGAGACCGGCCGCCGCCTCGAGCGCCCCAGCCACGACGGCCCTGGGGGCCAAGTCGCCCCCCATCGCGTCCACTGCGATCCTCACGGTAGGCCGCGGATCCCTACTTGCTCTTCTTCTTGGCCGACGGGGCCTCGATCTCGACTACCTCACGCCCCGCGTAGTGGCCGCACGATGGACAGACGCGGTGGGGGATCATGCGCGCCTTGCATTGGGGGCACGTAACCAGAGTTGCGGGTGTGGCCTTCCACTGGCTGCGCCTGCTGCCTGTTCGGGACTTCGGGTGGCGCCTCTTCTGTGCCAACTGCGTTCCTCCTCATCAGACTGGGCGGCCGGCGGCCGCCCACCGCTACCCGGACTCCTAGTCGGGCTCGCGCCCTCTCAGGACGCCGAGTACCCGCAGCCGGGGGTCTACCGACTCCTCTGCCTGCTCGCAGGCACAACTGCCGCGATCCGCCCCGCACCGATCGCACAGGCCCGGGCACTCCGGGCGGCACAGCGCAACCATCGGGATCGCGGATATGAGCACTTCCCTGGCAAGGCGCTCCATCTCGAGCGCACTGCCGGATGCCGTCGGAACTAGGAACCCGGCCTCATCCTCGCCCGCCTCGGCCTCCCGGCCGCCGGCAGTGGCCAGAGCCTCGTTCCAGTCTAGCCTCTCCGCCACCTCCGCCTCCAGCGTGTGCAGGAAACGCACCGCGCATCGGTCGCACGCGATCTCGACCTGCGCCTCGATCCTCCCGTCGACGCCGAGCACCGGGCCCAGGTTTGTCAGCGTCACAGAACCCCTGACGGGCCCGACGAAGGGAAGATCGGGCAGGCCGCTGGAAATCGGCTCGCCGTACTCCACGACGAGAGACGCGCCGCTCTCGGCACGCAGCGCCTCCAGCTCGACTCTCACCGTGGGGCCACCTCCGGAAGCACGCCCCATTATATGGACCGGTTTTTCGGGGTGTCAACGACGCAGCATCTCCCGGCCGCGCCTGATCACGGTGAGCACACGGCTCAACTCGACCTCGAGCCTCTCGAGCACGGCGTCGGCGTACTCCTCGGCATCGCGCCGGAGACGCTCTGCGTCGCGCCTCGCATCCTCGATGGAGGACTGCCCCGTGGCCGTCGACCTATCGAGGCCTCCCCTGTCCTCGATGGTCCGGGCATGGGCCTGGGCGTCCAGCACGATCCGCCGGGCCTCTTCGCGCGCGCGGGCGAGGGAGACCTCGGCCTCCTCCACCAGCCGGCTCGTGTGGTGCAGCTCACGCGGAAGCGCGGCCCTAGCCATTCTCAGGAGTCCGGTGATCTCCTGGTCTATCGCCGTACGCTGGTCCGCCGGCAGCCGCGCCAGGTAGCGGCGCAGCTGGCTCTCGGCGCGGTCCAGCATCTCCAGGACGGTCTCCATCTGCCTGCCTCTCCCGTCTCGGCCCTGCCGTCAGGCGCCGTCACGCTGAACCGTGCGCAGGCGCAGTGCCACCGCGGCGGGCACTAGGCCTTCGACGGCCCCGCCCAGCCGCGTCACCTCACGGATCAGGGCCGACGATATGAAGGCGTGCTCGGGATCGGCGATGAACAAGAGCGTGTCCAGCTCCGGGGCGAGGCGCCTGTTCATCGCCGACTGCTTGAGCTCGTAGTCGAAGTCGCCCACGGCCCGCAGGCCCTTGACCAGGCAAGCCGCCCCCCTGGAGACCGCGAAGTCGACCGTCAGCCCGGCAAACGATGCCACCTCGACCCCAGGCATTTCTGTGACCACCTCTTGGAGCATGGCGACGCGCTCTTCGACCGAGAAGAGGCCTCCCCCCTTCTCGATATTCTCTGCCACGGCCACGATGACTCCATCGAAGAGGCGCGCGGCTCGCCGCACCACCTCGATGTGCCCATGGTGGACGGGATCGAAGCTGCCTGGATAGACCGCAATCCGCACGCGGGTCTCCTCCTTCCGCTCCCGACGGGACTCGCCGCGCAGGAACCACAACACGGTCTCGCCGTGTCGGGCCTCGCGGACGATCTCCATCCCCGATCCAACTTCCGGCCGGTCGCGCCAGTGTCCTTCTGCTACGATTGTCCCGCCGGGCGCGAGGATCCCCGCTTCCGCCACCGCCTTCACGGCTCGGCTGAGCAGGCCCTTCCCGTAGGGTGGGTCCAGCAGGACCAGATCGAAGGACTCACCGGCCCGTCCCAGCCGCGCCGCCGCAGCAAGAGCGTCCTCGCACCTGGCCGAAGCCCTGGACTCGAGTCCCATCCCCCGGGCGGTCTCCCTGATCCGGCGCACCAGCCCGGCATCGTCGTCGATCAGTAACGCCCGGTGAGCCCCCCTGCTCAGTGCTTCTATGCCGAGCCCTCCGGTCCCCGCAAACAGGTCCAGCACGGCCGCCCCCTGAATGCTGTGGCCCAGGATGTTGAACATGGAGTCCCGCACGCGTGCCGAGGTCGGCCTGACCCCTTTGCGGCGCGCCTGGCCCCTGTCATGCTCCCTCGACCCGCGGCGCATCCCCATCCGCTACCCCACCGAGGCAAGGCCCCTGCGCCGCTCTGTCTGGCAGTCCACTGCAAGGCGCATCTGGCGCAACTCCTCCGAGGCGATCTCCGGATCGAGCAGCAGTAGGGCCTCGGCCTCGGCCCTGGCCGTATCCAGGAGCTGCCCGTCTCTCACTATGTCGGCCACCCGCAGCCCGGCGACTCCATGCTGGCGAACCCCGAGCACGTCTCCCGGGCCCCGCAGCACGAGATCCTGTTGGGCGATCACGTACCCGTCGCTGGTCGTGCGCATTGCCTCCAGCCTCGCCCGCCCCTCTTCCGTCCTGGGATCCGCGATCAGCACACAGAAAGACCTCTCTGCCCCGCGCCCCACCCGCCCCCTCAGCTGGTGGAGCTGGGCGAGCCCGTACCGGTCAGCATCCTCGACTATCATCACGGTGGCATTTGGAACGTCGATGCCTACCTCGATTACCGTCGTGGCCACCAGGACGTCGATCGTGCCTGTCCTGAACGCCTCCATCCGCTCCGCCCGCAGGGCGGCCGGTACCCTGCCGTGGACGACCTCGATCGCGAGGCCCGCCAGCGGCCCCTCTGACAGCTCTCGAGCTACCTCCAGCGCGGATCGCGCTCCGGTCGCCTCCGACTCCTCGATGGTGGGGCACACCACGAATACCTGCCGCCCGGCGCCCACCTGTTCGCGGGCGAACCTGTAGATCGCGGGTCGTGCGGAGGTTGGGCGCACGAAGGTCGCCACGGGCGTCCTTCCCGGGGGCATCTCGTCCAGCGCGGACAGGTCCAGGTCGCCGTAGACGGTAAGCGCGAGGGTCCTGGGGATGGGCGTGGCCGTCATGACCAAGACGTCGGGCGCAGGCCCCTTCTCGCGCAGCATCGAGCGCTGGACCACTCCGAACCTGTGCTGCTCATCGATCACCGCCAGCCCGAGCCTCGAGAAGGCAACCCGCTCTTCCAGGAGGGCGTGCGTCCCCAGCAGGAGGCAGGGCCCGCCCGACGCCACCGCGGCAAGCGCCTCCGCACGCGTCTGTGCGTCGGTCCCCCCGGTCAGGGTGAAGAGCCGGATCCCGACAGGGGCGAGGAGCCGCTCCAGCGTCAGCTTGTGCTGCTCGGCGAGGATCTCGGTTGGCGCCATCAGCGCAGCCTGGTATCCGCCCGCCGCGCACGCCACCATGGCGGCGGCGGCGACGGCCGTCTTTCCCGAGCCCACGTCTCCGTGGAGCAGGCGGTTCATCGGAGCCGTCCCGCGCATGTCCTGCAGGATTTGCCGGATTGACCGCTGCTGCGCGCCGGTGAGGGAGAAGGGCAGCGACCGGACGAACCGCTCGACCGAGGCTTGCCAGGGGCCGTAGGTCACCCTTCTCGGGATCCGTGCGGCCTCCCGCCTCTGCAGCAGCACCCCCAACTGAAGGACCAGCAGTTCCTCGAAGGCGAGGCGGCGCCTGGCCGTGACCTCCGCCCCCTCCTCGGTTGGAAAGTGGACAGAGCGCAGGGCGTCCGCAAGGCCCGGCAGCCCCATCCGCTCGCGGAGCGCCGTGGGAAGGGTCTCGGGCATCGACGGCGCGTACCGCTCGAGCGCACTCCAAATGATCGAGCGAAGCGAACGCTGCACCAGCCCCTCGGTCGTCGGGTAGACCGGAACGATCCGGTTGACGTGCAGGGACTCCTCGTCGCCGCGCAGCACCTCCATCTCCGGAGAGATGAACTGGAGCCCTCTTCCCGCGCGCTCCACCCGTCCGTGGAGGCAGAGGCGCGTGCCCCGGGTCAGGCGCTGCGCGAGGTAGGGCTGGTTGAACCAGACGGCGTGCGCGGCGCCCGTAGTATCGGTTATCCCTGCGCGGACCAGGAGCGTCCCCTTCCGGGTCCGCACGACCTCGGACCTCTCCACCCTGACGAGGACGGTTCTCTCCGTCCCCTCCTCCAGCCGAGCGAGCGGCGTAGGGTGGCTCCGGTCCTCGTAGCGGCGCGGCAGGTGAAGGAGGAGGTCGTGAACGGTGGCTATCCCGAGGCGGCCCAGCAGCTCGGCGCGCGCGGGCCCAACCCCCTTCACGAACTGAACCGGGGCGTCGGGATCCGGCCGGGGGCCCGTCTCCTCCCCGGCGCGTCTGTTGGCTCTGCTGCTGCTCACTGCAGTCATCTACGAAGGCGGCTGGTCATGCCTGCGACCCGGCGTGAAGTTCGCCGCCCCAACAGACTCTCCTCCGCAGGCCGCGGGCGGTGTTGCGGGTGGAGTTGCCCTGTGGTAGAATTCGCCCGTTGTAGCCAACGCAGGCAGGCACACTCTCCTGGCTGCTCACAGGGGTGCGAAATGGCAAGGCGATGTGCAATCTGCGGCAAGGAGCCGTCCGCGGGGCGGAGCCTCAGCCACTCGCATGTGAGGACGAGGAGACGCTTCCTTCCGAACCTTCAGCGGGTGCGCGCGATGGTGGACGGCACCCAGAAGCGCGTCTCGGTCTGCACCGGCTGCCTCAAGTCCGGGCGCGTGGCGCGCGCGGCGCGGTAGCGAGCCCTCCGATCCTCTGCCCTTCCGGCTCGTAGCCCGCTCAGTCGTCCGAAGGAGTGTCAATCAGGCGGAACAGCTCGTCGCGGGCCGACGGCTCCAGCGGCGTGGGCTTCCCTTCTCTTATCTGAACGCGCGGCCCGGCCCTCAGCTCTCCGACCACCGCGCACTCGATCCCGCCCTCGCGCAGCCGCGCGCAGAGGCGATCGGGATCAGGTGTGGCGGCCAGCAGCGCCCCGCTTCCTATCAGCCCCAGGGGATCCAGGCCCAGCACCCGGCAGATCGCCCTCGTCTCCTCGAGCACGGGCACCGCGTCGCAGTCCAGGCGCACTCCGCAGCCGGACGCCTCAGCCAGCTCCCAGACCCCGGTCAGCACGCCTCCCTCCGTGACGTCGTGCATGGCGGTCACCCCGCTGCGGGCGGCGATTCGGCCCTCCGGCACTACGCTGATCATGCGCACGAGCGAGCGGGCCCGCTCCAACAGGGAGGGCGCCAGCGCCGGCAGAAGGCGCTCGGCGTAATCGGAGGCGAGTATGGCGGTTCCCTCGATGCCGGCGCTCTTCGTCATCACCACCGTGTCGCCTGGGCGGCCCCCGGCCGCTGAGACGAACCCCGCACGCGGAGCCCGGCCCACGGCCGCGGCGACCACGACCGACTGGGTCACGGCGGGCGTGACCTCGGTGTGACCCCCTACGATCTCGACGCCCACCTCCCGCGCGGCCCTGCCGGCATCGCGCATTATCAGCTCCAGGTCCCTCTCGCCGGCGCCCCGCGGGAGAAGCAGCGTGAGCAGTACCCCGATGGGCTCAGCGCCGGCCGCGGCTAGATCGTTGCACGCGACGTGCACGGCAAGGCGGCCCAGATGGTCGGCCGCCCCCGTGATTGGGTCACAGGTGACCACGCAGACCTCCGGGCCGAAGTCGAGAACGGCCGAGTCCTGCCCGATCCCCGCGTGGACCAGCACGTCGGGCCGGTGGCCGAGGTGTGGATAGACGCGCGATTGGAGCGTCCGCGGGGAGGACTTGCCTACCTTCATCGCCTCAGCGCCGGGATCGCGTGCGCAACCGAGGCGGAGACAGCCAGGCCGACTACCACCCCCACCGCGACCTGGACTAGGTTGTAGGGCACCTCGGCAAGGGCGACGCCCGCGCCGAGCCGGAAGAGGTAGGCCTGGGTCGCGAAGTAGCCCGCGACCATCACCATCCCGCCCGTGACCATCCCGGCCATCCGGGCCGCGGGCCCTCCGGCCATGAGCCTGCCCGAGAACAGGAACCCAAGACCTCCGAGCGCGGCCGCGAGCAGCACCGCGGCCGCCAGCGTGGTTGCCCAGCCCTCCGCGACAAACAGCCACGCGGAGGCACCAGCCCCGGCCGCCAGTCCCCATGCCCACGCGCGGGGGCTGCCGCCGGCTGCCAGGTGTCCGACCAGCCACCCTTCGGCTCCCTTGATGAGCAGCGTGTAGGGGGCGTACTGCTGGTAGCCGAGTGTCAGGTCGGCCAGCGCCGAGCCGAGCCCGCCGGCCAGGGCTCCGGTGCGCGGCCCCAGCAGCAGCGCCACCGCGTAGATCGCGCCCTCTCCGAGGTTGAAGAAACCTTTGGTCTGAGGTATCGGGAGCACAAACACCCGCGTCACGACGTAGACGAGCGCTATCGAGAGCCCACCGAGGGCCAGTTCACGCGCCTTCACAGCCGCCCCCCCTGCATGCACGGATCTTCGGTACAAGCATCCTACGGCGCTCTGCCCCTGGCAAGAGCCTCTTGGCCTGCCAAACCGTTTGGGTGTGAGGCGGGCCTGCTAGGCAGGGACCCTGGGTACGATCGGCACCAGGCGCTTCAGGAGGCGGTGGCTCACGTCCAGGGCCCTGAGCCCATCCTCGCCGGGAACCAGGGGAGAGGCCTCGCCTCTTGCGCAGGAGACGAAGTGCGCCAGCTCCGCCCGAAGCGGTTCCTCACCCTCCAGAGCATACCGCTCGTGCCGTCCATCGAGCCGTCTGATGCTGATCACTTGACGCAGGTAGTCCAGATGCACCGACATCTCGGGCATCGTTATCTCGATCTCCACGGCCTTCACAGCCGAGACGCGGCTGGACGTGAAGGTCATCCGGCAGCCGCCCTCTGTTGTCAGGTGCGCCACGGCCAGGTCCTCATGGCTGTTGTGAACGCACACGCCCACGCCCCCCATCTCCAAGATCCGGCCGGGAGCCAGGGAGAGCGCGATGTCGAGGTCGTGGATCATCAGGTCGAGGACGACCCCTACGTCCATCACACGGTGCGGATCGAAGGGCCGGACGCGCCGGGCCTGGATGAAGAGCGGATCCCTGACTATCTCGCGCAGATGCTGGACTGCGGGCTTGAACCTCTCGACGTGCCCGACCAGGAGGGTCTTGCCCAGGCGGTTCCCCATATCGACAAGGAGCCGCGCCTCCTCGACCGTGGCCGCTATCGGCTTCTCGATCAAGACGTGCACGCCGGCCTCGATGAACTCCCGGGCGACCGAGTAGTGCATGCCGGTCGGGACCACGATGCTCGCCGCATCGACGAGGCCGATCAGCTCCCTGAAGTCGGTGAACCCCGAGGTCCCATAGCGCGCGGCCGTCTCCGACGCCTCACGCGCGTCCACATCCGCAACCCCTGCCAGGACGACCCCGGGCATGGAGGCGAGGATGCGGGCGTGGTGGCGGCCCCACTGTCCCAGCCCGACGACGCCCACGCGAACCCGATCACCCACCGCTTCTCTCCCCCGGGTACGCACGGACCGCCTCCACGACGGCGTCTATCTCGCTGGGCACGAGAGCGGGATGCACCGGCAGTGACAGCACCTCCGCCGTCAGGCGCTCGGCGTTCGGGTAGCTGCCGCCGAACCCCCTCCTGAGGTAGGCGGGTGTGTGCGGCACGAGCGACGGATAGTAGACACGAGCCGAAACCCCTGTCTGCGAGAGGTGGGCGGCCAGCGCGTCGCGCTGGCCCGGGACGCGCACGGTGTACTGGTGGTAGACGTGGCGGTACCCGGGAGGCTCGGAGGGCGGCGCGATCCAGCCGAGACCCTCCAGGCCGGCCGACAGCCGGGCGGCGTTGGCTCGGCGCCGGTCGTTTCGCTCCTCCAGGGCCGAGAGCTGGACCAGCCCGATGGCCCCGGCTATCTCCATCATCCGGTAGTTGAACCCGATAACCTCGTAGGCGTACTCCTGCTCTCCGCGCGGATCGACCAGCAGCCGGACGCGGCGGGCAAGCGCGGCGTCGGAGGTGGTCACCATGCCGCCTTCGCAAGTGGTCATGTTCTTCGTGGGATAGAAGCTGAAGGCCGCCACATCGCCGAAGGTGCCTACTCGACGCCCGTCGATCGCGGCTCCGTGCGCCTGCGCGCAGTCCTCGATCAGCGCCACGCCGTATCGCTTCGCCAGATCCTCGAACGCGGTCATGTCCGCCGGCAGCCCGTACAGGTGCACGACGAGGATCGCCCTCACACCACCGCGACGGAGCTCGTCCTCGACGGCGGTGGGATCCAGGTTCGCCGTGGTGGCGTCAACGTCCACGAAGACCGGCTCCGCGCCGGCATGCAGCACCGCGTTGCTGCTCGCCGCGAAGGTCAGCGGCGTGGTCACGACGCGGTCGCCGGGACCGAGGCCGAGCGCCATGAGGGCCACCTGCAGCGCGGTACTGCCCGATGAGGTGGCCACGGCGCCCTCGGCGCCTACGTAGCGCGCAAAGGCGGCCTCGAACTCCGCCACACGGGGCCCTGCGACGAGGATGCCGGAGTCCAGCACCTCAAGGGCCTTTCGCTTCTCTTCATCGCCGATCAGCGGTCGGGCTATCGGTATCTTCGATGACGTGCGAGGGGTCATCAATCACTCCACGGCGGGTAGTTAGGCACGTCCCACCTGTTATTGTCCGGCTCTGCGCTCGGCGTTTCTCACCGCTCGCGCGCAAAGGATCGAGCGCCGGCTACTGAACGATCAGGCGCCTGCTGCTGGCCAGCAGCCAGACGAGGAAGATCAGCAACCCCAGGATCAGCAGCTCGGACTGCCCGCGCTCGTTGCCGAGCGTCCTTGAAACCACTGAGCGGATCCACGACTCAAGCACGATGTGCATAGTAGCCCTCCTTGGCTAGGTGTTGGGCGCCTCAAGCTGTCCCTTGAGCGCCGCCAGCATGCTCTCGCAGTTCTTTCGCATCAAGACCCTTACGAGCG
Source organism: Armatimonadota bacterium (assembly GCA_037446215.1). Lineage (GTDB taxonomy): Bacteria > Sysuimicrobiota > Sysuimicrobiia > Sysuimicrobiales > Humicultoraceae > VGFA01. The sequence continues at coordinate 16,727 of JBBIJB010000052.1, forward strand.
AGCTGAGCAGCGGCCCGGCCAGCGGTATGTCCAGCTCGAACTCCACCGCCAGCGAGGTGCGCGTCCCCTCTGGGGTCTGCTCGAACCTCCACTCGCCCTCGTACCGGGCGAAGTCGCCGATCCTCTGTCTGAACGCGCAGGTATGCCTCGCGTCGTCCCACTCGTCCTCTTCGACCCAACGGAACTTCCTCCCCTGTACCAGGCCGACCCACTCGGTCACCGTGCCCGTCGGGGTACGTTCCAGGACGGTCACGCCCTCCAGATCGGGCATGAACTCCGGGAACCGCTCCACGTCCTTTGCGACGGCGTAGACGCGGTCCACCGGCGCATCGATCACGATCGCTGCCTGTACGCTCGCCATCAGGCGGTCCCTCCCGTCGCCGCGCCG
>JBBIJB010000053.1:0-16727 GCA_037446215.1 Armatimonadota bacterium
CAGCCCGCCAGCGGCCCTCTGCCATATTGTCCGGTCGGTCGTCAGGAGAGCCGAACGCAGGGTCGCGACGGTCGCGAGCCGAACACCCGTCGACCCGGTGATCCTCGCCTACCTGAACCGGCTCTCCGACTGCCTGTTCGTCCTGGCGAGGATCATCAACCGGCGAAGAGGCGTGGAGGAAACCCTCTGGCGGCCCTGACGAGATCGGTCCACGAGGAGGAGAAGATGAACCGTTCTACCCATCGGGGATCCGGAGAAGGTCCCGGCGCGATCTTCACCGCCCTCACGGTTACCCTGGGGCTGCAGGCGATGCGGGCGTTCTTTCCCCTGGTCGTCTACGTTTACGGCACCCGGCCGGGCGTCTCCTCGGTGGGGATGGGGATCGTCGCGATCGGGGTCTTCCTGGCTGCCTGGCTGGCAGCGGCGCCGGCGCGGGTGCTCGGGGTACGCCGGGCACTCGCCTTCTCGGCGGCGCTACTGGCTCTCGCCCGCCTGCTGGCCCAGTTCGTCGGCCCCAGCGAGGCGCTCTGGATCTCGGCCGCAGGCACCGTCGCCTTCCTGTGGGCGTTCCCCGCGCTGATAGGGATGGCCAGGAGCGGCGGCAGCGGGGGCGCCGTGCGCCTGGCCATCGGGCTGCTGCTTGGCGTCGCGATAGACACGGCGATCTCCGGGGCCTTCTTGACGCTCGACCCGATCTGGCAGCGGACGTTCTGGGCCTCTGCCGCGTCGCTGCTGCTGGTGCTGGGCTATGCGCGCCTCTTCCGAGGGATCGGCAGGAGCGCGCCCGGGCCGGAGGGCACCGACGCCCCGCTGGGGTCCACGCTGGCGCTGGCCGGTATCGGGCCGATCCTGCTCCTCCACATGTTGCTCCTTCAGAACGTCGCGCGCCTGACCGCGGTCACCGGCTGGCCTATGCCGGCGGCGCTGCTCCTGATCTTGGCGGCCGACGCGGCGGCCGTCGCCACGGCCGCGCGCGTTAGGAGCGCCGGGGCAGGCATCGTCGCGGCGCTGGTCCTGATCCCCTCCGCCTACCTGGCCCACGGCCCCGGGCTCGAGCCGCCTGGACCACTCCAGGCCGCGGTGGCACTGGCCGCGGCGTCAGTCGCGGCGGCTATGCTCCTCACCGCGATCCTCGCCGAGCAGGGCCGCGGGCCGTTCGGCAGGGGCCTGATCAGGACGGCGGTGGGGTGGGGGCTGGGTACGACCATCTTCGTGATACCCGCTTTCCTCTATTACGTCGCATACGACATCGCGCTGCCGTTCGAGAGCGCGTGGCTTCCCCCGGTCCTGGCCGGGCTGGCCGCGATCGCCGCGCTGGGGCCTCTTCGCGCGCTCCGGCAGGCGGCCCCCCTACATAGGGGGCGGGGGAGGGCGGTCCTCGCCCTCCTTCTCGTGCCGCTCGTCGCCTGGCCCTTCCTCCGTGCTCCCGATACACAGCCGGGCACCGGCTGGCCGATCCGCGTGATGTCCTACAACCTCCACCAGGGCTTCGGGATCTCGGGCTCTCAGGACCTGGAGGCGCTCGCCCGGACAATCGAGGAGGCGGGGGCCGATCTCGTGGCCCTCCAGGAGGTCTCCCGCGGCTGGGTCATCAATGGGTCGACCGACATGCTGGTCTGGCTTGGGCGTCGGCTTCGCATGCCCTATGTTTGGGGCCCGGCGGCCGATGCCGTGTGGGGGAACGCGATCCTCTCGCGCAGGCCGATAGCGGCCTGGGGGAACCAGGAGCTGCCACGCGGCGGGGCGCCGATGCGCAGGGCCGTCATGTGGGCCGAGGTGGAGCTCGGCGGCGGGGAGAGGCTGCTGGCGATCGCGACCCACTTCCATCACGTCGAGGGGCACGGCCACATCCGCGAGCCGCAGGCCGCGGAGGTCGTCCGGCTCTGGGGCGGTCGGGAGAAGGCCGTCCTGCTCGGGGACCTCAACGCCCACCCGGACGCGCGTGAGATGGCGGTGCTGCGCGAGGCCGGGCTCCGCGACGCCTTCGCCCTCGCGGGCCAGGGCGACGGATTCACCTACAGGTCGGACCGTCCCTACGAGAGGATCGACTACATCTGGCTCTCGCGGGACCTGGGCGCGCGCGAGTTCAAGGTGATGCCGGGCCAGGCCTCGGACCACCTGGGCATAGCCGTAACGCTACTGCGCTGAGCGGTCGCCGGCATCGGCCGTGACTCATCTACCGTCCCCCTTCCCTACGCGCTGGACCTCCAGGTGCCGGAAGCAGCCCACGACGTGGTCGTTCACCATGCCGGCGGCCTGCATGAAGGCGTAGCAGATGGTGGAGCCCACGAACTTGAACCCCCGCTCCCGCAGCTCCTTGCTCATCGCGTCCGACTCGGCCGACCTCGCGGGTATCTCAGACTCCGCCTTGTACCGATGGACTATCGGCCGCCCTCCGACGAACTTCCAGATGTACCGATCGAAGGAGCCGGACTCCTCCTGGGCCTCGAGAAACCGCCGCGCGTTCGAGACCGCGGCCTCGACCTTGAGCCTGTTGCGGATGATCCCGGGATCGGCCAGGAGCCGCGCCACGTCGTGCGCTCCGTACCGTGCCACCTTAGCAGGGTCGAAGCCGTCGAGGGCGGCGCGGAAGCCCTCCCGCTTCCTGAGCACGATCGCCCAACTGAGCCCTGCCTGGAAGGCGTCGAGGACCAGGAGCTCGAACAGCTTCCGGTCATCGTGGAGCGGCACACCCCACTCGGTATCGTGGTAGTCGATCATGAGCGGGTTGGACTGAGGCCAGGCGCACCTTCTCAAATCCCTTCCTCCACGAGCGCGCACAGGACGTGGCCGATCGTCATGTGCGCCTCCTGCACGCGGGCCGTCGTCCCCGAAGGGACGCGGATCGCCACGTCCGCGAGGCGGGCGAGCTCCCCGCCGTTCGCTCCGGTCAGGGCGACGACGCGCGCGCCCGCGCGGCGGGCGGCCGCGGCCCCTTCTATGACGTTTCGTGAGCGGCCGCTGGTCGATATGGCAACGACGGCGTCGCCCTTCCCGGCCGCGGCCTCGACCTGTCTCGCGAAGACGGCATCGAAACCGTAGTCGTTCCCTATCGCGGTGATGGCCGAGGCATCGGCGCACAGCGCGACCGCCGGGATGGCGGGCCTCTCCCTGGCGAACCTGCCGACGAGCTCCGCGGCAAGATGCTGCGCGTCGGCTGCGGAGCCGCCGTTGCCGAAGAGCACTATCCGGCCGCCTTCCCTGACCGTCCCGAGCAGGAGCTCTGCCGCCTGGGCCACCGCTTCGGTAAGCGACTCCGCGCAGCGCCGGTGCACCTCCGCGCCCTCCTCGATCTCGGCGCGCACCCGCTCCACCAGGACGCCCAACCGCCCCTCTCCACCAGCCGCTAGCATCGAGGTTTCCATGGGCTGTGCAATTCTCCGCGGAACCCGGCGATCCCCGCCGGCCCCCGAATCTGCTAACATTGGCGGACAGAGACCCACGATCAGAACAGGAGGTCTTTCTATGCGTAGTTGGATCGCGCTGGCCGTGGCAATCGCCCTTCTGGCACCTGCCGCCGGGATGGCACAGGCCCCTTCGCTGACCGTCTACTCCAGCGTGGACGAGGAGAACGCGCGCAAGATACTGGGGGCGTTCTCCAAGGCGACGGGGATAGAAGCCCGCATCACCTTCCTCTCGACGGGCCCCGCGCTTGCACGGCTCGAGGCGGAGAGGAACAACCCCCAGGCCGACGTGTGGTTCGGGGCGCCGAGTGAGAACCACGTGGACGCCAAGCTCCGCGGCCTGACCCAGCCCTACGCCTCGCCCGCGGCGGCTAAGCTGGACGCGCGGTTCCGCGACCCCGAGAGCTCCTGGGTCAGCTTCTACATGAACCCGCTGGGCTTCGGCCTCAACACCAAGGTCCTCGAGGGGCGCGGCATCAAGCGGCCGGTCTCGTGGCAGGATCTTCTCAGTCCCCAGTTCCGCGGCCTGATCCAGATGCCCAGCCCGCAGACCTCGGGGACCGCCTACAACATGGTGGTGACGCTCGTACAGCTCATGGGAGAGGAGAAGGCCTACGCCTTCATGAAGCAGCTGCACCCCAACGTCCAGACCTACACCACCAGCGGCACCGCGCCGTCGCGCGCGGTCGCCTTCGGCGAGGTCGCGGTGGGGATCCAGTTCACGCCCGCCCTCTACCAGCTCTACTTCCGCGGCTACCCGATCCTGACCGTCTTCCCGAAGGAAGGGGTCGGGTTCGAGGCGCCGGCGATCTCGATCGTGCGGGGCACGCGCCGCGAGACCGAGGCCCGTCGGCTCGTGGACTGGATAGTCTCGCCCGAGGGACAGAACACGCTGGCCGAGCAGGAGACGTTCTTCTTCCCCGTGACCGGCGCGGCCAAGCGCCAGGTCGGGCTGCCCGCGCTGCGCCTGGTCCCGCTCATCAAGTACGATGTTGACTTCGCCGGCAAGAACAGGAAGCGTCTTGTGGATCGCTGGATCGCCGAGGTGCTGGGCGGCCGTTAGGCCGCCCTACCCTCCTCGAGAGCGCGGGGCATCCCGACGGTGATGGCTGAGTCGCACAGGCCTGCGCCGACCGGTGGCGGGCGCGGCAGGGAGCTGCGCAGGTTGTTGGCGGACCCCGTGGTCCTGCTGGCCGCCGCGCTGATCCAGGCCGCGCTGCTCATCTTCATCGTCTGGCCGCTGGTGCGGGTTGCGATAGTCAGCCTGACGCCCGGGGGCGCGTTCTCACTCGACGCCTACGCGGAGCAGCTGCGCTCCTGGTACGTCCAGCGCGCGGTCCTGAACAGCCTGATGGTGGGGGTGCTGACCGCGGGCGCGAGCGTAGCGATCGGCTTCGCCTACGCCTACGCGCTCGTCCGCACCGCGATACCACTGAAGCGGCTCTTCCACATGCTAGCGATACTGCCGATCGTCTCGCCGCCGTTCGTCTCCTCGATCGCGATAATCCTGCTCTTCGGACGCGGCGGGGTGATAACCCACGGGCTATTGGGCCTGCGCGACTTCAACATCTACGGCTTCAAGGGGCTCCTGCTCGCGCAGGTGATGACGTTTGCGCCGGTCGCCTACCTGGTCCTGCGGGGTGTTCTCGAGGGGATAGATCCCACCCTCGAGGACGCGGCCCTCAACCTCGGCGCAAGGCGTTGGACCGTCTTTCGGAGGGTGACGCTGCCGCTCGCGGTGCCAGGGGTGACCAGCGCTTTCCTGGTGGTCTTCATAGAGTCCCTGGCCGACTTCGGCAACCCTCTGCTGCTCGCCGGGAGCGCCTTCCCGGTCCTGTCGGTGCAGGCCTATCTCCAGATAACGGGGATGTTCAACCTGCAGGCCGGTGCCGCGCTCGCGATGCTCCTGCTGGCGCCGTCGGTGGGCGCCTTCGCCATCTACAGGCTGATCGTCGGCAGGCGCCGCTACGTCACCGTCACCGGTAAGCCCGGGCGCTCCTCTCTGAAGGCGACCAGCCCGGCCGCCACTTGGCTGCTGTTCGGGGCGACGGCCGGAGTGGCGGCCGTGGTGGTGATGTTCTACGCGGTCATCGTCGTGGGCGCGCTGGCGCGAACCTGGGGCGTTGACAACACGCCGTCGCTGGATGCGATCCGCTACGTCCTGGACGTGGGCCGCGAGACGATCAAGGACACGCTGTTGATAGCCGTGACCGCGACCCCGATATCGGGCCTGCTGGGCATGACGATCGCGTTCCTCGTCGTCCGCAAGAGGTTCCCGGGCAGGCAGGCGCTCGAGCTCACCTCGCTGCTCAACTTCGCCCTCCCGGGAACGGTCGTCGGCATCGGGTACATCCTCGCCTTCAACCAGCGGCCGCTGCTGCTGACCGGGACCATGGCCGTACTGGTGGCGTGCTTCGTCTTCCGCTACGTGCCGGTAGGGATACAGGCGGGCATAGCGGTACTGCGGCAGATAGACCCCTCGATAGAGGAGGCCGCCCAGAACCTGGGCGCGCCCAGCGCCGTGACCTTTCGGCGCGTCACGCTGCCGCTGCTGAGGCCGGCGTTCTTCTCGGCGCTGGTCTTCGCCTTCGTGCGCGCGATGACCGCGATCAGCGCCGCGGTCTTCCTCGTCTCCGCGAACTGGAGCCTGATGACCGTCCAGATACTCAGCGAGGTCGGCTCAGGTCGGTACAACGCGGCAGCCGCCTACAGCCTGGTGCTTCTCGCGATAGTGATCGCGGCGATCGGCGTCATCGGTCTGATGCTGCGCCGCGGGTACAGCCCTGTTCAGGGGAGGTTCCTGTAGTGGTGCCCATCCCGGCCGACGAGGCCGCCCTCGTAGTGGACCGCGTCACCAAGATCTTCGCCGACCCGAGCGGGGCCCCGGTGACCGCCGTGGACGATGCGTCGCTCTCCGTCCGTGGAGGCGAGTTCGTCTCGCTGCTCGGCCCGAGCGGCTGCGGCAAGACGACCCTCCTCCGGATAATCGCGGGGTTCGAGACGCCCACCTCGGGCGATGTTTGGCTGGGGGGTCAGAGGGTCACCCACCTCTCCCCGGACGCGCGCGACACCGCGATGGTCTTCCAGTCGTACGCCCTGTTCCCTCATCTGGACGTCTTCGAGAACGTCGCGTTCGGGTTGCGGGTCCGACGGATCGGCGAGGACGAGACGCGCTCGCGGGTCGGCGAGGCACTCACGCTTGTGGGGCTCGAGGGGCTCGCGAAGCGCTCCCCGGACCAGTTGAGCGGCGGGCAGCAGCAGCGCGTAGCCGTGGCCCGCGCGGTGGTCACGAGGCCCAGGATCCTGCTGCTGGATGAGCCCCTCTCGAACCTGGACGCCAAGCTGCGCGAGCAGATGCGGATCGAGCTGCGCCGCATCCAGCGCGAGGTTGGGATCACCGCCGTCTACGTGACCCACGACCAGGTGGAGGCGATGACGCTGGCGGACCGCATCGTCGTGCTCGATCGGGGTCGGATCAGGCAGGTGGCGCCCCCCGCCGAGCTCTACGCCCGGCCGGCCACCCCGTTCGTCGCCGGATTCGTCGGCAGGGTGAACCTGCTGGAGGGGCTGGTGGTGGAGTCGGCCGGCGGCCGGTGCCGCGTGGCGCTCGCCGGGGTCGAGGCATCGGTGCCGTCGTCGGCGGAGCGGCGGCGGGGCGCGCGGGTCGCAGTGGTCGTTCGGCCCGAGACGGTACACCTGGGCCGGGGCGACGGCCTGGTCGGGACAGTCAGGCGCGCGGTCTACCTCGGATCGCAGGTCGAGTACGAGGTGGAGGTGATGGGCCTGCGCCTGGAGGCGATCGGGCGCAGCCCACTCGAGGAAGGGATCTTCGCCGAGGGAGACCAAGTGGGGGTCACGGTAGGGTTCCAGGTGGCCCACCTGCTCGACCTCGAAGCGGAGTAGGCCGCCCGCCGGAGGCCCGGAGGCGGACGCGGGAAGATGAGGGGGACACGATGGAGCGACGCGCAGCCAGGATCGAGGATCTGATCGAGGTCCGATTCCCGCACAACGCGGCCCTCTCTCCCGATGGGAGCACCGTCGTCTTTGCGCTGGGAAGGCTGGAGCTGGAGTCGAACGAGATCAGGAGCCGGCTCTGGAAGGTGCCCTCGTCCGGGGGGACGCCGACCCCGTTCACGACAGGCGATGGCCGCGACGCCTCGCCGACCTGGTCGCCCGACGGCCGCTGGATCGCCTTCCTTTCGAACAGGGGGGGCAAGCAGAAGGGGCAGAAGCGCGCCGCGATGCAGCTCTGGCTTATCCCCTCCCAGGGAGGCGAGGCCCGCCAGCTCACCTTCTTCAAGGCCGGCGTCAGCCAGCCCTCATGGTCGCCGGACGGGCGGTCTATCGCATTCGTCTCGCGCGGCAGCCTGGATCGCATGGAAGCGGACGAGGCCGAGGAGCCGGCGGTCGTCCGCGAGGTCGCGCGTCCGAAGTACCGCTTCGACGCCATGGGCTACCTGGACGGCTACGCTCACATCTGGACCCTCTCTGTCGCCGGTCTTCTCGTCGGCGACGAGACCTCGGCCTCGCCCCCTCTGCCGGTCAGGATGACCGAGGGCGACTTCGACCACGACTCGCCTGCCTGGCTCCCCGGAGGAGCCGAGATCGTCTTCCTGGCGAACAGGACGGAGCGGGCCGACTTCTCATTCGTCCGAGACCTCTGGGCCGTAGGAGCGGACTCCCGCGCCCTGCGTCAGATCACCAGGAACAGCGGCCCCTGCGTCTCGCCCGCCCCCTCCCCGGACGGCAGGTGGATCGCCTACGTTGCCCACGACATGCGCTCGATGAGCGCGACCAACTTCGGCATCTGGATCGTGCCGGCCGAAGGCGGCGAGTCGGTCAACCTGACCGCTTCGTTCGACAGATCGATCGGCAACGCGGTGGGGAGCGACGTGCGGCTCGTGCCCATGTTCCCAGCCCCGGCGTGGGCGCCGGACGGGGGATCGCTCCTGTTCTTCTCCACCGACTCGGGCCGAACCCACCTCTACCGAGTGGAGGCGAAGGATCGGAGCGTCACCCAGTTAACCGACGGCCCGGAGGTCATCGCCGATCTCACCGCGGCAGGGGGCGTCGCGGTCTACCAGCGGATAACACCTACCGCGCTGGACGAGCTGTGGGTCCTGCCGCCCTCCGGTGAGCCCACCAGGCTGGCGGGTTTCAACGACGATCTGCTCGCCGCGCTCGAGATCGGGGAGCCCGAACGCTTCGGCTACGAGGGGGCGGACGGGTGGCCGATGGAGGGCTGGGTGCTGAAGCCGCCCGGCTTCGACCCGTCCAGGAGATACCCTGCGATCCTGCGGATCCACGGCGGCCCCCACGCGGCGTTCGGCGACGCCTTCAACCACTACGTGGCCGTGCTCTCGGCCGCCGGCTACGTGGTAGTCTGGACCAACCCCCGCGGCAGCGGCAGCTACGGCGAGGCGTTCACCCGGGCGGTGATCGGCGACTGGGGCGGGAAGGACAGCCAGGACATCTTGATGGGGCTGGACTCGGTCGTCTCGGAGGGATACATAGACCCCGAGAGGGTGGCGGTCACCGGCGGCTCCTACGGCGGCTTCATGACCTTCTGGCTGATCGGTCACACCGCCCGCTTCCGATGCGCCGTCAGCGAGGTTCCCGTCAGCAACCTGCTGAGCTTCTTTGGGACGAGCGACATCGGCGCGACCTGGGGCGAGATGGAGTGGGAGGCCAACCCCTGGGACGATCCCGATCGGCTGCTCCGCCACTCGCCGCTGATGTACGCCAGGAACGTGACCACGCCGGTCCTCATCACCGCGAACGAGGCCGACCACCGCTGCCCGCCCGAGCAGGCGGAGCAGTTCTACATGGCGCTGCGCAAGCTCGGCAAGGAGGCCCTATTCCTACGCTTCCAGGATGAGAGCCACACGATGAGCTCGAGCGGCAGGCCCAAGCCGCGGATCGAGAGGCTGCGCCGCCTGGTCGCCTGGTTCGAGCGGCACCTGGAACCTTCGCGCCACTCCTAGCCCGCCTAGCGCTTCCCTGGGCCTATGGGCCGCGGTGAGATCCGACTGCCCCAGGCAGGGATTCCCTCGGTCGTGGCGAAGCCGGTGGTAATGACTGGTAACTACCAGAACGGCCGACCAGACGGCAAGACATCGTCCCGCGGATCCCGGTTGTTGCACCGCGATCACGCCGTCCCTCTCCACCGCCAGCTCGGGATGCTGCTGGCGTCACAGATCCGCACCGGACAGGTCCGTCCCGGCGAGCGCTTTCCGTCGGAGCGTGACCTGTGCCTCACCTACGGTGTGAGCAGGACCACCGTCCGACAGACCGTCGCCGATCTCGTGGCGTCCGGCCTGCTGGTGCGTGTGCCGGCACACGGCACCTTTGTGGCCACGCCCCGGATAGACCAGGACCTCTCCCGCGTGGTTCGCTTCTCGGATGCCGTCTCGGCCGCCGGGTACCACCCCTCGGCCCGGCTGCTCGGAGTGAGGACGGCGCAGGCATCATCGTCCGTCTCGGCGGCCCTCGGGCTCACCCAGGACGAGGCGGTCACGGTCGTGGAGCTGCTGAGCATGGCCGACGGCACGCCGATCGCCTCCTACACCATTCACCTTCCTCAGGAGACAGGCGAGCCCACGGCCCGCGCGCTGGTTGCCGCCGAGGCCGAGGGCCGTGTCACCTTCGGGCTAGTCCTTGAGCATGTCCGTCGCACCGCTGGGCTCGAGCCTGCCCAGGTCGTGCAGACCTACGAGGCCGCGCTGGCCTCGGAGGAGACTGCCCGCCGCCTGCAAATAGGCGCCGGCGCGCCGGTCGTGGCGAGTACCAGGACGGTGCTCACCGCCTCCGGGCAGCCGGTCACCCACGACCACGCCTACTACAGAGGGGACGCCTACCGGTTCACAATCCGCCGCGCCTACTCGCTCTAGGGGCGCGAGGGAGAGCCGAGGGCACGCAGGCACAGACAGGTGCTGCCCTCGAAGGAGTGTCCAACCTACAGGTCCTTGACGCATCCCGTAGCGTATGATTTACTCCTATGTAGACGGCCGTCTACATAGGCGCTATCGCGGAAGACGTGCCGTCTCCCGCCGATGAAGATAATCGACCTGACAGCACCGCGCCGCGAGTTCACCGTACGCATAGACCCCTCCCCCGCGTACGACTTCCTGGCATGCCTGTTCCTCCTGGGCAGGTACGAGCCGGGGCTGGGCTTCGACGTTCCCGGCGCCTGGGTCGCCGAGGCCCGCGCGGCCCTCGGCGAGGAGCTCCTGGCCGACTTTACTCTCTTCTTCCCGCGATTCGGGCCGACCATGGCCCTGGTGGGAGTGCTCGGCAACACGCCCGCTCTGCCCGTGCGCGCCTTCCTGAAGCGGGTGGCCGCCACGAGGGCAGGGGCCCTTGTGGAGCTGATGCTCTCGGAGGCGCTGGCCGACCGCCGCTCGCTTCCGCTGCTGCGCGCGGCGATCGGGGGGGCCGAGCGGGAGCAGGATGCGTTCCTCGCCTCCACGAGACCCGAGATAGCACCGGGATCGCTGCGCGCGATAGTCGCCCTTCCCCCGCGGGAGGCAAAGGTGCGGCTGCTGCGGCTCCTGCGGGAGGGCTACTCGCGCGTCTACGCTCGCGAGGAGGCCGCGATCCTGCCCTTGCTCGAGCGGGACGCGGAGAGCCTGGCCAGGCGCGCGACCTCGCTGGGCGGCGCGCAGCTGGTGGAGTACGCGACCGGAGGCCACGTCATCGGCGCGGAGGCCACGGTATCAGGGGTGGTCCTGGCGCCCACCTACTTCTTCAGGCCCTACAACCTGGTCACCGCCTACGATGGGGTCAGGGTCTTCATCTACCCGATCGAGGCGTCGCAGCAGGAGGAGTCTCCGCCGCCCGAGATGATCCGCTTCTACAAGGCGCTCGGCGACGAGACGCGGCTGCGTATCCTGCGGATGCTCTCGGCCCGCGAGATGTACCTGCAGGAGCTCGCCAACGCGCTCGGCGTCTCGCACGTAACCGTCCTCCACCACATGGCGATGCTCCGGGCAGCGCGGCTCGTCAGGGTGGTGGAGCGTGAGAACCTGAAGTACTACCGCCTTCGGGCAGAGCGCGCCGACGAGGCAGCCAGGCTCTGGCTTGGGTTCGTCCTCTCAGGCGGCGGCTCGTAGTCCCGGGCGATCGATCCGGAGGTCTGGCCCGCAATGGAACGCAGGGGATCGGTGCTGGAACACGAGATTCTCACGGTCGAACAGGCCGCCGACTACCTACAGGTTCACAAGATGACCCTCTACCGCTACATCAGGGAGGGGCTGCTCCCCGCTGTGAAGCTGGGAAAGATGTACCGCATCTTCCGGCGCGACGTCGAGGCCTTCCTCGACTCCCTCAAGCACGACCCATCCCGCACGGGCACGGCGGGGAAGTGATCGGAGCTCTCGGGACCTTCGTAGCGCTCCGCCATCCTCACTACAGGCGGTTCTGGTGGGGAGGGCTGGTCTCCCTCACCGGGACCTGGATGAAGGTCACCGCGCTGGCGTGGCTCGTCTACGACCTGACCGGCTCCCCGCTGATGCTGGGCACGGTCACCTTCGCCCAGACGCTTCCCACGATGGTCCTATCGCTTGTGGGAGGCGCGCTCGCCGACCGGTCGGAGAAGCGCCATGCCCTCGTGGCCACCCAGGCTACCTTCCTGGCGGTGGCCGCGACGCTCGCCTTCCTTACGCTCACCGACCGGATAGAGGTGTGGCACATCCTGGCGCTCAGCGCGGTAACCGGGATCTCCTCCGCGTTGGACATGCCGGCCAGGCAGTCGCTGATTCCCTATCTGGTGGCGCGGGAGAACCTGCTCAACGCCGTCGCGCTGAACTCCGCGGTGTTCAACGGCTCGAGGATCTTCGGCCCCGCACTCGCCGGCCTCATGATCGACCAGCTCGGCGGGCGCTCGGGCGCCGGCTGGTGCTTCGCGGTAAACGCGGTGGCCTACCTGGCGGTGATAGGAGCGCTCCTTGCGATTCCCGTCAACTCGAGGCCGGACGGCGCTGAGCGGCAGAACATCGTGAGCGCGGTGCGCGACGGCGTCGCCTTCGTCTACGGCAGCCCGCCGCTGCGCACGCTGATAGCCCTCCTAGCCGTCGCCGGGACATTCGGGTTCTCCTACACGGTCCTGATGCCGGTGTTCGCCAAGGACGTGCTGAGCGTGCCGGCGGGCGGCTTCGGAATGCTGCTCACCTTCAACGGGATCGGTGCTACGGCGGGCGCCCTTATGGTGGCTACCTTCCGTCCGGCCAGGCCCGGTCTGCTGATCCTCGCGACGCTGCTGGCGTTCCTGGCGACACTGGCTGTGTTCGCGCTGACCACCACCTACGCCCTCTCGCTCGCGGCCATGGTGGGCGTCGGGGGAGCGATGGTCGCCTACATGGCGTCGACCAACACGACCATCCAGTCTATGGTTCCCGATGCGCTGCGCGGCCGGGTGATGAGCATCTACATCCTGGCTTTCTTTGGAACGGCGCCCTTTGGAGGGCTGATCATGGGCTCGCTCGCGTCGGCGCTGGGCGCCAGGGCCGCGGTCCTCATCGGGGTCGCCGTTTGCGGGGTCGCCGTGCTGCTGCTGCGCTCCGTTGTCCTGGTCGGTTCCAACCGAAGCGGGTGAGGTCTATCCTTCCAGCGTCGTCGACCCGAATCCCCTCCGCCTCCAGGCGCCTTCGCTGCTCGGCCTCGATCCTGCGGCCCGCGATCCTGCCGTGCGCCGGCACGACCCTCCACCACGGCGCCGCGTCGGCGTCGGGCAGGGATGCCAGGGCCCAGCCCACCGTTCGAGCACCGGCCCGCAGCCCGGTTTCCCTCGCCACCTCGCCGTAGGTGGCAACCCTGCCCCTCGGTATGCGCCGCACGACTGCGTAGACGCGATCGAACAGACCCATCACGGAGCCGCTCTACCCGGATCCGCCGGCGCCGGGCCGGCCGGGCTCGGTCATCCGCTCAGGGTCCAGGATCTCCTCGAGCCTCTCGGCTGGGAGCAGCCCCTGCTCGAGGGCGATCTCCCGGATGGTCCTGCCTGTGCGGGCGGCCTCCCCGGCCACCTTCGCCGCGGCGTCGTACCCGATCGCCGGCGCCAGGGCGGTCGCCAGCATCAGCCCCCGCTCCACGGACTCCGGCCCCCTCCCGGTTGCCTCCAGACCCTGGATGCAGCGGCGGGCGAAGCCCTGCGAGGCCGCCGCCAGCAGCGCGAGCGAGCCGAGCAGGTTGTGCGCCATTACCGGCATCATCGTGTTGAGCTCGAAGCTGCCCCACTCGTTGCCCAACGCCACCACCAGGTCGTTGCCCACGACCTGCGAGCATGCCTGGATCACGGACTCGGCGATCACAGGGTTGACCTTGCCCGGCATGATCGAGGAGCCCGGCTGCACCGCCGGCAGGGCCAGCTCGGCTAGGCCCGCGCGGGGGCCGGATCCCATCCAGCGGATGTCGTTGGCGATCTTGGTCAGGGCGGTGGCGTAACCCCGCAGGACCCCCGAGGTGAAGGTGACCGCATCGAGGCACGCCTGGGCTTGGAAGTGGGCCGCGGTCTCCCGCACCTCGATCCCGAGGAGATCGGACAGCCTCCCGCAGACGCGTGAGGCGAACTCGGGGTGGGCGTTCACGCCCGAGCCGACCGCGGTCCCGCCCAACGCCACCTCCCGTAGCTCGGACTCGGCGTATCCGAGGCGCCTCCTGGCGGAGGCGACCTGGTCGGCGTACCCCTGGAGCTCCTGGCCAAGCCGGATCGGGGTGGCATCCATCAGGTGCGTCCTGCCTGTCTTGACCACGCCCCACCAGGCCCGGGCCTTGTCGCGAAGCGCGGACTCGAGCTCGTCCAGCGCCGGCACGAGCTCCTCGCGCAGGGCGATCAGCGCCGCGAGGTGGATGGCCGTCGGGATCACGTCGTTGCTTGACTGGCAGAGGTTGACATGGTCGTTGGGATGCACGCTCTTCGTACCGCGCCCCATCCCCAGCAGCTCCGCTGCCCTGTTCGCGATGACCTCGTTGGCGTTCATGTTCGTGGAGGTTCCGGATCCGGTCTGGTAGATGTCGACCGGGAACTCGCCGTCGAGCCGGCCGTCGGCCACCTCTCGCGCGGCGAGGGCGATCGCGCGCGCGGTCTCGGGCTCGAGCAGCCCCAGCTCCGCGTTGACCTCGGCCGCGGCCGCCTTCATCGCCCCAATCGCCCTGATGAACACCCGCGGGAACCGCAGGCCGCTGATGCGGAAGTTGTCGATCGCGCGGGCGGTCTCCGCCCCGTAGTAGGCTTTGGAAGGGACCTCCATCGCGCCGAGGGAGTCGCGCTCCAGCCGGATCCTGCCCTCATCCTGGTTCACCGTCCACCTCCGCGCCGGTGGTCTCCCGCGCACGGGAGAGGTTAGGTGCGCGCCCCGCGTGCTCCTCTCGGCGATCGGCCCGGCGGGCCCGCGCAGGCCAGGGAGGTTCCGGCGGCCGCCGCGGAGAAGGCCGAGAGCGGGCAGGATCACCCAGAGGATGCGTCCGCGGAGGGAGGTCTCTATGTCGTCAACCAAGGATAACTTGAAGGAAGCGTTCGCGGGAGAGAGCCAGGCCAACCAGAAGTACCGCGCCTTCGCAGGCAGGGCCGAGAAGGATGGGTTCCCCAACATAGCCCGCCTGTTCAGGACCGCGGCCGAGGCCGAGAGGATCCATGCGGAGGGCCACCTCGCGGCCCTCGACGGGGTGGGGACGACGGCCGAGAACCTCAAGGCCGCGATTGCCGGCGAGACCTACGAGTACACCGAGATGTACCCTCCGATGCTCGAGCGGGCCGAGTCCGAGGGCCACCGGGCCAAGAGGATGTTCAAGTACGCGACCGGGGCAGAGCAGGTTCACGCCCGGCTCTATGAGCGAGCGCTGGAGGCGGCGCAGAAGGGGGAGGACCTGGGCGCCAGCGCCGTGTTCCTGTGCCCGTTCTGCGGCTACATGGAGCTTGACAGCCCCCCCGATACCTGCCCAATCTGCGGCGCCAAGGGCGAGAAGTTCATCCAGGTGTGAGCCGTCCCAGGCGATTGGAGCCGCCATGAAGCTGCACGAGTACCAGGCCAAGGAGATCTTCGCGAAGTACGGCATCCCGATACAGAGGGGCGTGGTGGTGGACGCCCCCGACCAGATCGATGGGTTGGGGCTTGCCTACCCGCTCGTGCTGAAGGCGCAGGTGCTAACCGGCGGCCGCGGGAAGGCCGGCGGAATCAAACTCGCGCGCACGCCCGGCGAGGCCCGCGAGAGGGCGACCGCGATCCTGGGGATGGAGATCAAGGGCGAGCGTGTGGGGCGATTGCTGGCCGCCGAGGCCGTGGAGATCGGCGCGGAGTACTACCTGGCCTTGACCGTAGACCGCGCAGCACGCCGGCTGGCATGCATAGGGTCGGCGGCGGGAGGGGTCGACATCGAGGAGGTGGCCCGGACCTCCCCGGACAAGATCGATAAGCTGCACGTGGATCCATGGGCGGGATTCCACCCGTACCAAGCGCGGCAGATGGGCAGGCGGCTGGGCCTGGCGGGCAAGAGCCTGCTCCAGTTCGCCTCCATAGCCACATCCCTAGCCCGGATCTGCGTGGAGATGGACGCCGAGCTGGCCGAGATCAATCCGCTCGCGGTCGTGGTCGGCGGGCCGAGTCCGGAGGCCGTCGGCTCCCTGATGGCGGTCGATGCCAAGCTGGTGATAGACGACAACGCTGTTGACCGCCACAAGGGGCTTCCCCGCAACGGGGAGCTGACCGAGTTGGAGGCCGAGGCGAAGTCCCACGACCTCTCCTACGTGGAGCTCGACGGAGACGTCGCCATAATAGGCAACGGCGCCGGCCTGGTGATGTCCACGCTCGACATGGTCGCCCACTTCGGCGGGCGTCCGGCGAACTTCCTGGACGTCGGCGGCGGGGCCACCACCGAGAACATGCGCCAGGCTATGGGGATAGTGCTCCGAAAGCCCGGGGTGCGGGTCCTGTTCGTGAACATCTTCGGGGGCATAACCCGGTGTGGCGACATCGCTAGGGGCATAGCGGCTGAGCCGCCTCCTCTTCCCATGGTCATCCGGCTGACCGGCACGAACGAAGAGGAAGGCCGGGTGATACTGCACGGGGCCGGGATCCAAGCGATGGCGGATCCCGAGGAGGCCGCGCGAGAGGCCGTGAGGCTGGCGGGCTAGGAGGGGCAGGCGGGATCATGGCGATACTGGTGAACGAGCAGACCCGCGTGCTGGTGCAGGGGATCACAGGGTTCCAGGGCGAGTTCCACGCCCGCCGCATGCTCGAGTTCGGTACGAAGGTGGTGGCGGGGGTCACCCCGGGCAAGGGCGGGGCGGAGGTAGCGGGCGTCCCGGTGTTCGACACGGTGGCGGAGGCG
>JBBIJB010000054.1:0-15959 GCA_037446215.1 Armatimonadota bacterium
GGGCACCAGCATGGTCGCCGCGACCGCTGCGCGGATCTAGGAGGGCGTCGACTTCGACCAACCCGTGATGGGCGCGTTCCTGGACAGGGCCCGGGCCGAGATCGAGGGGAGCATCTACGCGCGCATGGTCCGCGAGGGCCTCTGCAGGTTCGGGAACGACTACGCTCTCGGACTCCGATGGCTGCGCCACCTCGGCTTCGAGCAGGTCTCCACCAATCCCGTGTTGGCCGCCCTGGCCTACAAGGACGATCCGGGGCTGGCGCGGGCGTTTGGGTGCGGGATCCGCGCGCACAGGAAGTTCGAGGGGTGGGCCGCGTCACCCGATGGGGCGGCGGATGAGATAGCGCTACACGCGACCCTGCTGGCGCTGTGGGACAACCTGCACGTCTACCGCCCGATCTTCTACAACCTCGCCGCCGAGTCGGGCGGAGGCGTGGTCTCCTTCCAACTCAACCCGAACGTGGCCCACCTGGTCGATGAGAGCATCCAGGATGTCTTCACGGCGTTCGAGGAGGCGGCGGACGATCTGCGGGTCTACGACGACCACCTGCTGGCGGGCTACCCTGCCACGCGGGAGCGGGCCAGGCCAAACATGGTCATCAAGATCGCGGCCTCCTCTCCCGCCGCGAGGGAGATCGCGCGGACGATCAACGGGTTTGGGTTCGGCTCCAACATAACGGTGATCTACACCTGCTCCCAGCAGGTGACGATGATCCTCGAAGAGATGGTCGGGATGGCCGCCGCCATCAGGAAGGGCATCATCCCGACACAGCTCTACATGACCAACATGGGCGGGCGGCTCGAGAGCCACCTGCGCGAGGCCAAGCTGGAGGAGCTTTTCGGGGATCTCGCCTCCAGGATCGGGGAGGATCGGGCGCTGGAGCGTGTGGCGCATCTCGCGGAGGCGAACGGGACGTCCTCCGCGGTCGGGCGGGCCGAGGGCTACGCGGCCAAGGTCGCCGCCGCGACGCGCTTCTCGCACCAGCGCACGCTCGACGCGAGCGTCGCAGCGGCCCTTGAAGGGGTGGCCTCCGAGGAAGAGCTCGGGTCGTGGGAGGAGGCGATCGGCAGGTCGGGCACCCTCGTCGCCCGCCGGGTCTGGAGGGTCTTCTTCTCGGATGAGAACCGTGCGAGGTGGGTCAACTACCTCTGCTCCTGCTTCGGGCTGACCCATGAGCAGGCCGAGACGGTCATGGGCCGGATCTGCTACCTGCCGGCCTCCAAGCGCAAGCCACAGGACACCTACTGGACGCTCGCCTCCAGGAACATGGTCCACACCGAGTTCCCAAACCATCAGGAGAACGTGCGTCGGCTCGCCGAGAGCGAGGGCTTCCGCCTTGCCGACTACGTCGAGTCGATCACCGGGGAGTTCCCCACGGAGACGATGGGACTGCTCCGCCAGATCCCGGACTTCGTCACGGCGTACGAGCTCACACCCGAGCTCAACGGGATCCTCAGCGAGGTCGGCATAGAGGGCGACTTCGGTGAAGGCGGGCACACGCCGGAGGCGTGGGGGGAGTTCGGTTCCGTCAAGAAGACCCTGGCCGAGTTCAAAGCTGCCTACGACGCGTTTCGATCCGAGATGCTGGAGCTGTTCAAGGAGGCCGCGACCAGGTGACGCTCTCCAGGTACAGCATGGGAATCGGGGACAGGTTTGCCAGGCAGGGCCGCGCGCAGCTGGCGGCGTTCGTCGCAGCCAGGGAGCGGGGCGTGGAGATCACGCCCGTCTGGAACAAGTCCCACCGGGAGCACGCGATCGTGGGCTCACACCCCAGAGGCGTGAGAGCCGAGGCGGACGACGCCGTGCGGGCACTTGGGTGGACCGGCCCCTACTGGGTGGACGCCGACCACGTGAGCGCTGGGAACGTCGATGCCTTCATCGAGTCATGCGACTTCTTCACGATCGACATGGCCGACTTCGTGGGCCGGCCGGCCCCGGAGGCCGACATCCAGGAGTTCGTGGCGCGGCACCGCCGCTACGTCAACTCGCTGAGCGTGCCTGGGATAGACCGGCCGCTGGCGGTTACCAAGCAGAGCATCGCCGGCGTAGCGAGGAACTACCTCACCGCGGTCCGAGAGGCAGGGGAAGTCTATCGCCGCATCAGGGCCGCCAAGGGGCACCAGCGATTCATCGCCGAGGTGTCGCTGGACGAGACGGCCTCGCCGCAGACGCCGGAGGAGCTGCTCTGCATCCTCGCCGCCCTGGCCGAGGAGAGGATCCCCGCCCGGACGGTCGCTCCCAAGTTCACCGGCCGGTTCAACAAGGGGGTGGACTACGCGGGCGACACGGGTGCCTTCGAGCGGGGGTTCAACGAGGTCCTGGCGGTGATCGCCTACGCGGTGCAGGAGTTCGACCTGCCCTCCGACCTCAAGTTGAGCGTTCACTCGGGCAGTGACAAGTTCTCGATATACGGAGCGATCGCGCGCGCTCTCAGGCGGCATCGCGCGGGACTGCACCTGAAGACCGCGGGCACCACCTGGCTGGAGGAGCTGGCAGGGCTGGCGGCGGCTGGGGGCGCCTCCCTGGAATTGGCCAAGACCATCTACGAACAGGCCCACGGCCGGATCGACGAGCTGTGCAGGCCGTACCTGGCCGTGATCGACATCGATCCGAGCCGCCTTCCTTCGCCCGACGCCGTCCGGAAGTGGTCGGGTGAGGAGTACGCGTCGGCGCTTCGCCACAATCAGGCCTGTCCCGCCTACAATCCCCACTTCCGGCAGCTGCTTCACGTGGCGTTTCGGGTAGCCGCCGAGATGGGCGACGACTACCTCCGCGCGCTGGATGCGAGCGCGGGCGTGATCGGCCCAATGGTGACCGAGAACCTGTTCGCCAGGCACATCGAGCCGCTCTTCCTGCGGGTCTAGGGGACGGACACGTATGCGCGACGACGATTGGGTCCTGGTATCCGCGACCGAGCTGGGCAAGAAGCTGCGGGCAGGCTCGGCCTCCTCGGTGGAGATCACACGCTTCTTCCTGAACCGTCTGGAGCTCAGAGCCCCAGGGTACAACGCCCTCGCCGCGCTCACCCCCGAGATCGCGATGGCACAGGCCCGTCGCGCCGACCGCCTGCTCAGGAGCCGCGAGGAGGGCTGGCCCCTCCTCGGGGTCCCGTACGCCGCCAAGGACCTGCTGGCTACAAAGGGGGTCCCTACGCGGTGGGGATCGCCCCCTCACCGCGATCAGGCCTTCGACTACGACGCGTCGGTGATCCGCAGGCTGGCCCGGGCCGGCGCCGTGCTCACGGGGAAGTTGGCGATGGTGGAACTCGCCGGGGGCGGCGGATACGAGTATGCGACCGCGTCACTGCACGGACCGGGGCTCAACCCATGGGACACCAATCACTGGGCCGGGGGCTCGTCGTCGGGCTCGGGCATTGCCGTGTCGGCCGCGCTGGTCCCCTACGCCCTCGGATCCGAGACCTGGGGCAGCATAGTAACGCCCTCGGCCTACTGCGGGATCACGGGGCTGCGCCCGACCTGGAGCCTGGTCAGCCGCCACGGCGCCATGGAGCTGGCGTGGAGCATGGACAAGATCGGCCCGATGGCGCGCAGCGCGGAGGACTGCGGGTGGGTGCTGCAGGCTATCGCGGGGCCCGACCGCAACGATCCAACCGCGGCGAGCCGCGGGTTTGAGTTCAACCCGAGCCCGTCGGGCAGGCGCTTCCGCCTGGGGATACTGCCGGCCGACTTCGGCGATGCCCCTGATCTAGAGCGGGCGTTTGAGGAAGCGGTGCGCGTGCTCCGGCGCGGGGGGATGCGGGTATCACAGGCCAAGCTGCCTGACCTGCCGTACGAAGCCACGGCGCGGACGATCCTCAACGGCGAGATCGCCGCGGCGCACGCCGACCTGATAAGGAGCGATCGGCTCGAGCAGCTGGTGGACCGGGGCCAGAAGCAGGGCCTGCGCGACTCCCTCAATCTGACCGCCTCGGAGTATGCGAAGGCGGTGCAGGAGCGCCTAAAGATCAACCGCGCCCTGCTCCGGGTCTTCGAGCGGTTCGACGCCCTCCTCTCCCCTTCCCTGATGAACGAGGCGCTGCCGCTGGAAGCGAACATCAAGAAGGCACGGCGTAGGCAGGGCAACTACAGCGTCCTGGGCGCCCTGTGCGGCCTGCCCGCGCTCAGCCTTCCAATGGGGTTCGGGGGCAGCGGCCTGCCGCTTGGGATGGCGGTCACCGGAAACCTGTTCGACGAGGCGGCAATCCTGGAGATCGGAATGGCGTTCCAGAGAGAGACGGACTGGCACAGGAGCCTGCCGCCGGGCTGCACGTAGGCATGGTGGCCGTTGTCCTGGCGCGCCTGGAGGGACTCGAACCCCCGGCCCGCTGCTTAGAAGGCAGCCGCTCTATCCGACTGAGCTACAGGCGCGCGGCCCGGAGAGAGTATATCACGGCGGCCCGCTACAGGAGCCGGTGCACCGACAGCGACGAGAGCGCCACGGCCGCCACGAGCGCCACCAGGGCGGTGCCGGCGGCGATGGCCGTCACCTCTGTCGGACGCCTCTCCCATCCTATCCGGCGCCCGAGCTGGCGGTAGACGTCTCGCAGCTCTCCCGCGTTCGTCGCCCTGTAGTAGGTCCCTCCCGCGATCTCGGCCACCCCGCGCAGGGTCTCTTCGTCGAGGCGGACCCATATCGTGCGCCCGCCCACCGTGAGCGAGGTGCCCTCTGGGGTGCCGATGCCCACGGTGTGCACCGTGGCGTTCTGCTCGCGGGCGATCCGGGCCGCCTCGAGCGGCAGCGTTCCGCGGTTGCTCTGGCCGTCGGAGAGCAGAACGACTACGCCTGGTGGGAGCCTGCCGTCGGTGCCTTCCTGCCGGGCCGGGCCCGGCGCCTGCGGGATCCCCGGCAGCAGCGGCTCACCCATCTGCGCCGGATAGGGGGGGCGCTCCCTTCCCGGCAGGGCCCAAACCGCCTCCAGCAGCCCATCCCCGATCGCGGTCGCGAACTCGGTGGCCAGACGGCCGAGCGCGTCCATGACCTCCGCGTGATCCGTGGTGGGTGAGACGACCGTCGTTGCATAGCTGCTGAACGTCACCAGCCCGACGCGGAACCCCCTGGGTAGGGCCTCCACGAACGCCTTGGCGGCCGCCTTCGCCGCCTCCATCCTGTTCGGCGACATATCGGCGGCGAGCATGCTCCGGCTCACGTCCACGGAGAGCACCACCACGCCGTCAGGAGAGGGCTGGGGAAGTGGGGCGACCGGCCGAGCCAGGCCCAGGATGATCGCCCCCAGCGCAAGCAGGTAGAGCGCGGGAGGCGCCCACCTCCGTCGTCTGCCCGGCACCGAGGCCGCCCTCGCGACGAGGGCGAGGTCGGGCATCACCACCGCCCGGCCGGGAGGGCGCGACAGCACTAACAGGTACAGGGCGGCAAGCACCGGCAGGAGCACCAAGCCGACCAGCGCCGCCGGAAGCTGGAAGCTCAACCGAGGTCTCCCACCGGTGCCGGGATCACGGAATCCTCCGGAACCAGGCCAGCGACAACCCGCCGCCGGTCAGGATCAAGAGGCCGGCGAACCCGGCCAGAAGGAACGTGACCTCGGTTCGCCTGCGCTCCCAGCCCAGGGCACTCCGAAGCTCCGCGGCCACGGCCGCGATCTGCTCCTCCCCGGCCTCGGCGACGTACTTGCCTCCCGTATCCTGCGATATCCGCTCGAGGGTGGCGGCGTCGAAGGGGGCCAGGACGAGTTGGCCGTCGACACGCATCACCGCACCGGCCCTAGTGCCCGCGCCGAACGAGTAGATACGCACCCTGGCCTCTCGCGCGAGCGCCGCCGCCTGCGCGGGATCAGGACCGAAGTTGCTCACGCCGTCCGAGAAGACGACCACGAAGGCG
The DNA here is from genome assembly GCA_037446215.1 of Armatimonadota bacterium. GTDB lineage: Bacteria > Sysuimicrobiota > Sysuimicrobiia > Sysuimicrobiales > Humicultoraceae > VGFA01. Next base: position 5,837 of record JBBIJB010000054.1, read on the forward strand.
GGAGGGAGGTCGTCGACCGAGAGGGGCTTCTCCGCGGGCTGACCGGCGGCCCCGCCGGGCGAAGAACCGCCTCCGGGTACCTGCGGCTCCCCAGGGCGTGCCCTCTGCCTCAGCCGCTCCAGGCGCTCTCCCAGGAACTCCGCCCGTTTGGGCAGCACTCGGAGCGCTTCGAGTATGCCCCCGCCCATCGATGTGGCGGTCTGGGGCTTGAGCCGATCGAGGGACTCAGCCAGGGCGGCCCGGTCCGTCGTGGGAGGTAGCAGCAGCGTCCCGTACTCGCTGAACGCCACCAGCCCGATCCGCATCGATCGGGGCGCGCGCCCTGCCAGGGCCAGGGCCGCCTGCCGCGCGTAGCCGATGCGCGTCGGCTGGACGTCCGGGGCGGTCATGCTCCTGCTGGTGTCGACCGCTATCACCATCGCGGCCAGGTTCACGGGAACGGGAATCACAACCAACGGCCGTGCCGTGGCGAGCGCCAGGGCCAGCGCGCCGGCTACGTAGAGGGAGGCGGGGAGCGCCCGATGCCAGGGCGGCGGCTGAGAGACGAGCGCGCCCACAAGCCTGCTGTCGGCAAGGAGCCCGGTCACGACCCGGCGACGCCTGGCCAGCCCCACGTATCCCCAGACGAGCAGGGGGACGACCGCGGTCGCCGCGAGGGCTAGCGGCCAGGCGAACTCCACAGACGCCTCCTGCGCTGCTGCACGAAGCGGACCAACGGATCCACCATCGATCCTGCCGTCGTCAGCGCGAGCGTATCCACCCGCGAGCGCCTGAACGCCTGTCGCACGAGTTCGTTCCTGGCGCCGACGAGCCTCTCGAACTCCGCCCGCACACCCGGGTCAGAGGTGTCTATCCAGCACTGCTCTCCTGTCTCGGGATCTCGCACCGGCATCACCCCCACGTCGGGCAGCGCCTCCTCGGCCGGATCCCTGATCCAAACCGCGACCACATCGTGCCTGCGGGAAAGGTGTCGGAGCGGGCGCTCCCAGCCCTCGGGGGCGATGAAGTCGGAGATGACGAACACCAGGTGGCGCCTGCGCATCAGCCCCGCGGCGGCCCGAAGCGTGGCGGCCAGGTCGGTGGTGCCGCCGTCGCCGAACTCGCCCGGCTCCGCCGCCTGCAGGGAGTGCAGGAGGCGCATCGCGTGGCGCCTCCCCGTGCGCGGCGGCACAAGCGGGGCTCCCCGCCCGGGGAATGCGATCGCCCCGACCTTGTCCCCATGGCGCGTCACTATGAAGGCCGCCACCCCGGCGAACTCGATCGCCAGCTCGCGCTTGAGCCTCCTGCGGGTGCCGAACGCCATCGAGGGCGAGAGGTCAACCATCAGCCAGGCCGTGAGCTCTCGCTCCTCGGCGTACTGCCGCACGAAGAGACGGCTCATCCTGGCGGTCACGTTCCAGTCGATGCGGCGCACCTCGTCGCCGGGCTGGTACTCCCGCACCTCGGCCAGGTCCAGGCTGGGGCCATAGAAGAGCCCGCGGTAGTCGCCGAACAGGAAGCCGTCCAGGTGCCTGACGACCGTGAACTCAAGCCGCCTCAGCAGCTGTTCCGGGGTCTCCTTGAGCAGGGCAACGTCCATCGTCCCGCTACTCCCCCGAGAACCTCTCTCTGTTCGCGATGGCGGCGGCCCGCATCGCCTCGTGCGGGTCCCCAAGCGCCAGCCGCGGCGCCGAGAGCGCGCCGATCACCTCTCCCACTATCGCGTCGGCGCTAACCTCGTCGGCCAGGGCCTCGTACGAGAGCACGATCCTGTGACGGAGCACCTCCGGGGCCAGGTCTCGGACGTCCTCGGGCATCACGTACTCCCGCCCCCTGACCACGGCCAGCGCACGCGCGCCGATCACCATGTTCAGGGAGGCGCGCGGGCTCGCACCGTAGGAGATGTAGCGTCCGAGCTTCGCCAGACCGACCCCACCGGGGTTGCGCGTCGCGGTGGCCAGGTTGACCGAGTACTCCGTGATCTTCGGGTCCACGTAGACGAGATCCGCGACCCGCTGCAGCTCGAGCAGCTCCGAGGCGGGCAGCACCGGCTCGGCCTCGGGCGGAGTCCGGCTCATCCGGTCGACTATGGTGACCTCCTCGTGGCGGCTGGGGTAGCCGATCACGACCTTGAACATGAACCGGTCCACCTGGGCCTCCGGCAAGGGATAGGTGCCCTCGCTCTCTATTGGGTTCTGGGTGGCCATGACCAGGAACGGCTGGGGCAACTGGAAGGTCTGCTTGCCGATCGTCACCTGCCGCTCCTGCATCGCCTCCAGAAGGGCGGACTGGACTTTGGCCGGCGCGCGGTTTATCTCGTCGGCCAATACGAAGTTGGCGAAGACCGGCCCCACCTCGGTCTCGAAGGTCCCCGAGTGCTGATTGTAGATTCGGGTACCGACCAGGTCCGCCGGCACCAGGTCGGGCGTGAACTGGATACGCTTGAACTCGCAGTCTATGGCACGGGCCGCGCTCTTGATCGCGAGGGTCTTTGCCAGCCCCGGGACGCCCTCGAGGAGGACGTGTCCCCTCGCGAGCAGCGCCACCAGCAGGCGCTCGAGCATCAGATCCTGCCCCACGATCACCTTCTTGATCTCGTAGAGCACCTTTCGCGTGGTCGCCGACGCCTGATGGAAAACCTCTAGCGGCATCTGCACAGCCGGTCCTCCCTGACTCGTCATTGTGTTGGCCGCGGCCGAGCCTGCTCCTAGTTGAGCAAACGGCGGCTGGACCGGGCCCTATGCCCGGCAGCCGCCACAGCCGGAGCTCTCACCTGACACGTTAGCACCGGGCCGAGAAGGGGGTCAAGGCGACGGGCGCCGAATCACTACGGGTCATGATAGGGCATAAGGCAGCGAGGCGCCTCAGCGCACTGCTCACGGTCCTGGCAGCGGCGGCGCTGGCGTCGCCACAGTGGGGGCTCTGGCCGGTGGGAGGGACGCGGGCCAGCGCGGGGGCGGCCGACTCCACCGTCATCGTGCCGGGTCAGTCGCTCGGAGCTGTCCGGTTGGGCATGCCGTCTAGGTCGCTGCAGCAGATGTCGGGCTGGGGCCAGCCCGACTCGTCCAATGCCTCAGGCACGATAGTCTACATGGCCTACGCGAGGCAGGGCATCACGGTGGCGATCCGCGACGACCAGGTGGTCATGGCGCTGACTTCCAGCGAGCGCTACCGCACCGAGCGGGGGGTCGCGGTGGGGCGGCCCCTGTCGGCCGCGGTCGCGACCCACGGCCAGGCCCCGCCCTCGGGCGATGATCGCCTGGTCTGGTATGACAGCATCGGATTGGTGCTGGGGATCGGGAGCGGCACGATAATCCGAATAGGGGTGTTCGACCCCAAGAACTTCGTCCGCGCGATACTGGCGGATGAGCGGCCGGCGCGGGACGTCTTCCTGACGGCCGCTCCCCCGAAGCTGGGGCCGGTCCAGGGGACGGGCGCCTCGGCGGTGCGCGAGGCCTCGGTGACCGTCACGCTGCGGAACCTGAGCCGCTCCTCGAAGGTATTGAACCCGAACTTCTTCGCGCTGGTCGACCGGGAGGGGCAGGTCCACCGGTACGACAAGGCGACCTTCCGGCTCGACGACGCGTGTCGATCGACGGTAACCGTCAGGGTTGGGGCGTCGGCCTCTTGCACGCTGCTGTTCGTCCTGCCCGCGGGACGCGCGCCACGCTCTATCTCGTTCGACGACGGCGCCAGCGCGGACCAGCACTTCTTCTAGCCCTCGACCACCACCTCGTAGGAGAGCTCCGCGGCCTTGCCCAGCATCGCGACGACCGAGCAGTACTTCTCCTGCGACAGCGAGACGGCCTTGCGCACCTGCTCCTCGGCCAGCCCCGGGCCTGAGGCGATGTAGCGCATCCGGACGGCCGTGAAGACCTTGGGGTGATCGGCGGCGCGGTCGGCGTCGACCTCGATCCGCAGCTTCTCGATCGGCGCGCGCATCTTATTGAGAATGCTTATCACATCCATGCCGCTGCAGCCGGCCGCGGCCATCAGGACCGCCTCCATCGGGGAAGGGCCGGCGCCGCTGCCGCCGTGCTTTGGGGAGGCGTCCATCGTCAGGGTGACCCCCTCCGGGTTCACCCCTTCGAAGCGCATGCTGGGCTTCCAGTCAACGTTGACCTTCATCGCCTGTCGTCTCCCCTCTCTCGACTGCCTTGCGACCTGGAAGGCCTCGGCAGAGCGCCCTGCGCGTCTGCCTCCGCCAGGGCGCTGAACACCTCGGCGCTGGCGTGTATTCCGTCGAAGAACCTCTCGAGACTCAGGTTCTCGTTGGGGCTATGGTTGTTCTCGTCGGCGTTCGCGTAGGGAGCGCCGATGTGGTCGACCCCGAGGACATCAGGCCAGACGGCGTTGGGCAGGCTGCCGCCGCCCGAGAGGTTGACGAAGGGTGCTACGCCCCGCGCCTTTTGGATGGCCGCGGCGACCACGCCGACGGCCGGATGGTCCGGGGACGTACGGCTGGCCTCCATCGAGCCGAAACCGCGCTCGATCACCTGGATCCTGGGATCCACCCCGGCCACGTGTGCCTCTACCTTCCGGAGGATGTCCCGGGTCTTCTGATCCACGACCAGGCGGATGTCTATCCGGCACTCCGCCCTCGACGGGATGATCGTCTTCGAGCCGGGCCCGACGTATCCGCTGATGAAGCCGTTGATGTTGAAGTAGGGCTCGAGCATGATTCGACGCCAGTAGGTAGGGCCATCTATCGTGAGGTTGTCCATCCCCATCGTCGCCGCGAACTCGCGTGGATCGTACTCCATCCCCGCGAGGAGCCGCTCCTCGGTAGGGCCGATCGGCCGCACGCCGTCGTAGAACCCCTCGATGAGTACCCGTCCCGATGGATCCACCATCGTCGAGAGCAGGTGGACGAGCATCCAGACCGGGTTGGGGGCGACGCCGCCCTTGTTGCCCGAGTGGTTGTCACGGTCTGCGCCCTGCGCGACCAGGGTGATGCCCAGTATTCCGCGGTTGCCCAGCGAGACCACGGGCGCGCCGGTCGGGTGCAGCCCGCCGTCCGAGACGTAGACGAGGTCGGCGGCAAGCTTCTCCCTGTGCAGCCCGACGAACTCGCGGAGGTAGCCGGATCCCGACTCCTCCTCTCCCTCGAACACGAACTTGAGGTTGACCGGCGGGCCGCCCTCGGCGTCCATCCAGGCCTTGGCGGCGAGCACGTGCGCGATCAACTGCCCCTTGTTGTCGCCGGTACCGCGGCCGTAGAGGCGTCCGTCGCGGACGGTAGGCTCGAAAGGAGGGCTCTCCCACAGCTCAAGCGGCTCGGGCGGCTGCACATCGTAGTGGCCGTAGCAGAGCAGCGTGTAGGCACTCGGGTCCTTGATGATCTCCCCGTAGACGATCGGCTGGGTCGGCGTCTCCATCACCTCGGAGGAGATCCCGAGGTCGCGCATGATCCCCGAGAGCAGGGAGGCGCACTCCCCCACGCCCTTGTCCTGGGCGCTGATGCTGGGCTGTCTAACGAGGTCCTTCAGTATCTCCAGCGATCTCTCGCGGTGGTCATCGACACGGCGGTGCACACGATCTGTGGACATCGGATGCGCTCCTCTCTCTGCTGTCGGGAGTCGTCCCAACCGCCGCTGAGTCATCTAGACTCCACTCAGCGCGTGGAGTTCGGCAAGACTCAACTCCATCCCTTGCGGCCGAAGACCGAGGCCGGAACGCAGACACTGCCTTCCATCAGTCGGCGCGCCGTCCGAAAAGCGACCCCCTTCTCGCACGTCCATCCTCCAGGCCGGCGCGTGACACGTGCGCCAACGGGCATTACCCCGCTGGGATGCCCTATGCTCAGCTGCTGTTCGGGCTCACCGTCTTCCAGCCGCGCCACGGAGTTGACCACGCTCCCCTCGACGAGCGCAGCCGCCGCCGTGGCAATGGCGCCGGTGATGGCATAGGTACGGTGCAGGGTTCCCATCGTCATGATGCGAGCGACAAGCGAGATCGCCCCACCGTCCACCTGCTCGCCTCTGGAGGAGTTGTAGTCCGACGGCGGCGAAACGAAAGCGACCTTGGGGGTGCCCGGCCTGCTCTTCGTGGCTTCGTCCGGCGAAGAGGCAAGACCCATCGCGACCGCGCCGTGACTGCGAACCAGCTCGATGGTGCGAAGGATCTGCGGGGCGCCGTCGATTTGCTCGCTCAGCTCCGCGCCGCGCAGGCCGATCTCTTCCGCCCGCACGAAGACGACGGGATTGGCAGCGTCTGCCAGGGTAACCTGAACCCGGCCCAAGCCCGGAACCTCCAGCTCATCCGTGGGGTTCCCTGTGGGCAAGAAGCCGCGCGCGCACGAGCCCCCGGGATCCAGGAACTCCAGGCGGACCATCGCGCCGGCAAAGGGGACGCCGTCTATGATGAACTCCCCCTCCACTTCAGGGTGCCCGCTGGTCGTCGGCACATGGGCGACTATGCGCTTGCACGTGTTGACCTGCCAGATGCGCACCCGCGTCACCGGGTCGCTACCCGCTACCAGACCTTCCTCAATCGCGAACGGCCCCACGGCCGCGGCCATGTTGCCGCAGCTCCCGGTGTAGTCAACGAGAGGCCGCCTGATGTCCACCTGCCCGAAGAAGTAGTCCACATCGCATCCGTCCTGGGCGGAGGGCCCGATGATCGCGACCTTGCTGGTCACGGAGGTCGCCCCCCCCACCCCGTCGATCTGTCTTCCGTAGGAGTCGGGGCTACCGTATGCGCGCAGGATAACGCTGTCCATCGGCTCTCCAGGTGAGGGGAGCGCATCCCTGTGGAAGAAGATGCCCCGGCTTGTGCCGCCACGCATCAACACCGCCGGGATGCGGATCTGCATTGGGCTCCCCCCTATGGCCACTTCAACCCCAGCACGTTGTCTCCCAGGAACCACAGCGAGCCGATGGCAACGGCGGTGTACAGAACGGCCTTGACCGGAGCCATCCGGGCAACCACGAGCAGCGCAGCAAGCATGTACAGCGCCGTGGCGGCGCGGAATCCAAGCACGCTGATCAGGGCCGCGCAGGCGACGATACCCCCCAGGTGCGCTATGGCCCTGCCAGCGCGCCTCTTCCGCTCCAGGGGATCGGTCGCGGCGGGATCCTCGTCCGCCTCGTCATCATCCGCCTCAGTCGCACGCCCCCGCGACTCCTGGAACACCTGTGCCAGGACCACCAACAGTCCGGGGATCGCCACGGCCCAAGGCAGCAGCCGCGCCGCCGGCTGGTAGCGGTTCGCCTCCACCACTGCGCCGGCAAACAGGACGGCGAACAGCACGCCCACCAACGTAGGAAGCCGCCGGCGTTGCGGGGCGCTGGTCTGGCTGGTCGCAGGAACGGCACGATCCCGCCGGCGCCGGAGGAAGCCCCACGCGAACGGCGCAACGAGCAGCACGCCGAAGACGACGACCCAGGGCCGCAGCAGCCAGGTGTAGCCCTCGTAGAGGTTTAGGGTGAGCCAGAAATACCTCTCCATGGGCAGCGCCAGCACGTACCCGATGAGCAGTGGTGCGCGCGGCCAGCCAGTCTGCTTCATCCCCCAGCCGAAGAGACCCAGCAGGAGTAGCAGCCAGATCTCGCCCATCGCGTTCGAAACCTGGTAGGCACCCAGCAGCATGGTCAGCAGGACCGGGGGCGCGATGTAGGAGAAAGGCAACCGGGTCAGCCTGGCCAGCGACGGACTCAGCAGGAAGCACAGCCCGGCTCCGACAGCGCTGGAGAACGCGAACGACCAGACGATCACATACATCAGATCGAGGTGGTCGGTCACGAAGCGCGGACCGGGCAGGATGCCGTATCGCAGCAACGCGCCCACCATCAGCGCCGCGGTGGCGCTGCCCGGGACGCTGAACAGCAGTGTTGGGATCAGGTCTCCTGCCATGACCGAGTTGTTGGAGGCCTCAGCGGCGATCAGCCCGCGGATGTCGCCCTTGCCGAAGTTCTCCTTGTCCTTGGCCGTGGCCACCGCCTGCCCGTAGGCCATCATCGAGCCCGCGGTGGCACCCAGCGCCGGGAGGATACCCACCCACATTCCGACCAGCGAGCCGCGCACAACAAGCCAGCGGTGCCGAATCACGTCACGCACACCCTCGGCCCACCCAGTACCGAGGTCGATCCGCTGGCTGATGCCGCCACCCCTGGATAGGATTGAGATCATCTCTGCGATCCCAAAGAGGCCGAGGGCCACTATCACAACGTTGAACCCGTCGGCCAGGAACATCTGGCCGAAGGTGAACCTCAGTTCGGCAACCGCCGGGGTAGGGCCCACGGTCCCCAACAGCAATCCAAACAGGCCCGCGGCGATCCCCTTCAGCGGCGCCTTGCCGAGCAGGCCGCCGGCAAACGACACTCCCAGCGCACAAAGCATGAAAAGCTCTGGGGACCCGAAGGTCAGCACCAGGGGGCGCGCGATGGGGATCGAAAGCGTGAGCCCAATCGCTCCTATGATCCCGCCGATGAGTGAGGCAAGATAGGCTGCGGAGAGAGCCCGCGCGGCTTGACCTCTCCTAGCCAGCGGATGCCCCTCAAGCGCCGATGGCGTGGAGGAGGCCGAGCCAGGCGCACCGAGTAGGACAGAGGTGATGGTGTCCGAGGTATGCACGACCGCAACGGCACCGGTCATGGTGGCGAGCGCGGCCATGGCGTCGAGCTTATAGATGAAGGGCAGCATGATGCTGACTGCCACGATCCCGCCCAGTCCCGGGAGGATGCCCACCAGGATCCCGGCGCAGATCCCAAGCATCATCAAGCCCAGGCGTACTGGATCCAAGAAGATAGCCGCGGCCGCGGCAATCGCCTCTGCCATCGGGATGGTCTCTTTGGCTTTGCCCTAGATCACAACGTTGAACTTCGTACGCAGTAGGTTCAGTATGTACTGCCGCACGTCCAGGGTGATGTTCAGCGACCGCAGAACGGTCGCCTCGGCAAGATCCCCCCTGGTCACCGGGTAGCCCTCCAGGACAACCTTGGCCTGCTGCTGGAACGCGGGATCACGCTGCATGCGGTCGACGGCCTCGCGAAGCGCGCGGATCGCATCCTCAGGGGTGCCCTCCGGTACCCAGAAGGTCTTCTGGAAGGAGAACCCGGCGGAGAGGATAGACCGAAAGGCCTTGTAGCGAATGTAGCCGTCCGGCTTGTTCTTGTGGAGGATCTGGAAGGCCTCGTACACCGTCGGCAGGTCGGGGAACCCTGGATCGCGGACGATCTGCCCGCGCTCGTTGAGCTGGCCCAGCGAGAAGATGGGTACCGCCTTGCCTTCTCTGACCATAGGGCCCACCTGAGAGGAGAACGCCGGCGTCGTCTGGTGGTCGATGCTGATCTCGCCGCGCTCGAAGGCCAGGCGTACCGGTCCGCGTCCCTCGAAGCCGAAGACCGCCTTGACGTCCATGCCGAGCACCTCGTAGGCGAGCAGCGTGGTGAGGTCGACCGAGGTGGGGCTTATGCTGCCGTAGACAAGCCGCTCCTGCGGCTTGAGGAGGTCCCCGACCTTGCGGATCCCGGTGCGGGGTGAGACATATACGGCGCCGCCTACCCCGTTCACCTTTATGAGCTTCCATTTCCGGAAGTCATACTGCACCTGAGGCACGCCCAGGATGAACGGTATCTTGTTAGAGCCGGATGCCGCGATGATCATCAAGCCGTCGTTCTTGGCGTTGTTCCAGTACCAGTTCGCGCCGGTAACGCCCCCGCCGCCGGCCATGTTCCTGACCACAACCCGTGGGTTGCCGGGCGTGTGCTTCTCGAAGAAGGAAGCGAAGAACCGTGCGTCCAGGTCGGTGCCGCCGCCGGGGGCAAAGGTGACCAGCAACTCGATGGTCTTGCCCGCGTAGAACGGGGGCTGTGCCTGCCCCTCGGGAGGGATCGCAGCCAGGGTGCTCAGCATCAAGATGAGCGTAACACCGAGCACGGCTTGTCTGCGGGTGCTTGCGGCCGCGGGCGGGCCGATCAAAGACAATCCCATGCCACACCTCCTGGACCTTCAGGCCGTCGTCCAGGACCGCCTTGATCCGGAGGTCGTAAGTCCCCTCCTGCTTCCCGTGCTCGCCGCAGACCCCTTTCGTCAGCATCCTCCTGCAGATGGGGCAGCGCTTGATGAGCCCCGACCCCTTCTGGACGTCCACGATCGCTCCCGTGAACTTCGCCTCCTGGGGGCTGACCTCGATCGCCTCTTC
>JBBIJB010000055.1:0-962 GCA_037446215.1 Armatimonadota bacterium
TGGACTTTCTGGCGGTGCTTCCTGGGGCGCTGCCGGGCGTCTTCGTCGGGGTCGGCTTCGTGCTGGCGTTCAACAAGCCTCCGCTGGAGCTCGTTGGCACGGTCTGGATCCTAGCCCTCGCGCTCGCCTTCTGGCACCTTCCGATGGGGTACCAGGCAGCGGCAGCGACGCTGCGCCAGATCGAGCGCGCGATCGAGGAGGCGGCGACGAACCTGGGCGCGAGCGGCATGAGGGTGCTTTGGGACATATTCCTGCCGCTGCTCCGGCGCGCCTTTCTGGGCGCGTTCACCGTGTCATTCATCCGCGCGGTCACCAACGTGAGCATCGCGGTGTTCCTCGTGACGCCGGGTAACATAGTGGCGACCTTCGCAATCCTCAACATGATCGGGAACGGGATCTGGGGGGGGGCCGCCGCGCTCACGACGCTCCTGCTGGTCCTAACGCTAGTCTCGGTCGGAGCGGCGCAGCTCCTGGTGGGCCGTACAGTGCGATCAATGCCGATGGGGTAGGGAGAGATGCCGGCACACGTCCGCCTTGCTAACGTAACGAAGCGCCTCGGGACTACTCTTGCCGTGAACGACATCACGCTGGACGTGGCCGAGGGCAGCTTCACGACGCTGCTTGGGCCGTCGGGCTGCGGCAAGACGACGACCATGCGCATGATCGCCGGGTTCTACCGACCCGACTCCGGCGAGATATACATCCGCGATGCCCCGATAACCAACACCCCCGCACACAAGCGGAACACCGCCATGGTCTTCCAGGAGTACGCGCTCTTTCCTCACATGACGGTGGCCGAGAACGTAGGCTACGGCCTCCGGATGCGCAGGGTTGAGGCCGCGGAGTCGCGGCGCCGGATCTCCGAGGTGCTCGGCCTGGTCGGTCTTGCCGGGATGGAGCCCAAGTTCCCCCATCAGCTCTCGGGCGGCCAGCAGCAGCGGGTGGCGCTGGCCCGGGCCCTG
>JBBIJB010000055.1:972-7470 GCA_037446215.1 Armatimonadota bacterium
GTCGGCTTCGGGCTGGAACGGGCCCACCGTCGAGGTGGACCGCGGGTCGACGAGATGCTGGAGCTCGTCGGGCTGCCCGACCTCGCCGGTCGTGACCCCGCCACGTTGTCGGGGGGCCAGCAGCAGCGGGTGGCGCTGGCCCGGGCCCTGGTGGTCGAGCCCGAGGTGCTCTTGCTCGACGAGCCGCTCTCCAACCTGGACGCGAAGCTGCGAGTCCGTGTACGGGGCGAGATCAGGGCTCTGCAGCAGGCGTTGGGCAAGACCACGATCTACGTCACCCACGACCAGGAAGAGGCGCTCTCGATATCCGACCGTATCGCCGTGATCAACCACGGTCGCATCGTTCAGGAGGGTCCGCCCCGAGAGATCTACTACCATCCGGCAAGCCGGTTCGTAGCGGACTTCGTGGGCCTGGCCAACTTCGTGCCGGTTCGGGTGACCGGCCCCGGCCGGGTCCGCCTGGGAGAGCTCGATCTGGAGATCGGGGGCAGGTCGGCCTCGGACGAGGCCACGCTCGTGGTGCGCCCCGAGACGGTTTCGCTGGCCTCCGCCCGCCCGAGCGATCCCTCGCGGCCCGCGCTGCGGGGCACGGTTAGGACGAGCGCCTTCCTGGGGGGCCTGGCCCGCTACTGGGTGGAGGCGATGGGCCGCGAGTGGGTGGTGGACCAGCCGGCACCGGGCGAGGGAACGTTCTCGGGCGAGGTGTTCATGGTGCTGTCGCCCGACCGCATGCACATACTTGGAGACGAGGCAGGCAAACAGGACAAGGAGGATAGACAATGAGCAAGTGGCAACTCCCACCTCCGGGTGGTCACATGGATCGCCGCACAGGGGTCTACCTTCAGACGATGACGATGCGCGACATCGAGGAGCGGCTGGAGAAGAACGACGTCCTGATCGTACCGCTCGGCGCTACCGAGGCCCACGGCCCCAACGCCCCGATCGGAGAGGACATCTTCCTGGTGACCAGGATGGCGGAGGCGGTAGCCGAGCGCACCGGCTGCACCGTCTCGGAGCCGCTGTGGTTCGGATCACATCCCTATCACCACCTGGGCATGCCGGGAACGGTCGTGATCCCCGAGGACGTATTCTGTGGGTTCGTGCGCGCCATGATCGCGGGTTTCTGGAACATGGGCTTCCGCAAGCAGATCATCCTCAACGGGCACGGCCAGGAGTACCTGATCCCGGTTGCCATTCACCAGTTCGGCAAGCGCTACCGCGTGCCAGCGCTGGTCACGAACGTGAACTGGTACCACGCAGTGCCCGACTACTTCAAGACCAAGGCGGACGGCGGCCCCTACGAGACCCAGTTCATCCACGCCGACGAGGTGGAGACCTCCTGGTGCATGGCGCTCTTCCCGGAGATGATGAAGCAGGAGTGGGCCGTGGACAACAAGCCCTTCGGCTTCCTGCCGGACGGCCACGTCGACAAGGCCGGCAACCTGATGAGGCGGGCGATCAACTGGTACGGCCACATCGGCGCCGGCCCCATCGAGATCAAGGCCTACCCGGAGGGTGTAGTCGGCAGGCCGTCCGTGGCCTCGGCCGAGAAGGCGCGCCCCGGCGTCGAGGCTCTCCTGGACTACCTCGAGAAGCTCGTCAACGACATCCTGAAGACCTTCCCGCCCGGTGAGCTCCCGCCCGTGGAGTACGTCACCGAGCGCGACAAGGAGGAGATCGAGGCGGTGCTGAAGGGCCCGCTGAAGGGCGGCAAGAGCATCTACTCGCTCGCCTACCCGCCGTAGACGCGCGAGATGCGGCTCAGCCTAGTCGTATCCGTGGAAGATACCGGCTTCGACGCCGTCGCCATCCGCGCCGGCTGGGAGGCGGGCGTGGCACGCCTGGCGGAACTGGGCTTCGACGGGGTCGAGCTGGCCGTTCGTGACCCCGGAGTGATAGACCACGACCGGGTCGAGGCAGTGGTGAGGGGTGCAGGCCTGGCGGTGCCGGCGATCGGCACCGGCCAGGCCTACCTCCGGGATGGGCTCTCGCTGTCCAGCGTCGATCCCGAGGTGAGGCAGAGGGCCGCCGAGAGGCTGGCAGCACACGTCGAACTGGCTTCTCACTTCGGAAGCCACGTGATAGTCGGGCTCCTCAGAGGGCGCACCGACGGCGGGGTGGAGGCGACCACCTACCGGTTCCTGGAAGCCCTCACGCCGGTGCTGCGGGCCGCGGACTCCGCCGGCGTCCGCGTAGTCATCGAGCCCATCAACAGGTACGAGACCGACTTCCTCAACACCGTCGAGGCGACGCTGGCGGTCGTCGAGGCCTCCGGCGCTTCGAACCTGGGCATCCTGGCGGATACCTTCCACATGAACATCGAGGAGGCGACGATCCACGGCGCGCTGCAGGCCGCGGGGCCGCGCCTGTGGCATGTGCACGTCGCCGACAGCAACCGCTGGGCACCGGGGCTGGGGCACCTCGACATCCCTGCGATAGTCGAGACGCTGCGGCGCTGCGGCTACCAGGGATACCTCTCCGCGGAGATCCTGCCGCGGCCCGATCCCGACGCCGCGGCGATCCAGGTCGAGAGGTTCATGCGGCCGATCGCCGCCGGGGGCGGACAGTAGCAAGGTACGGTCCTTGACTCGGAGTGACGAGGAGGCTGATGCGTGTGCGGATCGCTGTCATAGCCACTGCGCTCGTCGTCCTGGCGGTGTCGGTCGCGCCTCTCGGGGCCCAGCAGGCGAGGATCATGGTCTACAGCTCGCTCCACGAGACGGAGATCGCGTCGATGCTTGACTCCTTCACCCGGACGACCGGGATACGGGCGGAGTTCATCCGGGCGTCGTCGGGCGAGCTGGTTGCTAGGATCAGGGCCGAACGGGCCTCGCCCAAGGGCGACATCCACCTGGGCGGGCCGGCGGACGGCCACGAGGTGCTGGCCGTCGACGGCCTGCTCGAGCCGCACCGGTCACCCGAGCACAAGTTCATCGGCCCCCGCTTCCGCGACCCCAAGGACCGCTGGCACGGCTTCTACATCGGGGCGCTTGCCGTTGCGATCAACAAGACCAGGTTCGATCGGGAGCTGCGACCGAAGGGCCTCGACTACCCCAAGAAGTGGGAGGATCTGCTGCACCCGGCCTACAAGGGCGAGATCGTAGTCGCCAACCCGTTCACCTCCGGCACGGCGATGACGTTCGTGGCCACGCACGTCCTTCGCCTCGGCGCCGACAAGGGGTGGAAGTACCTGGAGGACCTCGACAAGAACATCAACCACTACACCAGGAGCGGCGCCGCCCCGGCCCGGATGTCGGCGGTCGGCGAGTTCCTCGTCGGGATCACCTTCGGACACGACATCCTGAAGCCGATTGCCGAGGGCCATCCGATACAGATCGTCTATCCGCCCGACACCGGCTGGGAGGTCGGCGGCGTCTCGATAATCAAGGGCGGCCCCAACACCCCCGGCGCCAGGAAGTTCATCGACTGGCAGCTCGGCAAGGACGCGGGCAAGCTGCACTCGGACATCTCGCTGCGCATCTCGGTGCGCTCGGACGTTCCGGTTCCAAAGGGAGCCATCCCGATAACCCAGATCCAGCTGCTCAAGGGATACGACCTCTGGTGGGTGGCCCAGCACAGGGAGTCGCTGCTCCGGATCTGGGACACCAGGTTCCGGAGGTAAGCCGGGGCGGCGGCTTAGATCTTGCATAAGGCCGTGGGAGTGCGCGCTCGGGAGATCCGCTGGCTGCTGCGTGAGCCGGCGCTGCTCGCCGTCCTCGTGGCGATCGCCTCCCTTCTCGTCATCTTCGTCCTGCTGCCGGTCGTGCGGGTACTGAGCGTCCCCTCTGCCGAGCACTGGGCAGGGTACTTCCAGCGCGAGGCGTTCGTGAGGGCGACCCGCAACAGCCTGCTCATGGCGGTGCTCTCGACGAGCTCGGCCATGGGCGTGGGCTTCCTGTACGCCTACGCGATCGTGCGGGCGGACATACCGGCAAAGGGTCTCTTCCGCACCGTGGCCCTGCTCCCGCTGGTCTCGCCGCCCTTCGTGACCGGGCTGGCGACCATATTGCTGTTTGGGCGAAGGGGTCTGATCACCCACGGGCTGCTGGGGCTCACCTACAACCCGTACGGATGGCACGGTCTCTGGTTCGCCCAGACCCTGTCGTTCTTCCCGATAGCCTATCTCGGAGTGGCAGGAGTGCTGCGGGCCATCAGCCCGTCGCTGGAGCTGGCCGCTCACAACCTCGGCGCGCGACGCTTCGCCGTATTCAGGACGATAGCGGTGCCGCTCGCGACGCCCGGCCTGGCGAGCGCCGCGCTGCTTGTGAGCATCCTCATCCTCGCCGACTTCGGGAACCCGATGCTGCTCGGGGGCGACTTCCACGTCCTGGCGACCGAGGCGTACCTGCAGGTGATCGGCCGCTACAACATGGAGATGGCGGCGGTCCTCTGCACCGTGCTGCTCGTTCCGGCACTGGGCTTCTTCCTGGCACAGCGCTACTGGATCGGTGCCCGGGCCTACACGACCGTGACGGGAAGGCCCACCGGCCTGGCGCCGCTGCGCACCTCGGCACCGGTCAAGTGGATCCTCTTCGCGGCGTGCCTGCTCGTAGCGGTGGTCGTCCTCTCCGTCTACCTCGTCATCGCCGCCGGGGCGTTCGTCCAGGTCTGGGGTGTGGACTGGACCTTCACGCTCAAGAACTTCCAGTACACCCTGTTCCGGCAACGCGATCTCCTCAACAGCGTGCGCTTCGGCGCGACGGCCGGCGTGATCACGGCGGTCGCGGCGACTGTCACCGCCTACCTGACGCAGCGCAAGTCGTTCCCCGGGAGGGGTACCCTGGACTTCCTGACGCTGCTTCCGGTGGCCCTCCCGGGGACGCTGGTCGGCATAGGGTTCGTGCTGGCGTTCAACCAGCCTCCGATCGAGCTCGTCGGCACCGCGACGATCATAGTGGCCGCGATGGCGGTCCGGACGCTGCCCGTGGGATACCGGCTGTCGGCGGCGTCGCTCCATCAGATCGACACCTCGATCGAGTGGGCCTCGCGCAACCTCGGGGCATCCAGCCTGAAGACGTTCGCCGGGATCATGCTGCCGCTGCTCAGGTACGCCTTCGCCGGCAGCTTCATATACTCGTTCGTCAAATCCATCAACACGCTGAGCGCCGTCGTCTTCCTCATGACGCCCGGCAAGGTGGTGGCTTCGGCCTCGATACTGGGGCTGGCCGACCACGGCTACTGGTCGCAGGCGACCGCGCTGGCGTTCTCGTTGATCGCGATCGCGCTGCTGGCGCTGGGCGTCTTGCGCCTCATCGCCGGGCGGCGCGTTCAGCTGTTCGACCTCTAGAGGCAGGGACCCGATGGCAGGCATCCATGTGGAACTGAGCGGTCTGAAGAAGCGGTTCGGAGATGTGGTCGCGGTGGGGGGCGTCGACCTGGCGGTTCCCGAGGGGGCGTTCGTGACGCTGCTCGGCCCCTCCGGCTGCGGGAAGACCACGACGCTGCGCCTGGTCGCGGGGTTCTACGACCCGGACGAGGGGGAGATGAGGATCGGCGGCAGGAGGATCAACGATCTCCCCCCGGACCAGCGCAACACCGCCATGGTCTTCCAGGACTTCGCGCTCTTCCCGCACATGACCGTCTTCGACAACATCGCCTACGGCCTGAGGATGCGGGGCCAGCCGAAGGCCGAGATCTCCAGGCGCGTGGAGGAGACCGCGCGGCAACTGGGGCTCGGGGGGCTGGAGCGCAAGTGGCCTCTTCAGCTCTCCGGCGGACAGCAGCAGCGGGTCGCGCTCGCGCGGGCCCTGGTGGTCGAGCCCGAGGTCCTGCTGCTTGACGAGCCGCTGTCCAACCTGGACGCCAAGCTCCGCATCAGGGTGAGGACCGAGATAAGGCAGATCCAGCAGCAGCTGGGCAAGACCACGCTGTACGTCACGCACGACCAGGAGGAGGCGCTCTCGATCTCCGACACGATAGCCGTCATGGCCGGGGGGCGCATCGCGCAGGTGGGGACGCCCTACGAGGTCTACTACACGCCCGCCTCCAAGTTCGTGGCGGACTTCGTGGGCATCGCCAACTTCGTAGAGGGCAGTGTCGTCCGGGAGGGGGGCACCGCGAGGGTCGAGGTTGGAGGAGCGGTCCTCGAGCTGGGGACTCGTGATCTGACCGCCGGCAGCAGCGTGCTGCTCGCGATCCGTCCCGAGGGCGTCCGCCTCCTGGGGCCGGGCGACCCTTTGGAGGGGCAGAACCTGCTGCGCGGAGCCGTCACCGCGAGCAGCTTCATGGGAAGCCTCGCCCGCTACTGGGTCGAGGCTATAGGGATCGAGTGGGTCGTGGACGTTCACATGCCGACCCCGATGAAGCTGCTTGCCGGCGAAGTCACCCTCCAGATCCCCGCGGAGCGAATCCACGTGCTGGAGCAGGGGTAGGCGGGGGCCGCAGGGGCAGGAGTCGCCTTGGGCGATTGGGGCACGGCGCTGGGGGGCGGCGTGGGTGCAACGCTGGCCGCCACCGAAGGGCTGGGGCTGGGAATTGTCGTTGCGGCGGAAGGGCTGG
>JBBIJB010000055.1:7480-15948 GCA_037446215.1 Armatimonadota bacterium
CGCGGTCTTGATAGGAGTCCTTGTCTCTCTGGCGGGTGCGGCACCCGCCCTGTCGCAGCCCGCTCCTTCCGCTCCCTACCAGTGCGTCCTGCTTGTCAGCATCGACGGCGCGCGGCCCGACGGCCTCCGAGCGTCCAACGTCGGCCCGCTGCTTGACGAGGCGACCTACACGATGAACGCCCGCACCACGGTACCGCCCGTGACGGCGCCCTCCCACATGTCGATGGTCTCCGGGGTAGGGCCGGAGAGGCACGGGGTGCGTACCAACCTCTGGAGACCGGGCGCACCGTACCCCACGGTGCCGACGGCCTTCTCCGAGGCCAAACGCGCCGGGATGCGGACCGGCCTGTTCACCCAGAAGAGCTACGTCATGGGGATATCCGACCCCAGGTATCTGGATAGGTCCGAGCTCGTCCCGGCCAGGGCCGCCACCATGACCCCCGACCTGGTGGCCGCGGTCGGGGCCTTCATCAGGACCGCCCGCCCGCACTTCACCCTGGCCCACATCTCCGAGCCCGACTTCGCGGGCCATGCGCAGGGATGGATGTCGTTCGCCTATCTGCAGGCGCTCAGGCGAGCGGTGGCAGGCATAGCGGCGCTCCGGCAGTCGTTGCGAGACGCCGGGATCGAGGAGCAGTGCATGGTCATCGTTACGGCGGACCACGGCGGCATAGGGCGCGACCACGTGGAGCTGGTGCCGGAGGTGCTGACGATCCCCTGGCTGGCGATCGGCCGGGGGACCCGGAAGGGCTTCGTTATCGAGAGGCCGATCGTGATCTACGACACGGCGGCGACGGCTCTCCAGGCGTTGGGGTTGCCCGTTCCGCAGGGCTGGGACGGGAGGCCCGTCGTTGAGGCTTTCGCCGCGGGCATGGGGTCGCCCGTCGCGGTGAGGCCCTAGGCTGAGCGGGGTCGGTGTCGGTCCACTCCCCGATGCTTCGCGCCCCGCGATGTGGTACGGTTGAGTATGGCCGCCGCCGCGCCCGGTCCTGCCCGGGCAGCGCACGGCGAAGTGGCAGCAAGCGCACAATGGCGCGGAGGCACCTGATTCGAGGTGCCGGTGACGGACATCCTAGGAGGTGCAGGTGATGAGGCTTCTCGTTCTTGCTCTGCTGATGGTGGCGCTGGCCAGCCTGGGCGTGGTTCACGCGGGGCCGGCGGCCGGCCGCGTGGTCGTGTTGTGCAGCCCGGCGGTGGAGTGGTGCGACGCCCTGAAGGCCCAGTTCCCACGGG
This sequence comes from Armatimonadota bacterium, assembly GCA_037446215.1. Taxonomy (GTDB): domain Bacteria; phylum Sysuimicrobiota; class Sysuimicrobiia; order Sysuimicrobiales; family Humicultoraceae; genus VGFA01. The sequence continues at coordinate 8,714 of JBBIJB010000055.1, forward strand.
CAACAGGTATCACGCTTGACTTCGTCAGAATGAGCTCCGGCGAGGCGCTGACCCGCCTGCGGGCCGAGAAGGCAAACCCGACCTTCGACGTCTGGTTCGGGGGAACAGGCGACCCGCACTTCGTCGCCAACGAGGAGGCGCTGACCGAGTTCTTCAGGCCGCGCAACTGGGACGACCTGCGGCCCGAGCTCCGCGATGCGGTCGGCGGCAAGTACATCCCCCTCTACGCAGGCGTGCTCGGTTGGGCGCTGAACCCGAAGCTGCTTCGCGACAAGAACCTGCCCGAACCCCGCACGTGGAAGGACATGGCGGATCCCCGCTACAAGGGGCTCGTGGCCTATCCCAACCCCACTACGTCCGGAACGGGCTACACCATGGTGGCAACGATGATCCAGATCTACGGCGAGCGCGATGCATTTGAGACGCTCAAGCGGATCCACCCGAACGTCGCCGAGTACACGCGCGCAGGCGCCGCGCCCGGCGTCCTCACCGGCCGAGGCGAGGTGGCGGTCGGCGTCACCTTCAACCACGACTCGGTGGTGCAGATCCTGCGAGGCTTCCCGATCACCTACGGCTCGGCGCGCGACGGAACGGGCTACGAGATAGGCGGCATCAGCCTGATCAAGGGAGCCCCCAACCGGGCGAACGCGATCACCTTCATCGAGTGGGCCCTTTCCCCCGACGCTCAGAAGCTGGCGAGCGAGTTCGGCGAGTCCTACCAGCTGCCGTCCAATGCCAAGTCGGCGGTCCCCAGGGTCTCGCCCCGCTTCCAGGACTTCAACGTCATCAAGTACGACTTCGTGAAGTTCGGCAAGGCCACCGTCCGGGACCACCTGCTCGCCCGGTGGCTGAAGGAGGTCTTCCCGCTTCCCAAGTAGGCGGGGCGTCCAGGTACCTGGGCGGCGGCCCGGCGATCGCTCCGGGCCGCCGCCCTCGCCCGATTCTCTGACTACGCGTTGGCAGGGAGGCCCATGGCCAGTTCGACTGTAGCGACTCCTCGTATCGCATACTCGGTCCACAGTACGCTCCTGGTCTGGGGCGGGGCCGCCGCACTCGGCGGCCTCCTGCTGCCGTGGGCACGCGCCGGCCGCGAGCTGGTGGGCTACGTGCCCGGGACGACCGGCCTGGCGCTGCTCAGCGCCAGCCCGTTGATCGCCGCTGCGCTCGGCTGCGCCGCGCTGTGCGCGCTGCTAGGCCTGCTGCGGCTGCCCCTCTTCAGGCGCGGCCAGTTGGCCACCCTCGCAGCTGCGGCCGGGATCGCCCTTGTGGTAGGAGCGATCTCCACCAGTGGGCAGCCGCTCGGCCCGGGCGGGCTGGCGATGGCCCTCGGATTCCTATCGCTGCTTGGGGTCGGACTCTCGCTGGGCGGCTATCTCCGGGCCGACGCGTTCATAGCCGCAAGCATAGTATGGACCGCCGCCTTCGTTGCGATCTTCATACTCTTCCCCCTGTGGGCCGTGCTCAAGGCGAGCGTGGTCGTCACGGACCGCGTGACCGGCGCGACCAGAATCACCCTCGACGTCTTCGCCGAGGTCTTCAACTCCCCCAACTTCCTGCTGATAAACAACCCCCTCACACCGCAGGATGAGGTGCGCACCGCCTTGACGATCGCGCTGGCGACCGCCGCCATCGCCGCAGCGACGGCCGGCGTTCTCACCAGGAAGCTCCGCGCGGCGGCGGTCTGGGGTATCGGGGGCGGAATCGCGGCGGCGCTGCTGGCCTCGCTCTATCTCGGCTTTGGGGCGGTCCGGAACAGCATCCTGCTGGCGCTCGTGGTCGGCGTGGTCTCCACGGGGCTGGGGTTCCTGTTCGCCCTCCTCTCAGAGAGGTCACAGCTTCCCACGAGGCGGTTGTTTGGGCCGATCTCGATCCTGCCTATAATCACCCCGCCCTTCGTGCTGGGCCTGGCGATGATCTACCTGTTCGGCAGGCAGGGGTTCGTGACGCACACGGTGCTGGGCCTCTCGACCACGGCCTTCTCCGGGCTGTTGGGGCTCTCCCTGGCGCAGATACTCGCCTACACTCCGATAGCGTTCATGGTCCTCCAGGGGTTGGTGCGCGCGATGGACGTCGCACTGGAGGAGGCCTCGGAGACACTAGGGGCCTCGCGCTGGTACACGCTGCGGACCGTCATCTGGCCCCTGGCCCGCCCGGGGATAGCCAACGCCTTCCTGCTGGTCGTGATCGAGAGCTTGGCCGACTTCGGGAACCCGGTCGTCATCGGTGGGGGCAAACCCTACCTAGCCACCGAGGTTTTCTATGCCATCATAGGCCGCTACAACCCCAACGAGGCCGCCGTCTTCGGCATGGTGCTGCTCTCGATGACGCTGACGATCTTCCTCATCCAGCGCTACTGGGTGGGCGAGCGGTCGTACGTGACGGTGACCGGGCGGCCGACCCACGCGACGGCTCGGCGCCTCCCTCCGGCGCTCGACTACGCCGTCACCGGGATCTTCATGATCTGGGTGCTGCTGATCGTGCTGCTCTACGGCTCGATCTTCGTCGGCAGCCTGACCAAGCTCTGGGGCTTCGACTACACCTTCTCGCTTGCGCACGTGAAGGGGCTCTCGCCCACCGGATGGCACGTCTTCAGGACCACGGCGTTCCTCTCTGTGGTCGCCGCGCTCCCCTCTACGCTGCTCGGCTTCCTGATCGGTTACCTCGTGACGCGCTACTCGTTCCCGGGGCGGCGGGCGCTCGAGTTCTCCTCGATGCTCTCCTTCGCGGTCCCGGGCACGGTCATGGGGATCGGCTACATCCTGGCCTTCAACACCGGTGCGATGCTGCTGACCGGAACCGAGCTGATAATCATCCTGGCGTTCGTCTTCCGCAACATGCCGGTGGCGATCCGCTCCGGGGTGGCCGCCATCCACCAGGTGGACAGGTCGCTGGAGGAGTGCTCCACCATGCTGCGCGCCGGATCGTCCACGACGCTTCGGCGGATCGTCATCCCACTTGTCCAGGCGGCGCTTCTCTCCGGGCTGGTCTTCGCGTTCGTACGGGCCATGACCGCGGTGAGCCAGGTGATCTTCCTGGTGACGCCCAGGGTCAACCTGAGCACAGCACTGATACTGTCGTACGTGGAGCACGGCAGCATGGGACGGGCCGCCGCGCTCTCGTCCGTTCTCGTCATCTTCATGGCTGTTGTGATCGTCGCCCTGTATGCGCTCACCACGCGTCTCGACGTTCGCGCGGGACGCGGCGCTCAGGCCAAACCGTAGTGAGGCGAGGTGTATCCTGACATGGTGATTTCTGAGCCCAAGGCCGCGGTCGCGACCAAGGTGGAGACGGCTTCCGTCAGGATTGAGGCCGTGACGAAGAGGTTCGGCAGCGTGGTGGCCGTGGACGATGCGACCCTGGAGATCCCCGCCGGCAGCCTGGTCACCCTGCTCGGCCCCTCTGGATGCGGCAAGACCACCACGCTCCGGATGATCGCGGGGCTGGAGTGGCCGACCGAGGGGAGGGTGTACATCGGCGACGAGGACGTGACGGCGCTCCCGGCCGCCAACAGGAACGTCACCATGGTGTTCCAGGCCTACGCCCTGTTTCCCCACCTCACCGTCTTCGAGAACATCGCATACGGCCTCAGGGTGTCCAGGCGCCCCGAGGCGGAGATCCGCCAGAGGGTGGAGGAGGTAATGGAGCTGGTAGGGCTGCGCGGCTTGGGCGGCCGCTCGCCGGCCCAGCTCTCCGGGGGGCAGCAGCAGCGGGTGGCGCTCGCCCGCGCCCTGGTGATGAAGCCCAGGGTGCTCCTCTTCGACGAGCCGCTCTCCAACCTGGACGCCAAGCTGCGCAAGCGCGTCCGTGCGGACATACGCCACCTGCAGCAGCAGCTCGGGATCACCAGCGTCTACGTGACGCACGACCAGTCCGAGGCGCTGGCCATCTCGGACGTGGTAGTGGTAATGCATCGCGGCCGGATAGAGCAGATCGGGACGCCCACCGACCTCTACCGGAGGCCCGCCTCTCGGTTCGTCGCCGACTTCATCGGGGAGGCGAATCTACTGCCGGCGGTCGTCGAGCGCGGCACGGTGCGCGTGGGTGATTACGCGATCTCCTTCAGCCAGCCCGGCGTTCCCGATGGGAAGGCGACCCTGATGGTTCGCCCCGAGGCGATCACAGTCGAGAAGTCCGGGGAGGGGCTGCCCGGCCGCGTCTCCAGCGCCTTCTTCATGGGGACCTATGCCGACTACCTGATAGAGACCGAGGCGGGCGAGGTGAGCGTGGCCGACTCCGCGAGCGTGGGCGCGATGCACGCCGAGGGGGCAGAGGTCAGGCTTCAGTTCTCGCCTTCGAACGTCTACCTGCTGCCTCCCGGCTAGGGCTTCTCCACCCTCGCGGTGTCCAGCCGGGCGTAGGGCCGCAGCTCCGGGCCGATCAGCGGCCGCGCATAGTCCAGGAACGCGGCGGTGACGTCGTTGCCCTCGGGCGCGATGAACTCGTCCGGCACCCGCCGCTCAGCGTTGGCAACGCTCTGCAGCGGCGCCAGTCCCGTGGTCCACCGGTAGGGTTCGGACGACTCCCTCACCAGCGTTACCATCATGCCGCCCTGTCCCTCCACCGCGTGGCGGACCGCGGCCCGGCCGACCGCGAACGCCTCCTCCAGGTCGACCGGCGAGGCGGCCAGCATGGAGACACGCTGGATGGTCCCGGGCTTGTCCCAACGGGCCTTGATCCCCAGTCCCTCGCCGACCATCTCGCAGAGGACGCCTGCCACACCACCGAGCTGCTTGTGTCCGAACCTGTCGGTGTCCACGGCGGTGCCGCTCGCGGAGAGGTAGCTCCCGCTCTCATCCTTCAGCCCCTCGCAGACGGTCACCACGACGTGACCGAGCTTCCTGTGGACGCGGTCGACATCCGCCAGGAACCGGTCGCGGCTGAACGGCCGCTCGGGCAGGTAGATTAGGTGAGGGGCGGCGTCGGCATGGTCGCGCGCGAGCGCGGTGGACGCGGTGATCCAACCGGTGTTGCGGCCCATCGTCTCGATGACCTTGACGGTGTCCACCACGCCTATCGCCTCGGTGTCGAGGCCGGCATCCCGCACCGCCTCCGCCAGCCACCGTGAGACGCTTCCGTAGCCAGGGCAGTGGTCGGTTGCAGCGAGGTCGTTGTCTATCGTCTTGGGGACGCTCATCACACGCAGCTCGTAGCCGCGGTCGGCCGCCAGCCTTCCGAGGCGCCAGGCGGTGTCGGCGGAGTCGTTCCCGCCGATGTAGAGGAAGTATCGGATCCCGTAGGCCGCAAGCACCTCGAGCAGCCGCTCGTAGTCGGACTCCCCCAGCTTGTGGCGGCAGGAGCCCAGTGCCGCGGATGGCGTCGACCTAAGCCCCGCGATCGCCGATGCGCTCTGGCGGCCGAGGTCTATGATCTCCTCCCTCAGCAGGCCCTCCACGCCGTGGACCATGCCGTAGATCTCCTCGACGGCCTCGTGCTCGAGCGCCTCGAGCACCACCCCTGCCAGGCTGCTGTTGATGACGGCGGTCGGCCCGCCCGACTGCCCTACTATCAGGTTGCCTTTGAGCGGCGACATCGCGATCACCCCTGGCTGCCGACCAGCTTGGTGAAGTAGTCGATCTCCATGCCCCGGGTCTCCCCGAGCGACGCGGACGCCCTTGCGGCGTCCCATCCTCTGTGGACGATGCCCGCTACCGCCGCCGCCACCGCCCGCGGGTCGTCTCTGCCCGGGAAGGTGACATTGCGGCCCACCAGGGCCCCCCTGATAGTCGGCCCCGCCTGCATCCCCGCGGCAAACTCGGCGAAGATCCCGGTAGGATCGCCCTTTGACTCGCCGCCCAGCATCAGGATCGGGCAGGTGGTCGCCCGCGCGATCAACTCGTAGCGGTCGCAGTAGGGGATCTTGAGCCACGTGCCCATCGATGACTTGCCCATGCCGGTGGCCACGCCGATCACCTTGACCAGCTCGGGCGCCGACTTCAGCACCTTGTACTTCCCCTCGCTCTTCCTGACCGCGAGGCACTCCAGGAACGCGGGGATCTTGAGGTCGTAGAGGCTGTCTAGGGCCTTGACGCAGTAGTCGATCGTCCACAGCGATGCCGGCTCATCGGGCTCAAGGCGAAACATCAGCTTCGCGCCGTCCAGCCCCATCCGCGCGATGCGCTCGGCCGTGAAGGCGGTCATCCGGTCGTCCATCTCGAACCCGGCCCCCGAGAGCCCGCCCCTGTTCATGCAGCCGAGCAGGACCTTCCCGTCGAGGAAGGAGGCCCCGCCCATCTCCTGCACCAGGTAGTCCGCCATGACCACCTCTTCCATGATGTCGGGGGTGGCCATCAGCCCGTCAGCCTCCGGCGCCGTCATGACCCTGAGGATCCGGCCGAGCAGCCCCCACCTGTCCCCCATCGCGATGGGAGCGTCGCCAACCCCGGTGACGTTCCGGGCGGGGTGATCCGCCGCCAGGATCACTAGGCGGCCGTTCGTGGTCAGGGTCGACCGCCGCTTCCTGCGACCGGCGGCCTCTTCCACGACCTGGGGCCGGTTCAGCCGCAGGTCGGTCATCCTGTCGAAGAGGCTCCGTGGGAAGAACGCCTCCGGGTCAAACGCGTAGTTGCCTATGTCGTATGCGGTCACTACGTCTCACTTCCTCTCATGGTCGGTTGCGGCGCGTCTGCCCGCGCCGCGAGGTCGCTCTCACTATTCTATACGAATGGGCAGCGCAGGGCATCGGGTCCGCTCCCGATGCTGACCGTGCGGTCGACGCCGTGGACCCCGGTTGCTACCCGCGGCGCAGCAAGTATACTTTGGGAGGGGATTCCAGACTCGTTACGGGGAGGTATCATGCCGCGATTCGCAGCCAATCTGACGTTTCTCTGGAACGACCGTCCCTTCATCGCCCGCTTCGACGCGGCCGCTCGTGCCGGGTTTGGGGCCGTGGAGTACATGTTCCCCTACGCCGAGGACATCGACGAGATCACGGGGGAGCTGCGCAGGCTCAAGCTGCGCCAGGCGCTGTTCAACCTCCCGGCGGGTGACTGGGCCGGGGGCGAGAGAGGGATCGCGGTGGATCCGGCCCGCAGGCAGGAGTTCCGCGAGGGGGTGGGGCTCGCGGTAGAGATAGCCCGTCGCCTCGACTGCCCGCGGGTGAACTGCCTCGTGGGCAAGCAGCTCGAAGCTGTTCCGCTTGCCGAGCAGTGGGCATGCCTGGTGGACAACATGAAGAGCGCGGCCGCGGCCTTCGAGCAGGCAGGGCTCGTGCTGCTGGTAGAGCCCGTCAACACCTT
>JBBIJB010000056.1:0-15761 GCA_037446215.1 Armatimonadota bacterium
AACGGCTGGATAGACACCTATTGGGGGATCATGTTCCCGGGCCTGATTACCGCGTTTGGGATCTTCCTGATCCGCCAGTTCATGACAGGGATACCCGACGAGCTGCTGGATGCCGGGAGGATCGACGGCGTCAGCGAGTTCGGGCTGTTCTGGCGGATAGCACTACCACAGGTCAGGCCCGCGATGGCGGCGCTGTGCATCTTCACCTTCCTGGGCAACTGGAACGCCTTCCTGTGGCCGATGATAGTGATCCAGACCCCGGACATGAGAACCCTCCCGGTGGGCATAGCGCTCTTCTCAGGAGAGGCGGGGTCCGCATGGAACCTGATAATGGCCAGCTCCTCTCTGGCGATTGCCCCTGTGCTGCTCGTCTTCATCGTGCTGCAGAGGCAGATCATAGAGGGGATAGTCTTGACCGGCCTGCGGTCGTAGAGGACCTGAGCGCGGCCGGATCCTGAGGGAGTGGCGGCTTTGAGCAGCATCCCGGTGTTGGACTTCCATGCCCACTTCCAGGCTCGCCCCGGAGGGCCTGATGAAGACCGCGTCGCGCAGGAGTACCTCCGCAGCAGGGGCAGGGAGCGCTACGAGGTGGTCCGGGGCTGGATAGCCGCGGATCAGGAGGCGTGGAGGCGTGCGTGGGGCTTCCCGGCACCCGAGCCCCCTGGCGACGACGAGGAGATGGCGCGGAGGTGGGCAGCCGAGGTAGAGCGCTACGGCCTGGTGCGCGTGGTCTTCCTGACGGGCGGGGGCAACGACAGGCTGGCGGCTGTGGTACGCCGGGGCGCCGGCAGGTTCGTGGGCTTCGCACACCACGACCCGTTCTCCGACGGCGCGGCTGAAGAGCTCGAGCGCGCCGTCACCGGCCTCGGGCTGCGGGGCTACAAGATCATCGCCCCCCTGCTGCGCCAGCGCCTGGACGACCCCTCCCTGTTCCCGTTGTGGGAGGCCGTCGAGCGGCTGCAGATCCCTGTTGTGATCCACTTCGGGCCGCTGCGCCACGCCGGCGTGGTCGCGGGGCCCAACATCAGCCCGCTGGCAATAGCGGAGGTCGCCCGCGCCTTTCCCACGGTCCCGTTCGTCGTACCGCACTTCGGCTGCGGCTACCCTCGCGAGCTCCTCCATCTGATGTGGGCGTGCGGCAACGTCTACGCCGACACCTCGGGCAGCAACGAGTGGATGCGTTGGATGCCCTACCCCCTGGACCTGGAGGGCCTGTTCAGGCGGTTCCTCGAGAGCGCCGGACCCGCGAGGGTAATCTTCGGCTCCGACTCCTCATGGTTCCCCAGGGGCTTCTCCGCGCGCTACCTGGAGGAGCAGATGAGGGTGTGCCTCCGGCTGGGCCTACCCGAGGGCGACCTGCGGGCCGTCTTCGCCGGCAACGCCGCCCGGCTCCTGGGGCTGCCTATGCCCAAAGAGCCCGCGGCCGGAGGAGCCGGGCACTCCCCGGCGTAATTGTGCCACTGGGCGAGTCGGCGAGTCGGAGCGGCGCCGGACTGCCCCGAGGAGGGACAAGGTGCCACCGAATCTTGACTACGGGCGCGCGATCCAGACCCTGAGGGAGTCGGCCGGCCTCTCGCGCAAGGAGCTCGCGAACCTCTCGGGCATATCCTACTCCTTCCTGTCGCAGATCGAGAGGGGGCACAGGAAGCCCTCAGCCGAGACCGGCGCGGCGATAGCCCGGGCGCTGAGCATGAAGGCCAGCGAGTTCTTGAGGTACGTGGAGGAGCTCTCGCCGCCGGCCGGGGACTCTCCGCAACCGCGGGCGGTGCAGCTGCCCCTCAAGAAAGGCCGTGGCCTTGCCCTTTTCTCCGGCGTGCAGCCGGGCGAGGGAGGCCGCGCGGCAGGCGCCGAGGGCCCGGGGCACGAGGGCCCGCACGCCAAGCGCGACCTGGAGCTCGGAGAGATCCAGATCATCGCCAGGCGCCTCGGCGACGCCGACAGGCAGGCGCTGCTGCACCTGGCGCGCCACCTGGTGCACAGGAGGCAGTAGGGCAGGTTCTCGATGGAGACGGGCGATCGGGGGGCTCCCAAGGGGGTCCTGGTTGTCGGCAATGTCTACTGCGACCTGGTCTTCTCCGGCCTCGAGGAGGCCCCGAGGCTGGGGGAGGAGGTCAGGACGGACCGGCTCACACTAACCGTGGGCGGCGGCGCCTTCATCACGGCAGCGGGCCTTGCGCGGCTGCGCATCCCCACCGCGCTAGCGGCCTACGTTGGTGCCGACAGCCTGGGCAGCATGCAGTGGCGGGCGGTGAGGAAGGCCCGCGTGGACACCTCTCTCGTCGTGCGGCATCCTTCACTCGGCGCGGGCCTCTCGGTGGCGTTCTCCACCCCCACGGACAGGGGCTTCATCACGTACCCCGGTTGCACCCGATCGACAGGCGATCTCATCGAGGCGATAGGAGCCGAGGATCTCGGCAGGTTCCGCCACGTCCACTTCGCCGGGATGCCTGCGCCGCTTGGCAGTCGCGTCCCCCTCCTGGAGCGCCTCCTTGCCATTGGGGCGACGGTCTCGCTGGACATAGGGTGGCATCCCTCTCACTACGGGACCTCCGACTTCCTCGATGTCGTGAGGAGGACGACGATCTTCATGCCCTCATGGAACGACGCGCGGTGGCTGACAGGGCAGGACGCTCCGGAGGCGGCGCTGGCGGCACTCGCAGCGCTGGTGAAGGTGCCGGTGATCAAGCTCGGAGCCGACGGCGCGATCGGGATCGAGGATGGCCGCTGCGTCCGGGCCCGGCCGCCTGTGACCTCGGTCGTCGAAACCACCGGTGCCGGAGACGCCTTCAACGCGGGCTTCCTCTGGGCGTTCCTCTCAGGCAAGGAGATCTCGCGGTGTCTGGCGGCGGGTAACGCCTGCGGTGCGCTCTCAACGCGCGCACCGGGAGGGACGGCCGCCTTTCCCAAGCCCGCCGAGCTGCGTAGCGCGCTGGCGAGAGGGACGTCATGATCGTAACCATCGTGGGGGGAGCGGGAATGCGAACCCCACTCCTCGTCGGCGGGCTGATAGAGCGCCACACCCGGATCCCGATCGACGAGCTGCTCCTCTACGACGTGGATGGGGGCGCCCTCGATCTCGTCCGGGGAGTGTCGGAGGCGATGCTCCGGCGCGCCGGCTTCCCGTTCCGCGTCAGGACCTCGACGTCGCCGGACGGCATCTTCGACAGGGCGCGGTTCGTGATCACGAGCGTCCGCGTCGGAGGGTTGGAAGGCCGCGCCATCGACGAGAGGGTGCCCCTCCGCTACGGCGTCGTCGGCCAGGAGACGACCGGGCCGGGAGGGTGGGCGATGGCACTCCGTACCGTGCCCCTGCTCACCGACCTGGCGGAGACGATCGGGCGAGGGCAGGCGGCCCGCCCCGGCACGATCATCAACTTCACCAACCCCGTTGGAGTGGTCACGCAGGCGCTGGAGCGCGCGGCAGGCGGGCTGGCGATAGGTATATGCGACAGTCCTCCTGCGCTGGGGCGACACATTGCCAGGGCACTGGGCGTCCCTCCCGCGGTGGTAACGCTCGACTACCTTGGCCTCAACCATCTCGGATGGGTCGGGGCGGTCTGGGTCGACGGAGAGGACCGCCTCGGGGAGATCCTCGCGAGCGACGACCTCTTGCGGCGGATCTACGGACGCCCGCTCTTCGAGCCGCGGCTACTGAGGCGCCTGGGGCTGCTGCCCAACGAGTACCTGCGCTACTACTACTACCACGACGAGGTCGTGGCGAGGCTTCGGAAGCAGCCGCAGACGCGCGGAGAAGCGCTCTTCGAGGTCGCGGCCTCCCTCCGCTCACGCGTCGCGAGGGCCCTCGAGCGCGGGGACGATCCGATACCGGACTACATGGCCGCCATACTCGCCAGGCGTTCTACTTACATGGCGGCGGAGACCGGGCAGAGGCGCGACCTCGCGATGATGGGTGGACGGGTCGAGGGCGGCTACGCACAGGCGGCCCTCGACGTGATCGAGGCGCTGCTCCTCCGCGGCCCCGAGGAGCTGATCGTAAACACGGCCAACAGGGGTGCCATAGGGGGGCTGCGGAGCGACGACATCGTAGAGGTCCCTTCGGGCTTCGCCACAGGAGCTCCCCTACCGCGCGACATGGGCGAGTTGCCGGAGCAGGTCAGGGACCTGGTGCTGCGGGTGAAGGACTATGAGAGGGTGACCGCGCAAGCGGCCGCGGAGCGATCGTGGTCGATGGCGGTCGATGCGCTCGCGGTCCATCCCCTGGTCCCTTCCAGGGAGATCGCGGCGGCCATAGCAGGTGACTACCGCCGCATGCACTCACCTCACCTGGATTACCTCAAGTAGCCGGACCGGAGCGCTCGCACTGTCCCGTCGCACGTACACCCAGGTCATGCAGGAATTCCTGCAAGGGAACTCGAAGATCCGAAATGTGCAGGAGTCACTGCGCCCCCGCTCCCTCCCCGAGGCGGTCGACGCCGCCTACGGGCGCCTGAGTGTCACCCACAGGCGTCTCGCAGAGCACATCCTGGCGAACTACGACGAGGCGGCGTTTCTGAACTCGCGCGAACTCGGGGCGAGGGTGGGCGCCAGCGACTCGACCGTCGTCAGGTTCGCGCACGCCCTGGGCTACTCGGGCTACCCCGACCTACGCTCGGCCATGGCCGCCATGATGAGGGCTAGGGCCACCGACAGCAGCCGGATGGCCCATGCGCTGCGTCGGCTCAGGCGCGACCGCTCCCCGCTGGCACAGGTCCTGGACCAGGACCTGGCCGCGCTCAGCTCCCTGCGCAGCACCCTGTCCACGGCGGCCATAACCGAGGCGGCCGGGCTCATCTGGGGGGCTCGCAGGGTGGTCGCGATAGGGATGGGCATATCACGGTCGCTGGCTCACTTCGCCGCCTTCCGCCTCCGGCGCATGGGGGTCCGGGTGGAAACGATCACCCACGGAGGCAGCGAGTCCTGGGAGGTACTGTTTGGGATAGCGCCCAGGGATGTGGTGCTGGCGGTAGGCTTCTTCCGGGGTTACCACGACATCGTGCGTGCGCTTGAATACGCACGGAGCCGCGGCGCCTGCACCGTTGTCCTCACGGACACCCCGGACTCCCCACTCGCCCCCCACGCCGACCGCCTGATGATCGCGCGAAGGGGCGAGTTGGCCGCGGTGAACTCCCTGGTCACGCCGATGGCGCTCCTCAACCTCCTGACGGTGGCGGTCGCCCTGCAGGCGCCGGAGAAGGTGACCAGCAAGCTGGGCGAGTGGGACCTGATACGCGCGGCGTTCGAGCAAGGCGCGGGAAGGAACGAGCGCGAACCGCGCGGAGGCCGGATGCCCGCGCACGACGAGTAACGGCGGGCGGTGGTACGCAGAAGAACGCGCGACAGGAGGAGATGGAGATGCCACACAGGGCGCTAGCGGTTCTCATCTTGGCGGTGGCGCTGGCGGTCGCCGGGGTCGTGCCGCCGGCCGGAGCGCAGCAGGCCTCCGGCACGGTAGTCCTCTACACATCCGTTCCCCAGGAGCTGGCGACGGAGTTCAGCAGGTCGTTCATGAGGCGCTATCCCCAGATCAAGCTCGAGATACTGCGCTCGGGAAGCACGGAGATAGAGAAGCGGATCTTCGCCGAGTTGGAGACCGGCGGCATCAGGGCCGACCTGCTCTGGCTGGCGGACGCGCCCGTCTTCATCACGCTGCGCGACAAAGGGCTGCTGCTGCCCTACAGGGCGCCGGACTCGAGGTTCATACCCGCTGCGTTCCGAGACCCCGGCAACAGCTTCATCGCGGGACGGTTGATCAACATGGTCATCGCGACCAACACGACGCTGATCCCTGCCCACGCCGCGCCCAGATCCTGGGCGACCTTCCCGAAGTTCGGCAAGACCGCGGCGATGCCGAACCCGCTGTTCTCCGGCTCCGTGTTCGTGACGGTGGCCACATTCGTGCAGAAGTACGGCTGGGCGTGGTTCGAGCAGGCCAGGCGGGAGAACATCCAGGTGCTGCGCGGGAACACGGAGGTGGCCCGGGGGCTGGCGGCGCGGGAGTTCGGGGTCGGGATGACCCTCGACTTCATGGTCTACAACCTGATCGGCGACGGTGCGCCGCTCTCCATCGTCTGGCCGGATGAGGGCGCGGTCTCGGTGCCGAGCCCCGTTGCGATAGTCAGGGGCTCGAAGAACCCGGAGGCCGCCAGGCGGTTCGTGGACTTCGTAATCAGCGTCGAGGGCCAGAAGTTCCTCGCCTCGCAGGGCGTCGTTCCCGTGCGCGAGGACGTTGATCCCCCCAAGGGACAGCCGCGCGCCTCCGAGATCAAGTCGCTGCCTATCCCGTTCGAGTGGGCGGCGAAGAACGCCGCCGAGATCCGGGCCAAGTTCGAGCAGATCATGATGCGCTAGGCAGGGACCAACGATGAGCACAGGCTCCGGGCCGGCACCGACCGGCGGAAGGCGCCCCGGGGGTCCCATCGTAGACCCCCGGGTACTCCTCCTGGGCGCAACGGCGGTCCTGATGGCGATGCTGATCGTCTGGCCCACCAGCCAGGTGATCACCCGCAGCCTCTGGACCGAAGGCCAGTTCACGCTCTCGCACTACGAGAGGGCCCTCACACAGCCGGGGAACCTGCGGGCGCTGCTGAACACCGTTTGGGTGGGCCTTGCATCGGCGCTGGGCGCCATGAGCGTCGGCACGCTCGCCGCGTTCCTGATGGTGCGCACCGACATGCCGGGGAAGGGGTGGCTTCGCCCCCTGATGATCTTCCCCTACGCCATACCTCCCTTCTTCGGCGCGATAGCGTGGGCGCAGCTGCTGGGGCCGCAGGGATACCTGATGCGGCCCCTGATCGCATTGCTGGGCCTGAAGGAGGCACCGTTCACGATCTACGGACCGTGGGGGATCATCTTCGTCGAGACGATCCACTTCTTCCCGCTCGTATTCCTGACGGTGACGGGCGCGCTGCAGCGCATGGACACCAGCCTGGAGGAGGCCGCCAGGTGCAGTGGCGCGGGCAGCCTGCGCGTCATGCGTGACGTGACGATTCCCCTGGTGACTCCCGCGGTGCTGGCGGGGGGCGTGCTTGCCTTCGTAGGGTCGCTCACCAACTTCGGAATCCCCGCACTGCTGGGAATCCGTGCGCGGTTCTATGTGCTCACCACGAGCATTTACGCCTCCCTCAACATCCCGGACTTCCCACTGGCGACGGCCAAGTCGATGCTCCTGGTCATCGTCGCCGCGGGCGCCCTGGTGGTTCAGTGGCGGCTTCAGAGGGGAGAGGGAAGGTACACCGTGATCGCAGGCAAGTCGATCCACCCCCAGACACTCCGCCTCGGGTCAATGAGGTGGCCCGCGTTCGGGCTGGCGGCGCTGTTCGCGATCGTGATCGCCATCCTACCGATCTTCTCGCTGGGGCTGACCTCGCTGCTGCGCTACTACGGGGCGCCGATTGCCGCGGCGAGCCTGACGCTGAAACATTACGCCTATGTCACAAGCCAGGAGTTCATAAGGCGCGCGCTGTGGAACAGCACGCTCCTGGGCGTGTCCGCGGCGACGATCACGATGGTGATGGGGACGTTCGTTGCCTACGCGCGAATCCGTGCGCGTATCAGGGGCGCGGCGCTCCTCGACACCCTGGGGATGCTCCCTTATGCTATACCGCACACGGTGATCGCGATAGCGATGATCCTCGCATGGGCCCGCCGGCCGTTCTCCCTGTACGGAACGCTCTGGATCATCCTGATCGCCTATCTGGTCGCCTATCTGCCCTACTCGCTGCGGACGACCTCCGCCACGCTCCAGCAGGTGCACGGCTCTCTCGAGGAGGCGGCGCGTGTCTCCGGTGCGGGGCCCCTGAGGGCGCTGCGCGACGTGATAGTGCCGCTCGTGCGCCCAGGGATGGTCGCCGGGTGGATCCTGGTCTTCATGCCGGCGTTCCGCGAGTTGACGATGTCTATACTCCTGTTCGGGCTGAGGACCGAAACGATAGGCGTCGTGATATTCAACATGCAGGACTCCGGCTACACCCAGATAGCCGCGGCGCTCTCGGTGCTCGTGCTGGCGATGGTGGTCGCGGCCAACGCCGCGGCGCGCAGGATCACGAGGGGACAGGTCGGGTTCTAGGATGAGGTGATCGCACAGATGAACGCGGTAACGGTGACCGGCCTGTGGAAGGAGTTCGACGAGGTCGTCGCGGTCAGGGACGTCTCGTTCGAGGTGGGTCCGGAGGAGTTCTTCACGCTGCTCGGGCCCAGCGGCTGCGGCAAGACCACGACCCTGCGCTGCGTAGCAGGCCTTGAGTCGCCCACCCGGGGCGAGATCGTGATAGGCGGCCAGACGGTAAGCGCCCCGGCAAGAGGGGTCTACGTGCCGCCCGAGAGGCGCCTTCTCGGAATGGTCTTCCAGAACTACGCCGTCTGGCCCCACATGACCGTGTTTGACAACGTCGCATACCCGCTGAAGGTCGCGGGCGAGGCGAGGGCCAGGATCGCGGCGAGGGTCTCGGAGGTGCTGGGGGTGGTCGAGCTCCACGGCCTCGGGGAGCGGTACCCTCACCAGCTCTCAGGAGGCCAGCAGCAGCGTGTGGCGCTCGCCAGGGCCCTGGCGGGCAGCCCGGAGATACTGCTGCTCGACGAGCCCCTCTCGAACCTCGACGCCAAGCTCCGGGAGCAGATGCGGTTCGAACTCAAGGAGCTGCAGAGGCGGATGCGGATCCCGATTCTCTACGTCACCCACGACCAGGCCGAGGCGATGGCGCTATCCGACCGCCTGGCCGTGATGTCCGAGGGCCTGGTCGCCCAGGTGGGAAAGCCGGCGCAGATCTACCGGCAGCCCGCCACTCGGTTCGTCGCCGACTTCATCGGCCAGATGAACTTCCTCCAGGCGAGCGTCATCGATACGGCGGCGGGCGCGGCCAAGGTGGAGGTGGAGGGCTGCGCCTTCTCCGCCGAGAACCCGTCGGGCCTAGGCGGCAGAGTCGTGGTGGCGGTGCGGCCCGAAGACCTCGAGCTGGGCGCGGCCGAGGGACTCCCTGCGCGCGTGGAGGTGCGCAACTTCCTGGGGAACCTCGCCGAGTACAAGGTAAGGCTTGACTCGGGCCAGACGCTGCGGGTGCAGACCCCGCCGTCAGCCCTGTTCGAGGAGGGATCGCGAACCGTCGTGGCGATCGACCGCGGGATCTTGTTCGAGTCGGGGGAGGTCGCCGGCCATTGAAGATAGCTGCCTCGACCTCGACCACCCGTGAGCTGCCGATTCCCGAGGCGATGGAGCTTGTCGCGAGGACCGGATACGAGGGGCTGGAGATCTGGGTCGAGCACATCTGGAAGCAGCGCCAGGCACCCGTCGCCCTGCGGCGGCTGGCATCGGAGCTTAGGCTGTTACTGACGATGCACGGCCCCCAGCGCGACCTCAACGTCACCTCGTCCAACGCCGGCATCAGGGCCGAGTCCCAGCGCCAGTACCTTGCGGCGCTGGAGGACGCGGCAGAGCTCGGCGCCGAGCTAATCGTACTGCACCCCGGGGCGCTCTCCTCGAGCGGCGACGACCCCACCGCTTTCTGGCCGATACTGCGCGAGTTCTTTGCCGTCGTGGCCGAGAGGGGCGACGAGCTTGGGGTCCGCGTCGGCGTGGAGAACATGGAGCGGCGAAGGCTTGAGTTCGTCACCTCACCGGAGGCGGTCCTCTCACTGATATCGGCCATCGGTTCAGGACGGCTGGGCATCACCCTGGACCTCGCCCACTGCCTGTACGACGGCCAGGAGGTCGGGCTCGACGGACTGGCCTCTCACGTCTGCCACGTCCACATCTCCGGCTCGACTAGGGACAAGGTCCACGTGCCGCTGGACGAGGGCATCTATGGGATGCGTGAGGCGGTGGAGAGGCTCGTGCCGCTCTACGGAGGCGTGGTGGCGATCGAGGGTTTCGTGAGAGGACAGGCCCCGCACGTGCTGCGGCGCAACTACGATCTAGCCCGCCTGTGGCTGGAGGGATCCAGCCTCCCGGCGGCTGGTTCGGCTACCGTCTAGCCCAGGCCCGCGAAGCCGTCCAGGACCCGGGCAATGTGGCGGGCGGCGTTGAGGAAGTCCGATATCCGCACATGCTCGTCCGGCGCGTGGGTGCGGTTGTCCGCGTACCCGACGCCCGCGGTCACCACCGGGATCCCCAGGGGCTGGGCAAACGCGTAGAAGGGGCTGCTGCCGCCGCCGACGGGCTGAATGAGGGCGGGCAGGCCGTAGACCTCCTCGCCCGTCCTCGCTGTCAGCGCGACCAGCGGGTCGTCGACCGACACCCTGGACGGCCACATCGCGCCGTTCCATGTCAACTCAACTTCGTCGAATCCTCCCCGGTCGAGGTGCTCTCTGAGCAGGGCGAAGATCCTCTTGGGATCCTGGTCCGGCACGAGGCGGAAATCGATCTTGGCCGAGGCTCTGGCCGGTATCACCGTCTTGGTGCCAGGTCCCTGGTAGCCAGCGGTCAGCCCTTGGATGTTGCAGGTCGGCTCGAAGATCGCGCGATTGAGCTCCGGACCCGAGAGACCCCGGACGAATGCTCGCACGCCGTAGACCTCCCGCATGTGGCTCTCGAGGTCCGGGAGGGCGTCCAGCAGCTCGAGATCCCGGGGCGTAGGCGCCAGCGCCTCGTCGTAGAACCCCTCTACCCGGATCCGCCCGTCCGGGCCCATCAGCGTAGAGAGCGCCCCGAGCAGCCGCCAGGCCGCATTGGGCAACATGTGCGCCGCACCGGAGTGGGCATCGCGTCGCATCGTAGCTACCGACAGCTCCACGGCAAGTATCCCGCGCCGTCCTAGCGAGACGATCGGTCGGCCTGTCGCGTCTACCCCGCCCTCTTCCCATACGGCGCCGTCGCAGTCCAATAGCTCCCTGTTCTCCCGAACGAACGCGGCGATATGCGGGCTCGCGGTCTCCTCCTCCCCCTCCACAACGAATAGGACCCCGCAGGGCGGTGTGCCGCCGTGCGCCTCGCGGACGGCATCCACCGCCGCCACCCGTGCGACGAACTCGCCCTTGTCGTCCTTGGCGCCCCGGGCGTACAGCGCCCCATCCCGCACCTCCGGCTCAAACGGCGGCGACGTCCAGAGATCGAGAGGCTCCGGCGGCTGAACATCGTAGTGGTTGTAGAAGAGCAAGGTCCGCTCCGAGCGGCCCCGCAGCCGTCCGACCACGACGGGATTGCCAGGCGTCTCCACCAAGCGGGTCTCAAAACCCCGCCTGCTAAGCACCCCCGCGACCGCCTCCGCGCAGGCGCGCATCTCGCCGCGGCTCCCGCTCGCGGAGACGCTGGGCAGCGCGCAAAGATCGGCGGTCTCTCCTATGTACGACTCCAGGCGTCGGCCCAGGTAGCGGTCGATCTCCACGGCCGCTGTCATGGTCGCATCCCCCTCGCTCATGATCCGGCTGCGGACCTGTAGGCGGGCAGCGCCTCTCGCATCCGCCTGACGCCCTCGCGGATGTTCTCCTTGCTGTTGGCATACGAGAACCGGAGATACCCCGCCCCCCCCTCACCGAACGAACTCCCCGCCAGGCAGGCCACGCCAGCCTCCTCAAGCAGGAAGGCAGCCAGCCTCCTGGCGTCGGAGTCGACCGCCGATATGTTCGGGAAGGCGTAGAAGGCGCCCCGCGGCATGGTACAGCGGACGCCCTCAGTTGCGTTCAGTTCCTCCACCATGACCTGACGTCGGGAGCGGAACTCGGAGACCATCGCGTCCACGGCCTCCTGAGGCCCCGACAGCGCAGCTATCGTCGCCATCTGAGCGAAGGCCGCGGCGCAGGAGTTGGAGTTGATCATCAGCTGCGCCATGCGCTCCACCAGATCGGCGCGCATGGCCCCGAAGCCGATCCGCCAGCCGGTCATCGCGTAGGTCTTGGAGAGGCCGTCCATGATTATCGTACGCTCCGCCATGCCGGGAAGGCTGGCGATGCTGTGCTGCTCACCCTCGTAGACCATCCGGCCGTAGATCTCGTCGCTCAGCACATGCGCATCGCTGGAGAGGACCGCCTCCGCCACCGCCTCTAGGTCTTCCCGATCCAGCATCGAGCCGCAGGGGTTGTGGGGGGAGTTGAGCACCACAAGGCGGGTGCGCGGCCCGACCAGAGAGCGCAGCTCATCTACGTCGAACCTGAACCCCGTCTCCTCGCGCAGCCGTAGAGGCCTGAGCTCGGCTCCCACGAATCGCGCGGCCGACTCGTAGATCGGGTAGCCGGGATCGGGGTAGACCACCTCATCCCCCGGATTCACCAGGGCGAGCATAGCGAAGAGCAGGATGTTCTTCGATCCCGGAACGATGATGACCTGGGTCGGGTCGAAGGGGATCCCCCGCGTGCGGGCCACATATGCGGCTACCGCCTCGCGTGCTGCCATGATGCCGGCGGCCGGCGTGTAGTGCGTGTAGCCGTCGCGCAGCGCGCGGATCGCCGCCTCGGTTATGTGTTCCGGGGTATCGAAGTCCGGCTCGCCTATCTCGAGGTGAACAATATGCTTGCCCTGCGCCTCGAGGCGCCGGGCCTTTGCCAGCACCTCGAAGGCGTTCTCTGTCCCGAGCGTCTGCATTCGCGAAGCCAAGGTAAGGTCCATCGGAGCCTCCTGCTCAGAGCCGGGGGCCGGGCGAGATCGCCCGGTCCCCTAGAGATGAGTTGTTCTGCCGAAGGGCGGCTCGATCCTCCAGACCGGACGGGTGCCTCTTTGCGCGTGGCGCTACGCCTCTGCTAGAATCATCTTCGGCGCGTCCCAAACACTGGAAGAAGAGGTGGTATCCCAAGAGATGGAAAACGTGAAGGTCACCCAGTACGGTCTCGGTCCTATCGGCCTCGGGATCTCCGCGGTCCTGGTCGAGCGTGGATACGACATCGTCTCCGCCGTGGATGTGGACCCCAAGAAGGCGGGCGTCGATCTTGGAACCCTTCTTGAGAGGGACCCGCTGGGGGTCGTGCTGACTCCCGACGCAGAGGCCGCCCTCTCCGCGGCCCCGCAGGTGGTCATCCACACGACGCAGTCGCACCTGTCAAAGGTCATGCCCCAGCTGCTCGGCTGTATCGAGGCGGGAGCGAACGTGATATCTACGTCAGAAGAGCTCGCGTTCCCCTGGTACCATCATCCCAAGGAGGCCAAGGATCTGGACGAGGCCGCCAGGGCAAACGGCGTAACCGTGGTCGGCGTCGGGGTGAACCCCGGCTTCGTGATGGACCTGCTGCCGGTCGTCCTGACCGCGCCCTGCAGGGAGGTACGCGCCATCCGCGTTACGCGGGTGGTCGATGCCGGGCTGCGCAGGCTGCCCCTGCAGCGCAAGGTCGGGGCCGGAATGGACCGGGCCACGTTCGAGGAGGGAGTGCGGACGGGCCGGATGGGCCACGTCGGGCTTCCCGAGTCGGTGGCGATGATCGCCGACGCGATGGGCTGGGAGCTGGAGTCGATCACCGAGAAGATCGATCCGGTAATGGAGGCCGACGTCGTCAGGGGGCTGCACCAGATCGCCGCCGGAACTGCCGGCGGGCAAGAGGTCATCACGCTGGACCTGACGATGGCCGTCGGCGCGCCCAACGCACGCGACGCAGTGACCGTGGAGGGCAATCCACCGATCGAGATGATCGTCCGGGGAGGCATTCACGGCGACGTTGCCACGTGCGCGATCGCCGTCAACGCGATCCCGATAGTGCTGGCCTCCCCCCCGGGCCTGTCGGCTCCTCACAGGCTCGCGGCGCTGCACTGGGGAGGCGGCCCCAGGGCCTAGGCCTTCGGGGGGCGCCCGGGACCCAACCACCGCCTCGCAGGGGCGGCTGTCACGAGAGGCGCCTCAGTACGAAGAGCGCCAGCCCAACGGCCAACGCTGCCTCCGCGGCCAGCGACAGGAGACCGTACCAGAACAGGAGATCGGGTGCCGGGCCGTCGCACGCCGGGCCGCTCCCGCGTCCTCTCCAGCGAAACAGCCGCCGAATGCGGCATCGGGCCTCATCTCTGCCACGGCTCTCCAGGCCGGGGCATCGCAGGGCTATCTCGAGTAGGCGTACGCCGTCGGTGTTAAGCACCGGAAGGGCGTTCCACGCGACTCGCGCCGCAAGCGCGCAGGCGAGGAGAGCCAGGGGCTCGCCTGCCCGGGGCAGGAAGCGGTACGCGAGCGCGGCCGCCGCGGCGAGCCAGGCGTCAGTGAGGGGCCCCGCGGCAACCACCCAGAGGCGCTTCATCCTGGGGAGCGTCCACAGGCCTGGGATCTCCACGAAGAAGGCGGGGCGCCAGCCGACCGCCGAGATCCCAAGGCGGCTCGCCGGCGCCCCGGACTGCGCCGCGGCGGCTCCGTGGGCCAACTCGTGGACTACCCCGAGCAGCCACGCCGTCGCAGCCGTCGCGGCTAGGCGCGTCGCGCCGGCCCCTGTGGTGGAGAGCGTGGAGAGAGCTCCCTGGAGCCCCGGCGCGGCCCAGAGGCCGGCCGCGATTGACAGGCAGAAGCACGCGGCGGCAGCCGGAGCAGGGACGGCCGCTGCGAGGCGGCCCGCATGCTCGAGCAAGCGGGCAGGCCGGACCAGCCCTATTCGGGGCCCGGCCCTGCTCATCTGGGGCCCCTGGCCCCCTCCGTAAGGCCCCTCTACTAGCCCCGCCGCCTGGAGCAGCCCTACATACCTCTTGACGGCGAGGGCGTCTATCGAAGGCCCGTCTGGCCGTGAGGCAGCAGCGAGTCGATCGATGTCGCGGGTACCGTCCATCAGGAGGAACAGGGCTGCCTCATCCTCCCCCAGGAGGTAGATCCGCCCCTGCGGGGTATGTGCGATCAAGCCCCGGCGCCGGCCGTTCGGCCATGCGGGTTCCACGGTCACGCCGGGGCGGTGGCGCGGACACTCCGAGGGTACGGCGTCAGGTGGTCCAGCGGAACCGTGATACGGAGACAAGCGAGCCCACCAGCCCCCAGAGCGTGAGGATGATCAGATCGGCCACCACAGCGTGGGGCCCGGCTCCCGAGATCGCCGCCCGCAGCCCATCAAGGAAGTGGGTCAGGGGAAGCGCGGCCGCCAGCGCCTGTAGAGGTCCGGGCAGCGAGTGGACCGGGAAGTACGCTCCGCAGAGGAAGGTCATGGGGAAGAAGAGCAGGGCGGCCATGGAGTTGGCGCCCTCGACCGATCTTGCGACCGATCCGACCGCGAAGCCCGTCGCAAGGAAGGCCGGGATGCCAACTGCCAGCACGCATCCGAGTGTGAGCGGATGGGCCGAGATGGGGACCCCAAGCACCCATCTGCCGGCTGCCGCGAGCAGAAGGCCGGAGAGCAGCACCACTGCCCCCCTCGAGAGCATCTGCCCCGCGAGGAACTGCCAAGTCGGGATAGGCACCAGGGCGAGACGCTTCAGGAATCCACTGCTGCGGTAGTGCGCGATCACGGTTCCGATGCTGTAGTACGAGGTCGAGGCGAGCACCATCCCCGTGACACCGGGAACGAGAGAGGCCTCGTGGCCCTGCCGGGCTCCCAGGACGCTGCCGAGCAGCAAGAGCAGGAACAAGGGAAAGAAGAAGGTCCAGAAGGCGGCCTGCGGTATGCGCCAGAACAGCTTCCACTCAATCAGGGCGATGCTCCCGATGCACCTTTGGGGTGAGGAAGGCACCAGCGGCACAGGCCTCTCAGGCCTCGGGCTCACCACGGGGCGACCCCGGCTTCTGCCTCGCCGGTCAGGGCCAGGAATGCGGACTCGAAGTCACCGCCGGTGCGCCGGCAGAACTCCACCGGCGCACCCAGGGCTCGCAGCCTGCCTTTGTGTAGGACGGCAACCCGGTCGCAGAGAAGCCGGGCCTCCTCGAGATGGTGGGTGGCCAGCATGACTGTCC
>JBBIJB010000057.1:0-15615 GCA_037446215.1 Armatimonadota bacterium
CCCTTTGCGGCCTTCAGGAACTCAGCCGACCCCTTCACCTTGGTGAACCGGGCCAGCGCCTCGTCGATGCCCTTGTCGATGTCCTGGCGCGACTTCGCGACGGACTCCCCCGGGAGCGCCAGGCTGCCCACGAGGAACAGGGCAACTGCCCAAGCGATGGTCCGGATGGTTTTTCCTGTCGGCATCACTTCCGTCCCCCTTCGGGTCGTGCCCTGGCAGGGCTCCCCCTACACGGCAATAGTAACCCACTCCACCCTACCAGTATTCTCTACTGAACAGCGGAATGCCTTGCCGAGCCCCCGCTCGGGAGCTCTTGCAGCCCCCGCGATCTTCATCCAACCTTCACGATCGCCTCACGCGCGCTTCATCGGCGGCGACTAACCTCGGAGTTGAACGACAGCGCCTCCGAGGATCTCCAGACAGTGTTTCGGAGGCAACAGGAGGTAGGAGCGATGAGAGCGATGAGAGCGACATTGGTGGCCTCGGCAGTTGTCGTAGTGCTGCTCGCCACGTCCGTGGCGCCCGCCCTGGCGGCGGGGCCCAGGTGGGGAGCCGGGCGGGGTCCCGGCGCGGGTATCGCCGCAGCGATCCCCGCCGACGTCCACAAGGCGATAGAGGCGGCCACGCAGGCCGCCGCGGCCAGGGTTCTCAAGATAACCCCGGCCGAGCTCGAGAAGGAGCGCGCGGCCGGGAAGACCATGGCGTACCTTGCAGGGGCCAAGGGCGTGCCGCCGCAGACCGTCTGGAACGCGATGCAGAACGCCCGCAAGTACGCCATCAACCAGGCGGCGGCCGCCGGCAAGATAACGAAGGCCCAGGCGGATGCGCTGCTGCAGGCCGGTCCCCGGTTCGGCGTGACCGGTCAGCCCGGCGCCGATCAGCGTCCCGGCGGCGGCCCGCGGGGCGGTCGCATGCGCGACGGAAGGATGCACAGGTTCGGCCCGGGGCGCTAGCCCCGAGCTGCACCACCCGGCGGGGCGGACCGCCTCTGCCCCGCCGGGGCATCCCAGAACTGGAGGGCCGTAATCGCCAGGTTCGGGCAGGTGAGGCCCTTCACGACCATCCAGGAGGCCTGCAGGATCGCGGCCCAGACGGAGATCAAGAACGCCGCGATGTACGACCGGATGCTCAAGACCGTGAAGGAGGCCGACATCGTAGATGCCTTCACGCGGCTGCGCGACACATCCGTCAACCGTCATCTGCCGGCCTTTCAGCGCTGCGCGCAGTAGCCGGCTCAGGCAGTACTAGAAGGGAGACACCATCGTGGATGCCACACACAGAAAGGCCAGAGGTACCAGGTTGCCGAAGTGGATCGGTGTGCTCGCGGTTGCCCTTACCCTGATTGTCGGGACAGCGGCGACCACCGGTGCCGCCGCCGCCCCGCTGAGCCCTCAGGGCCGGCAGGCGCTAATCGACTCAACGACGTCAGAGCTCAAGGCTCTGGCGTTCTACCAGGCCGTGGTCAGGAAGTTCGGCGACGAGCGGCCCTTCGTGAGCTGGATCCGATCCGGCCCCGAGCGCATCGACGAGAACCTGAAGCCCCTCTTCTCCAAGTACGGGGTGCCCATGCCGGCCGTGCTCGACCCGACGAAGGTGGCGGCGCCGGCCTCATTCAAGGACGCGTGCCGCACCGCGGGTCAGCTCGAGGGCGAGCGCGTGGCGTTGTACGAGAAGTTCCTCAAGACGGTCAAGGAAGCGGATATCGTCGCGGCCTTCACCGAGATGCGTGATGCCGCCAAACGCCGTCAGAACGGCGTGCGCGAGCACTGCGACTAACGGCCGCACGGGTGGCAGGCGGCCATCCTGATACGAGAGGAGCAAGGAGATGGGAGTGCAGCTCGGAGCGATAAGACGAAGACCCAAGGGCCTGGCCGCCCTGTGGAGCGTTCAGAGCTTCAGGTACCTGGTTCAGGCAGGCTTCCTGGCCACGGTCGTTGTGATGGCGGTCCGGCATGTGATTCTGCCCGAAGGCGCCCTCAACTCCCCACCGTCGCCCGAGGCATACTGCCCGTTCGGCGGTGTGGAGACGCTCTACAGATGGTTGACCACAGGCAAGTATATCCACCATGCCACCTCATCGAGCCTGTTCGTCCTCGGAGGCGTGCTGCTCGGATCGCTGGCCTTGAAGTCCTCGTTTTGCGGCTGGATCTGCCCGTTCGGGACCCTGCAGGAGGCGCTGACCGGCGTCACGCGGTTCTTCGAGCGCCGGTTCCGGCCGGTGGCTAGGTTTGCGAAGACCCTTAAGGCGCGCACAAGGGGATTGGAGACGCTTGATCGATACCTACGCTGGGGCAAGTACCTCGTGCTCGCCTACTTCCTATACGGCACGATCCTGGCCGCGCGGATGGTCACGCGGCCGCCATCCGCCGCGGTTTCGGCGCGCGGATGGTCTTCCGGCCCTACGACCCGTACATCACGGCGCTGAACATAACGGAGGCAACCCTAGGGCCCGGCCTCATCATCCTCATCGCCACCGTGGCCCTCTCGTTCTTCACGGAGCGGCCGTGGTGCAAGTACCTGTGCCCGCTCTCTCCGATCGTGGGGCTGGTGGGCAAGCTGGCGCCGGTCAAGATCGAGCGCACCGGCTCCTACTGCAAGGACTGCGCCGTCTGCAGTACCGCGTGCCCGATGAACCTGCCCGTGGCCACGGCGAGCCGGATAACGGCCGTGGACTGCAACGACTGCCTGAAGTGCATCGCGGCCTGCCCGCGCACCGGCGCGCTCGACCTGACCTTGCGCTGGCCCTGGTCGAAGGCGCCCGGATCGCTGGCGTCGTAGCACGTGGGTCGAGACTTCTGGAGGGGGGGGAGTAAAGTGCGACTGAACTCTTACCTGTACGGTGCGATGGCGGTCTTCCTGTTCCTTGGGGTCATCTACGGCGGAAAGGCGCTGGGCAAGTGGAACACCAGCCATAGGGTCACGGCGTCTGGCGAGCAGATCACCATAGACGTCACCGATGTGGACACAATCAAGGGGTGGATGACCTTCGAGGACGTCTCGAAGGCGTTTGGGGTAGCGCCCGGCGAGATCTACGCCGCGATGAAGCTGCCCCCGGACACGCCTCCGGGAAAGCGGCTCAAGGACGTCATGCATGCCAACAAGATGGAGGTTGACGACCTGCGCGACTGGCTGAAGAAGCGGGTCAGCCCTGGGCGATGATCGTGGGGGGCCCCTCTCCAGCGCGGCCACGACCGATCCATCAGATGTAACCACGACGTTGTGGATGAACCTGAGTCCGGCGCGCCGCGCCGGGAACGCCTCCCACAGGAGCCGGAAGGAAGATCGGCGCCTGCCTAGGAATGCCCTAGGGGGCCTGGCATCTGAAGGCCCTGGAGGCGCGCGATGGAGATCAAGGTAGTCGGCTTCGACAAGCCCGACGAGGTGAACATCGTCATCGGGCAGAGCCACTTCATCAAGACGGTTGAAGATGTCCACGAGGCGCTGGTGACCGCGGTGCCCGGCATCAAGTTCGGGCTTGCCTTCTGCGAGTCGTCGGGGAAGCGCCTGATCAGGTGGACCGGGACCGATCAGGCGCTGATAGACCTCGCGCAGCGTAACGCCCAGGCGATAGGCGCCGGGCACTCGTTCGTGCTCTGCCTGGGCGCCGGGTTCTATCCGATCAACGTGCTGCCGGTGCTGAGGGCGGTGCCCGAGATCGTGCGGTTCTTCTGCGCCACCGCGAATCCCGCGCAGGTGATCGTGGCGGAGACGGAGCAGGGCCGCGGCATCCTCGGGGTCATCGACGGCGGGACGCCGCTGGGGGTCGAGGGGCCCGAGGACATCGCCTGGCGCAAGGAGTTCCTGCGCAAGATCGGCTACAAGCTTTGAGCCGGCCTCCCAAGCCGGCGGGGATGTTCGGCTTCTCCATAGTCTGGGTCGGGCAGTTCCTCTCGCTGTTCGGGTCGGCCATGACCCAGTTCGCGCTGATCATCTGGGCGTGGAAGCTCACCGGCTCGGCCACGGCGCTGGCGCTCGTGGCCTTCTTCTCCTTCGGCCCCACCGTGGCGCTGAGCCCGATCGCCGGGGCGCTGGTGGACCGCTGGAGCCGCAAGCTCGTGATGATGCTCAGCGACCTGGCCGCGGGCCTGGCCACCATCGCCATCCTGGTGCTCTACGCCACGGGCAGGCTGCAGATATGGCACCTCTACGCGGCGGGCGCCTTTGCTGGCGCGTTCCACGCCTTCCAGTGGCCGGCCTACTCCGCCGCCATCTCGATGATGCTGCCCAAGAGCCAGTACGCCCGCGCGAGCGGCATGGTCTCGCTGGCGGAGTCGGGCTCTCACGTGATGGCGCCGCTGGCCGCGGGGGTGCTGATCGGGATCATCGGAATCGCGGGCATCCTGATCATAGACATCGTGACCTTCGTTGCTGCTATCGGGGCGCTGCTGATCGTCCACGTGCCCTCGCCCCCCAGGACCGAGGCGGGCGCGAGGGGCCGGGGAGGGCTCTGGCAGGAGTCGCTCTACGGCTTCAGATACATACTGGAGCGGCCCAGCCTGCTGGGGCTGCAGCTCGTCTTCCTCGTGGGGAACCTGCTGTCGACGGTCGGGATGATCCTCCTGGCCCCGATGGTCCTCGCCCGCACCGGCAACAACCCGGCGGCGCTCGGAAGCGTCCAGTCCGCGGGCGCCATGGGAGGGGTGGTGGGGGCGCTCGCGCTGAGCGTCTGGGGTGGCCCGAAGCGCAGGGTGCACGGCGTGCTCGTGGGACACATCCTGGCCGGTCTGCTGGGGCATACCCTGATGGGGCTCGGCCGCGGCCTGCCGGCCTGGATCGCCGCGGCGTTCCTGGGCTGGATGATCATCCCTATAGTCAACGGCTCGAACCAGGCGATCTGGATGGCGAAGGTGGCGCCGGATGTGCAGGGGCGGGTCTTCTCGGTGCGCCGGCTGATAGCGCAGATCAGCGCCCCGCTGGCGATGCTGGCCGCTGGGCCGCTGGCCGACCGGCTGTTCGAGCCGGGCATGATGGCCGGAGGCCGGCTGGCTCCGCTCTTCGGCCCGCTCGTGGGAACCGGGCAAGGATCTGGGATGGCGCTGATGATGGTCGGCGCCGGCGTGCTGGTGGCCGCTGCCGCCCTGTCCGCCTACGCCTTCCCGGTGGTTCGAGATGTCGAGGCGCTGATGCCGGACCACGATGCTGGGGGAGCCCCGGAGGCGTCGTGAGCGACGGCCGAGCGCCGGTCGAGCACGGGGCCGGAGCCGCCGCAGTTCGAGGCGGCGCGGAGGGCCTCTCACCCGGAGGGTTCCCCGCCGCGTTCGTGCTGCTATGGTTCGTGGTGCTGGTGGCCTTTGCCGGCACCCAACTGCTGACGGCCAGCCTGCCCTTCTACGCGATCGAGCTCGGTGCCGACGAGTTGGCCGTCGGCATGATGACCGGCGTGATAGCCACGGTGGCTCTCGTCACGCGGCCGTTCGTGGGCTCCTGGATAGACATGGGGCACGGCCTCGCCGCACTGATAGTGGGCGCCCTGGTATTCGCGACCTGCTCGGCGGGCTTCTGGATGTCGTCGTCGGTCGCGCATCTTCTCGCGCTGAGAGCACTGTCAGGGGTCGCGATCGCGATGTTCGTGACCTCCAGCCAGACGCTCGCGGCCAACCTGGCTCCGATCAGGCGGCGCGGCGAGGGGATGAGCATGATGGGCGCCGCCTCCACGCTCTCGCAGGGATTCGCGCCCCCGGCAGGGGTCGCCCTGGTGCAGGCATCCGGCTACCAGGGCCTGTTCGCGGCCTCGACCGCCGCCGGACTGCTCAGCGCGGTCCTGGCGTCTCTCCTGCACCGGGTCCGCACCACCGCGGGGTGCTCGGAGCAGGAAGGGCCGGTGGCCGCGACAACCGGCGCGCCGCCCGTGCCCTCGAAGCCCCACAGACGCCGGCTGCTCCACCCTGGGGTGACTCTCCCCGGGCTGCTGGTCGTCTCGGTGGCGGTTACGTTCGGAGCCAACTTCGCTCTCCTCGCGGTGCACGCGGGCCGGCGCGGGCTCCCCAATCCCGGCACGGTCTTCATAGCGCACGCCGCGGGGCTGTTCCTGGCCCAGCTAATCGGGGGGCGGCTGTCGGACCGCTACGGCCGCACCGCCGCGATCCTTCCGGGCCTCGGGATGTGCGCGGCCGGGATGTGGGCTATCGCCGCCCTCCCCGGCGCCTGGCTCTATCCGTCCGTGGCGCTCGTCGGGATGGGGCTCGGCGCCGCCTCTCCCTCGCTGTACGCCCTGGCGGCGGATCTCGTCCCGCCACCGGAACGCGGAAGCGCGATGGCCACGCTGGGGGTCTTTCACGAGATAGGGATAGGATCGGGAGCTGTTGGCGGCGGCCTGATCGCGCGCGCCTTCGGGCTCGATGTCATGTACGGCCTGGGAGGCGTGGCGCCCGCGATCGGTTTCCTGGCCGCCCTCGCCACCCTTCTGCCTCGCGCGCCCCGCGGGAAGTAACGGCGCCCCAGGTGCGTTATCCGGTCTGTGACCAAGTCGTAAACCGGATCAGGAGGCAGACAATGCTCTTCAGCGAGACGATGAACGCCAAGCTCAACGAGCAGATCGGGCACGAGTTCGGTGCTTCGATGGAGTACGTCTCCATCGCGGCCTACTTCGACGGCCAGAGCCTTCCCTTGCTGGCCAAGCATTTCTACCGGCAGGCCGAGGAGGAGCGCGAGCACGCCATGCGCATCCTTCACTTCGTCCTGGAAGCCGGCGGCAGGGTGGCCCTCCCCGCGATCCCGGCGCCCACGGCCGAGTTCGGCAGCGCGCAGGAGGCGCTGGAGGCTTCGCTCAAGTGGGAGATGACCGTGACCGGCCAGATCAACGCCCTCGTTGCCCTCGCCAAGAAAGAGTCCGACTACCTGAGCGAGAACTTCCTCCAGTGGTTCGTGGCCGAGCAGCTCGAGGAGGTCTCCAGCATGGAGACCCTGCTGAGCGTGATCAGGCGTGCCGGCGAAGGAGGCCTGCTGTTCGTCGAGGAGTACCTGGCGAGGCAGGCCAAGTAGCGGCAGGGGGGATCGCGGCCGGCGGCCACGGCCGGCAAGGATAAACATACAGGCAGGAGGGCACTGTGGCCGATTTCCCAAGACCCGGCCTGCACAGAGTCACGTCGACCCGCCGGGGGTGGCGGTCCTGATCATGGACGCGCCCCTCGGCGGGAACATCTCGGTCGGCCTCGACGGAGCCACCTGCGATGTCGCGGTGATCGGCGGGGGCGTCGTCGGCCTGGCCACCGCGCTCGCGCTCTCCTCAAGCCACCCCGACCTCCGCCTGCTCCTCCTCGAGAAGGAGCCCGAGCTGGCGGCGCACCAGACAGGCCACAACAGCGGGGTCATCCACTCCGGCATCTACTACCGCCCGGGATCACAGAAGGCGCTGCTCTGCGTCGAAGGGGCACGGATGCTCAGGGCGTTCTGCGAGCAGCACTCGATCCGCTACGAGAGCTGTGGGAAGGTGATCGTTGCCGTCCGCGAAGAGGAGTTCGGCCGCCTCGACGACCTGTTCGAGCGGGGGGTGGCAAACGGGGTGAGGGGCCTCCGCAGGATCGGCCCCGATGAGCTTCGCGAGATCGAGCCCCATGCCGTTGGCAAGAGGGCGATCCACTCGCCCATAACGGCCATCGTGGACTTCCGGGAGGTAGCCGGGGCGATTGCCGGCGAACTGGGCCGCCGCGGGGCAGGGATTGCCGCCGGCGCCCGCGTGACGGCCATCCGTCCGGCACGGGAGGCGGTTTCCTCCCGCGCCCGGCTGACCGCCGTGGCTAGGTCGGCCGGCTGCGGCAGATCGGCCTTCGGCCTCCTCGTCGAGACCACGCGCGGCCACGTGCGAGCCAGGTGGCTGATCAACTGCGCCGGCCTCTACTCCGACAGGATCGCGGCGATGGCCGGCGTGGATCCCGGCGTTCGGATCATCCCGTTCCGCGGCGAGTACTGCATGATCCGGCCCGACCGCCGCCACCTGGTGCGCGGGTTGATCTATCCCGTGCCGGATCCCGCCTTTCCCTTTCTCGGAGTGCACCTGACGCGCACGATCCACGGCGAGGTCGAGGCAGGGCCCAACGCGGTGCTCGCGTTCGCCCGGGAGGGGTACTCGCTCGCGAAGATCAACCCTCCCGAGCTCCTGTCCACGCTGCTCTACCCGGGGTTCCTCAAGATCGTGCGCAGGTACTGGCGGGCAGGCATGCACGAGATGTGGCGGTCGGTATCGACCAGGGCTTTCGCCCATGCGATCCAGCGGCTGGTGCCGGAGGTCAGGCTCGAAGACGTCATCCGCCACGGAGCCGGCGTGAGGGCGCAGGCCGTCTTGCCGGACGGCGCCTTCGTTGACGACTTCCATGTCGTCGATGGGCCTTGCTCGATCCACGTCCTGAATGCGCCTTCCCCGGCAGCCACGGCCTCGCTCGCCATCGGCAGGCACATAGCAGAGCTGGCCAGGGGAAGGTTTGGGCTGGGGCCGGGACCCACCTAGCCCCTCAACTGCGACACAGAGAACAGGAGGCGGCAGAGCATGCGGCGACCCAATCCCGTCCTTTCAGAGAGCGAGGCACTGGCACTTCACCAGGAGGCGCTGGTGATAGACGCCAAGCAGCCACCCACCACGAGAGGGCTCCTCTTCACCGGGTCGATGCGGGAGGCACTCGCCGGCCACGCGAGGCGCGGCCTCTCGCGCGCGGAGGCCTACCCGCTGATGGCCGCGATGGCCTACGAAGAGATCCGCACCTCCCAGCAGGCGCGCGAGCAGTACACAAAGATCTGGCGCAAGGCCGGCGTGGACGTCGCGTGCGGCAGCTACTCGGGGACCGAGAAGCAGAGCAGCGCGTTCGAAGACGCCGTGGCCGCGATCGCCGTGGCGCACGGCTACGTGGACGCCCTGGGCGGCGAGATGCTCATGGTGAGGAGCGCCTCCGACATCGAGCGCGCGCACAGGGAGGGCCGGTTGGGCCTGATGATCGACTTCCAGAACAGCATCCCGTTCGGAGACGATCTCGACAGGGTAGGGCTGTTCCGAGACCTGGGCGTGCGCATGGTGCAGCTCACCTACAACCTCCGCAACCTCGTGGGGGATGGGTGCACCGAGGCCTACCAGGGCGGCCTCTCCTACTTCGGCCGCGAGCTTGTCGCGCGCCTCAACGCCGCGCGGATCGTCGTGGACGTCAGCCACTGCAGCGAGCAGGTGGGATGGGACGCGCTGGACGTCTCCTCGGCGCCTGTCATAGTCTCGCACTCGGCGAGCAAGGCGGTCTGCGATCATCCAAGGGGGAAGAGCGATGAGCTGGCCAGGGCGGTCGCGGAGCGCGGAGGCTTCTTCGGCGTGGTCGTCATACCGGGGTTCATCTCTACCTCCAAGGAGCCGACGCTCGACGACTTCGCACGCCACGTCGCCCACCTGGTCGACGTGATGGGGATCGACCACGTCGGGATCGGGACCGACAAGGCAGGCCCCGGCCCCGGCACCGACTCGCTGATCGAGTACCCGAAGGAGATGCCCCAGCGCCCCTCAGGGGAGTTCGACTGGTCCGGCTTCCGCAGGGAGGAGCACCGCCTCACCCCCGACTACCACTTGAACGGCTACGAGAACTTCGGCGACTGGCCCAACCTCACGGCGAAGCTTGCCGAGTGGGGGTTCAACGAGGAGGAGCTCAGAAAACTACTGGGACTCAACTTCCTCAGGGTGTTTCGCGACATCGTAGGATAGGCGTCGAGGCCCTGGTGCGCTGCCTCCTTGGGCTGTTCGAGCTTCGGGCGCAGGACCCCGTGGTCCCGCTGGCTCTGTTCCGCGACCGGCTCTTCAGGGCGGCATGCGGCCAAGGCGTGCTCCTGGCGCTACTGGTGATCGGCGCCGCGCAGCTTTCACGCATCGGCGCCCACACCGGCCGGCCGGTAGCGCGGTACCGCGGGAGGTCCTGGGGACCGCCACCTCGACCGTGCAGTTCAGCCGGAGCGGGTCGGACGCCCCCGGACCCTAGCCCTGCTTCCTTTCCTTTAGGCCGGACCTGATCTTGTCGTAGGTGGCCCCGGCGGCCCAGGCCAGCAGGCGGGTGTCGCTCCCCGCGGCTATGAACCGGAAGCCCTGGTCGATCTTCTGCAGGACATCCTCGGCGTTGCTGCCCATGTAGCCGGCCGCGATGCCGTACCTCTTCGTGGCGCGGACCACCCTCTCCAGCGCCTCGACGAACTCGGGGTTGTCGAACTTCCGGAACGCACCGAGCGCCGCCGAGAGGTCGTTGGGACCGACGAACAGGACGTCCACGCCCGGGGTGGCCGCGATCTCGTCCACGTTAGAGAGCGCCTCGGTGGTCTCGATCTGGCAGATGACCACCACCTGGCTGTTCCACCGAGAGAAGTACTCGCCCAGGTCCGCGCCGAACCGGTTGGCCCTGCCTCCCGCCACCCCGCGGATGCCTTCGGGTGGGTACTTGCAGGCGGCCACCGCGGCCTGCGCCTCCTCGGCCGTGTTTACGAACGGTATGATCACGCCGTACGCGCCGCGGTCGAGGGCCCGCTTCACCAGAGCCGGGTCGTTCGCCTCCACCCTGATTATCGGCACCACCTCGGTGCCCTTCATCGCGCGGATGATATCCTCGGCCGTCTCCCAGCTGGCCGGGCCGTGCTCGGCGTCGATGACCAGCCAGTCCATGCCGAAGCTGGCCAGGAGCTCGGCCACCCCTGGGGAGGGGAAGCTGATCCAGTGGCCGACCGCCGGCAGTCCCTGCGCCAGGCGTGTCTTGAGGGGGTTGTTGAACATCTGGTTGACACCTCCGGGGAAGTCGCACGTGTACCGAGGACACATGCAGTTGCCTACGTCGTGACTAGTACGACGCAGCCGGCTTCGGCCCCTGTTTCCGGCCCGCGGGAGGGGACGCGCGGCGGCGACCCGAAGGATCCCCGGTGGTCACCAGCGGCAGGGAGGGAATGGAGCCAGCCCCGACGACAGAGGTCAAGGTAGCCGACGTCGCGCCGGTACATCCACCGCGGGAGAGGATGACCTACCGCAGGTGGTTCTTCCTGGTGCTCGGCTTCTCGGCCTTCCTGGCCGTCTACCTCGCCGGGCCCCCTCCCTACGCTGTCGATCCCGTCGGCGTGGTAGTCCCACTGACGCGGGAGGGGAAGGCCGCGCTGGGCGTCTTCATCCTCGCCGTGATCTGGTGGGTGTTCGATGCGCTGCCGATCGGGGTGACCGGGATCGCGGTCGGCGTCCTACAGGCGCTGCTCCAGATCCGGCCGGCAAAGGCCGCGTTCGGGGACTTCATGGACCCCGCGGTGTGGTTCATCTTCGGCTCCCTCATCATTGGGATCGCCTTCGACAAGACCGGGCTGACGAAGCGGCTGGCCTACAGGATGGTCCGCGTCGTCGGCAACAGCACCCGGCGCATCTACCTCGGCGCATTCGTGATCACCGCGCTGCTCTCGCACGCCATGGCGCACACCGCGGCCGCCGCGACCGTTTTCCCCGCCCTGCTCGTCATCTACTCGTTCTACGGCGAGCCGGGCCGCCCCACGCGCTTCGGCAAAGGCCTATTCATAGGGATGGCGTTTGCCGCCGGCGCCGGCAGCATCGTTACCCTCCTCGGGTCTGCGCGGGCCGTCGTCGGGCTGGCGTTGTTCCGCACCATCGTCGATCGCCGCGTCAGCTTCCTGGAGGTGTCGTGGTACCTGGCGCCGATCGGATGGCTGATGGTGTTCCTGATCTGGCGGCTGATGCTGAGACTCTATCCTCCGGAGCAGGAGACGATTCCCGGCCTGCGCAGGGAGGCCGAGAAGCTCCACGCCGCCCTCGGCAGGATGAGGCGCCGGGAGCTGCTTGCGGCTCTCATCACCATCGGGATCCTGGTCGCGCTCGCCGCCCAGACCTTCATTCCCGCGCTGGAGCCGCTGAACAGATCGGCCATCCTCCTCCTTGCCACGCTCTTCCTCTTCATGACGGGCGTGCTCACCTCGAGGGACCTGGACAAGATCCCCTGGAACATCATCCTGCTCTTCGGCGGCGCCATGAGCATCGGCTTCTGCCTCTGGGAGACAGGCGCCGCGCAGTGGCTGGCGGTGTCGTGGCTGGGCCTGTTTCAGGGGGCTCACTGGGCGGTCTTCCTGCTCGCGCTGGCCCTGCTCGTCCTGCTCATCACCAACGTGGTGATGAACGTTGCGGCGCTCTCGATATCGCTGCCGGTGGCGCTCGTGACCGCCCGCTACCTCGGGATCGCCCCCGACATCGTGCTGTTCATCGTCCTGGTCGCGGCGGGGATGCCTTTCCTGACGCTGGTGGGCGCCGCGCCGAACGCGATCGCCCACGGCTCGGGCCAGTTCAAGGCACGCGAGTTCGCCGTGGCCGGCCTGCCGGCCAGCCTGATCGCGTTTTGCGTGATAGCGCTGGCGATGCTCGTTCTCTGGCCGCTGATGGGGATGCCGATCCTGGCGGCGCGGTAGGCCGCCCTCGGCCTCGGGCTGCTGGGGTCAGGAGTTCAGCATCCAGATCGAGAGGTTGAGCGCCCCGGCGAAGGTGACCCAGGCGAGGTAGGGGGCCATCAGCCACCCGGCCGCGGGAACCGCGCGCCAGAACAGGTAGCCCGTGAGCGCGATCGCGTCCCACAGGAGGACGATCCCTACGAAGGCGGGAAGCGGCGCCCGCAGCCCGAAGAAGAGGCCGGACCAAGCCACGTTCAACGCGAGCTGCACCGCGAACAGCGCCAGCGCGGAGGTCGCGCCGCCCTTCATCCAGACCAGCCAGGCAGCCACTGCCATGGTCAGGTACAGGAAGGTCCAGACCGGGCCGAAGAGCCAGTTGGGAGGGTTCCAGGCCGGCTTCTTCAGCTCCGCGTACCAGGTGCCGACTGACGTCGCCGTGAAGTACGACCCGGCTCCCGCGGCCGCGAAGCATATCACCACGAAGACGGCGAGCCCTGCCAGCGTGCGGGGTGTGATCTCCATGACGGGCCTCCTCGCAGCCCTGGGATTCCGGCGCGCGCCGCCGGCCGTTCCTGGTTTCGTCGGCCCACCTCGCTTCCCTGCGCCTTCAACCGTCGGGGGGCCGGCGGCGTCCTAGTAGCAGCGGGCCCCCGCTCTCGGGCGCGGGCCCGCGGCCGAACGCACTAAGGGGGATCGGAGATGCGGGTCCGTCTATCAGTGCCGTCGCTCGCGGCATCCGCCGTGCTCATCGCTCTTGCGCTCTCCTCGATCGCGGCTCCGGTGGGAGCAGCCCCACCTCCCCCCGCGCCCCCCGAGTTCGCCGACCTCTACTCCATGCTCGACGGCCGGCTGAAGGCGATCGACCGCCACATCTCCTCACGCTGGGGCGGCGAGAGACACGACGTGATCTTCAGCGCGGAGCTCCTCGCGGCTAACAGCAACCAGGGCGAGAAGATCCTGGGAGAGCGCGGCTGGCAGGTGGTGCTCTTCAACCTCGACAGGCTACAGCCCCTGGGGATCCGCGGCGTGAAGGTCGCGCTCAAGTACCCCATCCTGGTGCCGGGGTTCCCAAGATCTGCCGACTACCTGGAGTTCTTCAAGAAGCTATCGACAGAACTCCGGCGGCGTAACATCAACATGCTGGCGCAGATGACCGCAGGCTTCAGGGAGCCGGTCTTCAGCGATCTGCCGGTGGCCGGTCACTACAGCGGCCTGACGCTCGAGCGCTACAAGCGCGAGAAGCGCCAGATGGCCGAGCTGATCATCCGGGAGGTCCGGCCCGACTTTCTCACCATCGAGAACGAGCCTCACACCCAGCAGGAGAACACCGGCCTGCCGTTCACCGTGCGGAACTTCACCGAGATCGTGGAGTACATGCTGGACGGGCTGGACCGGCGGGGCGTCCAGATAGGTGCCGGGGCCGGGACGTGGGACGACCTCGCGTACGTTCAGGCCCTTGCCAGGACTCCTGTCGACTACATCGACATGCACATCTACCCGATAAACCGCGACTTCGTC
The DNA here is from genome assembly GCA_037446215.1 of Armatimonadota bacterium. Taxonomy (GTDB): domain Bacteria; phylum Sysuimicrobiota; class Sysuimicrobiia; order Sysuimicrobiales; family Humicultoraceae; genus VGFA01. Next base: position 13,894 of record JBBIJB010000057.1, read on the forward strand.
GTGGACAAGGCGTTCCGGATCGCCGACGTCGCGAGGAGGGCCAGCAAGAAGCTCGCCCTGGGTGAGGCGTGGCTCTACAAGTCCCGAGACGCCGAGCTCGGTGGCCAGTCGCCCGTGGCCGCCGCGCCGGTGCTCTACTCGAGGGACGTCTTCGGCTTCTGGCAGCCGCTCGACGTCGAGTTCATCACCGCGATGGTGAAGCTCGCGCACCACCTCAAGATAGACTTCGTTTCGTTCTTCTGGTCGCGCCACTTCCATGGGTACGTCGAATACGGCGACTCGACCCGAACCCTTCCGCCCGGCGAGTTGTTCAGGCGGGCCAACCTGGCCGCGGCGAAGGGGATGGCGGCCGACCCGCCTCAGTTGACGCTGACAGGACAGGCGTTCCAGAGATTGATCCGGAGGTAAGTGCCGCGACCCCCTACCAGGTCATTGCCACCCCGGGCTGGGGGCCGGCGATCGAGACCTCCGTGAGGTCGGCGTCCCTGAGCAGACTGGACCACAGCCCCGGCGTCTCGGTGTGGATCGGGACCAGGATCTCGGGGCGCAGCCGTCTGACCATCTCGAGCAGATCGGGCCCCGAGGCGTGCCCGGAGGCGTGGCTGTGCAGCCGGGCGCGGACCCCGAGCAGGCTCAGCCAGTTGTCGAGACGCTCCTCGTCGAGCGCCTGCTCCTCGTTGTGCGCCTCGCTCGCCGACCGGATGTAGGTTGCCTCGCCGGCCTCGCCCACGCCCAGGTCCACGAGGTTCGTCACGTCCCAGAACGACAGCGCGACTATCAGGCGCGGAAGGAGGTGGCGCAGCTCGAGCGCGGTCCGGGCCGTGGGCCAGGAGACCACCCGCCTCTCCCAGGGCAAGTAGTCCTGCTCGCTGTAGGTGCCTGTCCTCTTGCGCTCCTTGAGGATCAGGATGGGCTCCCTGGTGGGGCAGGGCACGAAGGGATGGGCGCGGCAGAGCCGGTCCATCAGCAGCGCGTCCTCGGGCAGCACCACCAGCCAGCGCCCGGTCTCCGACGCTATGCGCGCGAAGGTCGAGAGGCGGTAGAAGTCCCTCGCCGCGAAGTCGGCGACCACAGGGCCGTTGGCCTTCCACACCTCGGCCAGGCACTCCTCGAAGACGTCCTCCTCGGTGCGGAGGTCGGAGGTGTCCAGGCGCGTGCCCTCGGAGATCAGCATCCACACGCCCTCCCTGGCCGCCGCCTCCACCATCTCCCAACTGAGGTGGGCGTCCGGACCGTGGAAGCGGAGGTCGCCCGTGTAGAGGATGTTGCCCTTCGAGGTGCGTACCAGGTAGGCGGCGCAGCCGAGCATCGAGTGGTCGACGCTTAGCCCGCGGCACGACAGGCCTCCCGCCTCGAACGCGCCCGTGGCGTCCTCGAACCGCCTCGGCACCACCGCGTCTGTCGATCTGTCCGCGGGCCGTGGGCGGAAGTTGACTATCTCGGTCTCGAAGTTGCGCCCCCGGCTGTTGTGGATCGCCTCCAGCGTCGCCAGGCAGGTGGGGGTGCACCACACGGGAATGCGCTCGTCCAGGAAGCTGATGTGGCCCGCGTGGTCGAGATGGGCGTGGGACAGCAGCACGCCGCCGGGCCTGGGCGACGCGTGGGCAGGCAGTGGGTACCCCGAGACCTCCAGCAGGTCGTGCCTGTAGAGCCCCTCCGCGGATGGGAGGACGCCGGTCACCAGCAGGTCGGTCAGGCCGGCCGCCGTGCGCGGCCTCAGGT
>JBBIJB010000058.1:0-12274 GCA_037446215.1 Armatimonadota bacterium
TCTCGTCCACCACCCGCTCAATGGTGGCGATCTTGGGAAGGTAGATGTTGTCGGGCTGCTGCGGGCTCATCGCGCCTCATTCCTCGCCGTCATCGCTCTTCGGATGATCTCAACAACGCTCGGCATGCCGACGTCACCATGGCAGACCTCAACGCAGCGTCCGCACCCTACGCATGCCACCGACAGCTCGCGCTGAACGAAGTAGTGCGACAGCTTGCGGAAGAACCGCCTGTTCCGCCGGTCGTGAACCGCCTTCCGAGGATTGTGCCCTCCCGCCATCCGGGTGAAGCCGGTGAGCGCGCACGCATCCCACAGCCGTATGCGCTCTGTGATCTCGTCTGTCGTGCTCCGGTCGGTGACCGTGAAGCATGTGCAGGTCGGGCAGACGTAGCTGCAACCGCCGCACTCGAGGCATCGGTTTCCGATCTCCTCCCAGGTCTTCTCGCTCACCTCGCCGAGACTGATCAGGCGGGACGCGACCGAGTACCAACTCGTCACGTCCTTGAAGCGCTTGCGAACCTCGGAGAGCATCTCCCTGCGCCTGGCCACGTGCTCCTCGGTAGCCCTCCGGCATGCCGGGTGCGAAAGCACGGCCTCTCCCGCCGGGGAGCCCGCAACGATCATGTACTCGTCGGCGAGGCGCATGAGCTGGAGGTCGAAGTGCTCCCTGGCAGCCGGGCCTGTGTCGGCGCAGACGCAGAAGCAGTCGTCGTCGATGTCGAGCTCGGTGTCGGTGCAAACCACGTTGACCAGGAATAGGTTCCTGCGGAGCTTCTCGTAGTAGACGTCCCTGTACTCCCTACCGAGAAAGAACCGGTCGAGGTGGCCGATGGCGGCAAGGTCGCAGGAGCGGATGCCGAAGATGGCCACCCTCGGCTCATCCTGCGGCACGTCTATCCGCAGCTGACCTCCGCCGGTTCTCCTTCCCGCGAGTATGGTCCGCCTCGCCGTCAGCAGCCGGTGGATCTGGGGGAGGACGTACCGCTTGGGCGGGTAGTAGGGGTTCGGCAGGTGGAGCTGCACGCTGTCGCGGTTCGCGTCGGTGACAACGTCGAAGAGCGTGTCGCGGCCCCTACCGAAGAACGGAGCTACGACCTGGTAGCCGTCCCTGCGGAGGAGATCTACGATCTGCAGCACGTCCGCTCTGTCTATTACTCTCGCCCGCATCTCTACACCCTCTCGACCCTGGCGCAAATCGGCCAGTCCGAGCTGCCCCCGGTGCTGTCCGACTCCCCGAAGATCTGGCCGATGACCTCGTGCAGGAAGAAGGGGATGAAGATCATCCCGCGCTTAACGCTGCCGGTCACGCGGGCGGTGCTCACGGCCGATCCCTTGGAGGTGGAGATCCTGACCTTGCCCGCATCGCGTACCCCGAGCTCCCGCGCATCGTCGGGGTTGATATCCACGAAGCCCTCCGGGTAGTCGAGCTGGAGGACCCGGTGCTCGCGCTTGAGCGTCTCGCTGTGCTGGACGAGCACGTTGTGGTGCCAGTAGTAGAGCGACCTGCCAATTATCAGGGCGAACGGGTACTCGGCGACCATGCACAGGCCGGCCATCTCCGGCAACGGGAAGGGCGCCAGCCTGAAGGGCTCGTGGGGTTCTTCCCCCGCGAACAACTGCGCCGTACCTAGGGGCCTGTCTGCCGTACAGGGCCACTGCCGCCCATACTCGCGCGAGAGGTTGTCGTAGCCGGCCGCCTCGTAGAACGGCACCGCCCGCCTTATCTCGTCCATCACCTGTGAGGATGAGGCGTACGACCACCGTGCGCCCAGCCTGTTCGCGACGCGAACGATCTGGTCCCAGGCGGGCAGGGGGCCCGGGGGAGGGTCTATGACCTTCTCGGCAATCTGTATGCGGCGCTCGGTGCTGGTGAAGGTCGCCCTCTCTTCCCCGAAGGCCACTACCGGCAGGATCACGTCGGCGTGCCGCGCGGTCTCGGTCATGAACAGGTGCTGAACAACCAGGAACTCCAGCTTGTCGAGGGCCTCGACGATAGAGGCGCGCGCACCGGCCGTTGCGGGATCGTGGCGGTCGATCCACAGGGCACGAACCGAGCCGCTGGCCGCGGCCTCGATCATGCCTCGGGTGCTCAGGCCGGGCCTGGAGGGAAGGGGCGCCCCCCAGAGGGACTCGAAGCGCCTGCGGGCCGCCGCGTCGCTCACCGGTACATAGCCGGGCAGCCGATAGGGCTGCACTCCGACGTCGCAGGTCCCCTGCAGGTTGTTCTGCTCGGCCAGGGGCATTACGCCCGCGCCCCGTTTCCCGATGTTGCCGGTCAGCAACGCCAGGCTCACTATGCTCCGAATCGTGTCGGCGCCGCGGGCCTCCGCACCGGTGGAGTACATGATCATGCCGCGTCCCCCGGAGGCGAAGGCTATGGCCGCGCTCTCGAGCAGGTCCGGGGAGATGTCACAGGCATCCGCCACCCACAGGACGTCGTAGGAGTGCACCGATGCGAGAAACTCCTCGTAGTCCTGACAGCGGCTCTTCAGGAACTTGAGGTCTGCCAGGCCCCGGTCCACGATCACCTTGGCCATCGCGCCGTAGAGCAGCCGGTCGGTCCCGGGCCTCGTCTGAAGGAAGAAGTCGGCGTGCTCGGCGATCCTGTGCCGCCTGGGATCGATCACGATCAGCTTCGCCCCGCCCATCTTCGCGCGGATCACCCGCCCGCCGATGGTCGGCAGCTGAAGGGCCAGGTCTACGCCGTTCACCATGATTACGTCGCTCTGCTCGATATCGGCTATGGAGCAGGTGGCCGCGGGGGCACCCAGCATCTCCATGAGGACCTCTATGCTCGCGGAGCGATAGGCGCCCATCCCATGATCGACGTTGTTGGTGCCTACCACGGCCCTAGCCAGCTTCTGGAGCAGATAGGCCTCCTCGTTGGAGCAGCGGGGCGAGTTGACGAAGCCGATCGCGTCGGGGCCGTGCTCGCCGCGAATGTGCTTGAGGCGGGAGGCGATCAGGGTCGTGGCCTCCTCCCAGGACGACTCCTTGAACCCGCCCCCATCGCGTATGAGAGGGTGCCTGAGGCGATCCGGTGAGCTGGCGACCTCGTGGACGTTCCAGCCCCGTACGCAGATCCGGCCCTGGTTGGCGGGGTGGGACATGCTCGGGTAGCCCCCGGTTATCCTGGAGCCGTCCTCCTCTAAGTAGATCCCGCACCCCACGCCACAGAAGGTGCACGTGGTCAGTATGTGCGCCATGCTCGCCAACCTCGCAGGTGTTTGTGTGACATCCTCATCCGCCCGCAGCGGTCAGTCTGACTTCCCCAGCGCCTTCCGCTCCGTCTCGATCCAGGAGATCCACGCGTCCATCCCCTCCCCCGTCCGCGCCGAGAGGGGAAGCAGCGGCGCGTCGGAGACCTCCCGCAGCCCCGCTGCAAAGGCGTCGATCGAGAACCCCGTAGCCTGGAGGAGGTCGATCTTGTTTAGGACCACCGCGGAGGCCCTCGCGAATGTGCTGGGGTACTTCAACGGCTTGTCGTCCCCCTCAGGTACGCTGGCGATCACCACGCGCAGGTGCTCTCCCAGGTCGTAGGCGGTGGGGCAGACGAGATTCCCAACGTTCTCTATGAACAGCACCCTAATCTCGGCCAGCGGCAGACGCGGCAGGGCCGTCCGCACCAGGTTGGCGTCCAGGTGACAGGCGTCCCCCACCAGCCGGGTCTCGATCTGCACCACCGGAACCCCGCAGCGCCCTACGCGCTCGGCGTCCCGGCTAGTGGCCACATCCCCCTCGATTACGCCCATCGCCATCCGCGGCGGCATCACCGGCGCGGTCCTCTCGAGCAGCGCGGTCTTGCCGCTCCCCGGCGATCCGATCATGTTGATCGCCAGTATCCCCGCGCCGTCCAAGGTGGCCCGGACCTCCTCGGCCAGGGCGTCGTTGGCCTTCAGCACACGCTCGACGATCTCGATTCGCATCACGGCTCTCCCTGGACCCACTCGAGCTGCAGCTCGCGGCCGTCGGCGCGGCGCACCTCGAGTTCCGCGCTTCCAACGACCGGCCCCTGACGCAAGACCTCGAACGCAAACGCCAGCGCATCCGGAACCACGCCGCTGTACCGCCCCACGGCTACGCCAACGCTCTGGACGCTCTTCAGACCGTTGCGCCCCGCCACATCGGCCACCTGCCGGAGCAGCGAGTAGGCAATCGACACTTCGTGCATCCCGCGCCGGGTCAGAACGTCTGGTTCGCAAGGGCCATCATGCCCAGGGTGTACCGCTCGAGCATGAGGGCCTGCCCCGGGCTGAGACGCACGCAGGCCCACCGCCAGTGGAACGCGAGCAGGTCGCCTACCGTGGCGCTCTCCATCTCGGGGTCCGCGTCAAGCGGCCTCAGCACGTGCTCCGGGCGCAGATCGCCGAAGGCCAGGCGCCCGCCGGCGGTGACGATCGGCCGGTAGGAGACGGTGAATGCCCCCGGGTGAACCGCCGTAATCTCTCCCCAGCTTATCCTGCAGAGGTCGAGCGCGAGATCGCCCTGCGGCAGGCCGGTCCGACGCGAGACGTCGAAGACGTGGAAGGCGTGGTGTGCACGCGCGCCAGCGGGCGGCTTGCCGACCAGCAGTTCCATGGCGGAGCGGTTCAGTTGACCCCGGAACCTGTCGCTCAGGTGGCGGGCGTACAGTGCCCAGTCAACTCGCTCCAGGAGGTCGTTGCCTATCCAGTAGGCCTCAACAACGCTGGGGTGAAACGGGTCCGGTATCCCGCTCGAGTCGGCTATGAGCCGCAGATACGGATAGGCACCTGCGAATGCCCTGAGGTGGCGCCTCAGGGACTCGTCTCCCGATCCCTCACGGATGGAGGCCAGCAACTCGGCGTTCGCGTCTCCGCCGCAGTAGCCGAGCCTGTTCGGCATATAGGCGAACCTGGCAAACAGAAGCATGCCCTCCAGCGGAGAGCCCGAAGGCTCCCCAACGACACCACCAGGTCGTCTTGTTCCCGTGGCGAGGTGTGTACCAGCACGCTTCAAGGATTCGTCTCCGCTTCCCATGCGAGTTGCCGATTACAGACTACATACGGTCGGGGCCCGCCGAGTATCCGTTCATGAGAGGATTCGGGATCGAGGATCGTCCTACGCGAACGGCCGCGGCCTGCGGCCGCCAGCCCGTCCCGCCGGCATCGGCGGCCGCAGGGTTCAGCCAGATGTCGATGTCCCGGCCCACCGCCATCAGGCCCAGGGTGGTCAGGACGATTGCCAGCGCCGGTGGAGCGGCCCACCACAGCCACGCGTCGGTGAGGAACAGCAGCGGATAGCCGAACGCCTGGTGAAGGGTCAGGCCCCAGCTCACGCGCCCGGGATCTGCCAGGCCCAGCAGCCCCAGCCCGGCCTCCATCACGATCGCCCATCTCAGGGTCAGGAGGAACTTGGTGAAGAGTATGGGCACTATCTCAGGGAGAATGGCCGTCCTCAATACCCTGGCCTCGGATGCCCCCAGCGCCCGGGCGGCCGCCACGTACTCCTTGGCCGCGGCGGACAGCACCTGGGCGCGAACCACGCGCGCATACGCCGCCCAACTGATCACGAGGAGCGCGGCGGCCACCGACCAGATCCCGGGCCCCAGGAACACCACGAGCAGCACTACGAGCGGAACGCCGGGGATCGCCAGGAAGAGGTCCACCACGGCCAGGACTACCTCGCGCCCTCTAGGGGCCACCGCCGACGCAGCGCCGACCGCGGCGGCAAGGAGCGTGGAGGAGGCAGCCACCAAGAAACCCACCAGGAGAGAGGTCCTCGCTCCGTGGAGGAGGTGGCTGTAGAGGTCCTGGCCGAGGACATTGGTCCCGAGCAGCAGGCCGGGCGCCGGCGGCATGACGGGCGAGCCCATCGTGCGATCGGGCGGGTTGTGAGCGAGCAACGGTGCCCCTGCGGCGAGCGCTACCACTGCCAGCAGCACGGCCGTCCCTGCTGCCGGCGTAGCGTACCGCCGCCAGAGGCGGGGACCTGTCGATGTCCGATACGTCACTACCGTCCCCCTACCCTGGGGTCCAGCCTCGTGCTTACCAAGTCGAGCAGCGTATTCACCGACAGGACGGCGAGGCTCGAGACAAGGAAGACCCCCTGCATCAGCGGGTAGTCGCGCGCACCTATCGCCTCGAACAGCAGCGATCCCATGCCGGGGTAGGCGAAGATCCTCTCCACGACGGCCGCGCCGGCCACCGCGGCACCCAACCTCAACCCGAACAGGGTCGCAACGGGCGGGAGCGCATTCCTCAAGGCATGCCAAACCACCCGCCCGGCCGGCAGTCCCTTCGCCCGAGCGGTAACCAGGTACCGTTCTCCCATCACGGGGATGAGCGCGTTCCGGACCAGCAGGGCAAAGGCAGGGGCGAGCCCGGCCACCAGCGTCAGCCCGGGGAGCGCGGCGTGCCACGCCGCGTCCGCCGCGATGCGCGCCCACCCGCCGGAATCGATGAAGGGCGTCAACGCGCCACCGGCGGGGAAGATACGGCTCCTCGAGGCAAGCGTCACGATGAGGAGCATGGCGACCAGGAACTCGGGCAGGGCTCCCACCCCCACCGATGCGGCCATCGCGGCACGGACGCCGGGGCGGTGGCGGTGCCAGGCCGCGGCCCAGCCCAGCAGACCGCCCAGGGCTGCGGCGAGGACCACCGCCCCTCCGACGAGGAACAGGGTCCAGGGAAGGCGCTCCGCCACGATCGTGCCGACCGGACGGTGCGATGTTAGAGACCAGCCCAGGTGGCCTCGAGCCAGCCCGAGGAGGTACCTCTCGAACTGATCGGCAAGGGGAAGATCGAGGTGGTAGGTGTCCACCAGCGCGCGATGCGCCGCTGCCGGCAGAAGGAGGGCGTCGTCGCCGCCCGGCGTCGCGGGGCTACCGGGCAGCATCCGAGGAACGGCGAAGTTGAGCACCACCACCGTCAACGCGAGCCCGGCGAAGCGCGCCAGACGCAGCGCCACGGTCATCGTCCGCCCTAGCGGGAGCCTATCAGGGCGAGCTTGTTCTCCACGAGCGGGATCCCGTTCATGATTCCCCCGGGGACATCCACCGGGCGCAGCCTGCGGCTGTCGTGGACCCAGTAGAACCGGCGATAGTAGAGGGCAAGCGTAGGGAGCTCATCGGCCAGGATCTCCTGCATCCGCGAGATCAGCGCGCGGCGTGTCCCCGCGTCGACCGATCGCGCCTGCTCGGAGGCCAGCCGCAGGAACTCGGCGTGGTCGAAGCCCGGCGACTGCCCGAACAGGTTGGCCTCTCCCCCGGCAAACCACCTTCGGAGGTAGTCGGGATCCCCGCCTGCCCCGATGTGGAAGGTGAGCGCCATCTGGAACTTCCCCTCCGAGACGAGTGCTGCGCGCGTGCGGGCATCGACGGTCCGGACGGTGACCTCCGTGCCGGCGCGCCTCAGCATCTCTTGTATCGGGACCACCACCGGAGACGGGCTGGACAGCAATTCCACCTGCGGTGCGCTGTGGCCGGCCGCCATCATGAGGCTCCGTGCCTGAGCCGGGTCGTTGGGATAGCCGCGTACCCGGGGAGCGTACCACCTGTCGAACGGCGAGACCACGCCGGGATTGCCAGGTATCCCCGGCCCCCGCGTCATCAGGGTGGCGAGCTGAGTCCTGTTGATTGCATGTGCGACGGCCCGGCGCGCCTCGCGCCTGTCGAACGGCGGGCGCGAGAGGTTGAAGAGCAGCCGGGCGATCGAGAGCGGCTCGCTCTGCCACACCTTCAAGAAGGGGTGCGAGGAGAACGCCGGCACCACGTCGTAGGTGTCCGCCATCGCCGCGTCGACCTGACCGTTCTGAGCGGCCAGCACCTGTCGCTCCGTCGGGATCATCGTGTACTGAATCTCCGAGAAGAGCGGCCTGCCCCGGAAGTAGCCCGGGTTGGCTCGCAGGCGGTACTCCCCGCTGCCGGGCCGGTATTCGGCCAGCACATACGGTCCTGTTCCGGCGGCCATCTCAATCGACTGGGCCTTGCGGGGCTCGCGCACCTCCTTCCAGAGGTGCTCAGGCACGATCGGAACCACCCCGGCGACGTCCTCGATGAAGGGCGCGAACGGGTCCGAGAGGACGAAGGTGACGGTGCGCGCTCCTTCGGCCCTGACAGACTGGACCATGCCCGTGTCTGTCCAGACGAACGGGTGCTCTCGGTAGTACTCGAATGAGAACTGGACGTCGCGGGCCGTGAAGGGCCTGCCGTCGTGCCACCGTATCCCGGAGCGGAGGACGAAGGTGTAGCGCCGGCCGTCAGGCGATACCTGCCAGGAGTCGGCCAGCCAGGGGATGGCACCGCCGCGGTCCTTCCACACCAGGGTGTCGTATATGAGCGAGAGCCGCACGAGTCCTCCGGGACCCAGGGTGGAGGCGGCAAAGGGCGTGGGGAATCCGACATCCGTCCACCATGTCAGGCGGAGCGCACCAGACGGCGTCTGCCCGGCGGCCACGGAGGCGGCGCACGCGACGGCAAGCAGGATCGAGGCCACGGCGATAAGCGTTCTTGCGCGGGTCAAGGAACTACCACCTCCACGGCTGAGTCGGGGGCGGCCGTGCGTGTGTCGCGGGCGCTCTGCCCGGCGCGGACGGATGGCTGCGGGAGCCTCAGGCTCAGGCCTGCTGCATCTCCTGCCAGATCTCTGCGATCTGGGTGGCCTCTTCCGCGTCGATCTCGCGGATCGCGGCCCCGTACGCCACCAGGACGTGGTCTCCCGGCTTCAGGCCTTCGACGAGGGTTGTGCTGATCGTACGCACTCCCTCCAAACCCTCGGCCACGGCTCGATCCGAATCGAGTATCTCGGTTATGCGGTACGGCAACGCAAGACACATGGCTCTCGGTGAAGTATCGCACACCCCACCCGGGGCAAGGCAATACCCTGCCTGTCCGATTGACGCGAGAGGGTCCGGGGTGATCTCTGAGCGGATAGCCGGCTCTCCCGTGAGAACCGCCCTGGCAGGGTGGCGTCGCAGTCTCCGCATCGGTTGTCCGACGGGGGGTGAGGAGGGGCTGCTCCACCACCCTGGCCAGGCACGTCTATCTGCCGGCAGCGGCCGCCCGGCGCCGCCGCCTCTCTACCTCAGCCGATCCTGCCGGGCACCATCCGGCTCCACGCCCTTGAGTAGGTAGCGTAGGGACGCCGGCTACGCCTGACGCCCTTCTGCTGCTCCGGGGCGCCGGCCAGGTGCAGGACCGGGAACCCGCGCTCCATCAACACCTCTACCAGATGCAGCGGGTAGGGAGCGTCCACGCGCACCACCGCCAAGACGCGTCCGTCCCGCCTGTAGGTTGCCAACGACGTCAGGGCTATGCCGGCGGAGTCCACGACGGAGGCCATCGCCGCGATGGGGCTGGCCTGACCCGACAGGTCTACCACCAGCCGTGTCCCGCCCTGGCGAAGCCCGGTCAGCTCTATGAACGCCTCGAAGAGGTCGCTCTCCGTGATGATGCCCACGAGGGAGCGCCCTTCGATCACGGGCAGCGCACCGATCTTGTCCCTTCGCATTATCACCGCGGCGGCCTCGATCGGAGCATCGGGTCCGATGGTCACCGGATCCGGCGTCATGAGATCGCCCGCGGTGGCCTCCATCAGCGCCTCTGGGACCTCGAACTCAACCGGACCCGAGGCGCCCGGGGGGTGCGCCCTCATCAGATCCGTCCAGGTCGCGATGCCTGCCAGTCGCTTCCTTCTCATCACTGGAAGCCTTCGAATCCCGTGCCTGCGCATGGCCGCTACCGCGTCGGCCAGCGTGGCCGTCGATTCGACCGTGACAACCGGATGGGTCATCCGGTCGCGGACAAGCATCGTCAGCGCACCCCGTCTCCTAGTCGTGTCCCATCTGGTCGCCCAGCGCCAGCGCGTTCAGCGCCTCGCGATCCGACAGGTGGCGATGCAGAAGCGCGCAGTAGATCTCCTCTTCCTTTCGCCAGTGAACCTCGACCAGGGCCTTGACCTGGTACCCCAGGATCCTGGCGGCATCGATCAGTTCGGGGTCGCGCTCGCCTCCCTCGATCCTGCGGACCAGCCCGGAGAACACCTCCACACGCGCGACTATCTCGCGGTGATCGGCAAGCATGCACGCGTTCGGATCGCCGTGGCGCCTGAGGAGATCGGCGAGGGCCGGATAGAACGTGAGCTCCTCCCACTCCGCATGGGGCAGGAGGATCCTCTGGAAGAAGCTGTCGGTCTGTGCGAGTGGGCCTGTCAGCGCCGGGTCCGCGTCACCGCGCAACCTGTCGAGGAGCTCGGTCAGAGCCGTGAGCCCCGCGTCCAGCTGGGAGTGCTCACGCCTGTATGACTCGAGGAGCTTTTCCTTTGCGCTCTCCATCGTTTGCTACCCCGCCGCCCGAGGCAGGCCGGCACCCTCATCCTAGATCCGCGAGGAGGGCGTGCCATCGGGTAGGGGACCTATTCTGCGCTGCCGCGCACCTACGCTGCTGAGGTGTGGCGCCGGATCAGCACCCAGGCCATGGGTAGAAGGAGCAGCCAGAGGGCGGCGCTGGCCGCGCACAGGGCGCACACCGCCCGCAGGACCGCGACCTGGAGCCAGATCAGGTAGAGGGAGAACGAGGCGCCGAACAGGCAGAGGCCGAACAGCGCCGTCGTGATCCACGGCCTGGGAGCGCCCCGCAAGCCCGCCGCGAAGAGCGGCGCAACAACCAGGTAGAGGAGCAGACCCCAGGCCGCGGTCGGAAGACCCAGGAATCGCGAGTACCGGCTCGCCGCCACCTCGGCGCACGCTCCGACAAGACAGACCGGAGGCAGGGCCTGGTAGGCGGAGACGGTTAGGTAGCCCGACACGCCGATCCCGACCAGTGCCAGCGCCAGCCCAACACCCCACGGCCCGCCTGCCCCGGCGAGAGACGGTTCCCGTCTCATGCTAGCGGCGGCGCGCGGACTCGATCGCCTCACGGAAGACCTCAACCGGCTGTGCGCCGACCAGGTACTGCCCGTCCACGAAGCTCGTCGGGGTTCCCCTCACGCCCAGGCGGACTCCCAGATCGAGGTCTGCCTGTACGCGTTGGCGCGTCTGCCCCGTGCGCAGGCACTGGGCAAACCGCGCCGTCTCCAAACCGACTTCCTTCGCCGCGGAGTCCAGGTCCCCGGAGCCCCTCAACTCCCCGCGTGACAGCCGGGCGAAGAGCGCGTCATGATAGGCCCAGAACCGCCTCTGATCCGCGGCGCACTCGCTGGCCTCGGCCGCCTGCTCCGAGACCGGTCCCAGAACCGGGAAGTTCCTGTAGACTATGCGCACGGTTCCCTTGTCCACGAACTCCGAGACGATCTTCGGCTTTATAAGCAGGGCCAGATCGCCGCAGTACTTGCAGCGGAAGTCCGAGAAGACCTCGATCGTAACCGGCGCGTCGGGACTCCCAAGCTCCTTCCCACCCGCCTCGGGCTTGGTCTGCACAGGCGCGACCGCTGCGGGAGGCTTGGAGGTCACCCAGTGGATGGCCACCGCGGCCGCGGCTGTCGCGATGGCAACGAGGGCGACTATCAGGGGAAGCGAAGGCCTGGCGCTTGGCTTTGAGCGCCGCTTCACTGCGGCCGCACCGACCGGACCGTGAAGACGGGCATGGGCGCATGCCTGATTATGTGCTCGGCGACGCTGCCGAACAGCAGGTGGGCGAGGCCGGTACGCCCGTGGGTGCCCATCACGATGAGGCCGGCGCCCAGCTCCTGGGCAACGGCAAGGATCTCCTGGCGCGGTGTGCCCTCACGGACCATGGGGCTAGCCGCGGGGATCCGGGCGGCGAGCCGGGCCATCTCCGAGCGGGCCTCTCCGCGCATCTCCTCGAGCAGAACCTCGGGCGGCGGCGGCGCGAGCACTCCCCCAGGCCCCCCGACGATCGCGCTCACCGAGGTGTCCAGCACGTGCAGCAGGTAGATCTTTGCGCCAAACGCCCCGGAGAGAGCCTCAGCCCACTCGGCGGCCGCCTCGGACCCGGCTGAGAAGTCCACCGGCACGAGGATCGTCTGGATTCGTGGTGGCATGCCTGTGCCTCCTTCGCTGTCACTCTGCACCCCTTCAGACCCAAGGCAATGATACCCGACAGCGCGCCGCTGGCAAGCCCGCCGATCCGCCCGGGCTGGCCCCGGGAGCGGCGCGGCACTAGGGGATCTCCAGCGCCACCTTCACCGCCCTGTGCCGCCGCTTGTCGAGAGCCACACCGACCGCGCGCCGATAGTCGGCCAGCGGGAAGCGGTGCGTGACCATCCGGCCGAGCCCTGCGCTTCCGTCGGCGATCAACTCCATCGCCAGGTCGACGGACCTGACACGGCGGCCCTCAACAATCTCAGTGGAGTAGGCG
>JBBIJB010000058.1:12284-15472 GCA_037446215.1 Armatimonadota bacterium
CCCGCGGACAGATACCTCTCTCAGCCACATCGGCGTCCAGTCCACCCCCCGGGGGGCGGAGGCCAGACCCACAAGCGCCACTACTCCACCGGCCCGCGTGAGCCTCAGGGCGCTGTCGATGCTTCGACCGGTACCCACGCACTCCAGCACCGCGTCTACCCCATCGGTGAGCACCGGAGGACCGATCAACGGCTTCAGCAGGCGCGCGCCGACCAGGGCCGCGATCTCCCTGTAGGGCACCGCGCCTCGCGCCGGGATCACCTTGGCCGCGCCGAGCGCCGAGGCCAACTCCGCCTGGTGTTCGTAGCGTGCCGCCACCACGACGGTGGCGTTGGGCCGCAGCGCACGAAGCGCCACCACCGCGGCCAGGCCAACGGCCCCCGCGCCCGCGACCAGCACGCTGCGGGCCTCGCCGGGGACGCACCTCGCAACGGCGTGGACCGCGACCGCGAGCGGCTCCATGAGCAGGGCCGCCTCATCCGTGACCGAATCTGGAACCCCAACCAGCCTGGAACGGTGGGCGACCATGTACTCGCCCCACGAGCCGCCCACGTCCCTACAGGAGCCGTGGCCGATGCCCGGGGCCAGCGAGCCCTCGGCGAATCGGGAGCACAGGTTGTAGTCGCCGCGGGCGCATGCCCGGCAAGGAGGCTCGAACCCCCTGGTGGAGCACGGCAGGAGCGGCTCCACGACCACGCGGCTCCCCTCGGCCACGCCGGAGCCTGGTCCTGCCTCCACCACTACGCCGACGTTCTCGTGGCCAATGACGAACGGCATCGAGGCAAACACAGAGGCCGACGGCGGCGTCTCCAGTCCCACGAGGTGGATGTCGCTGCCGCAGACTCCGCCGAGCCGGTTGTGCACCTTGACCCACTCGGGGCCCGGCAGCCGCGGTTCGGGGAGTTCGACGAGCCGCACCGGACTGGAGGGTCCCAGGATCGCCCCCTGCCACAGCTTGGCCAGTGCCCGCGTCGCAAGATAGCGGGGAATGGTTACGTCCGCGACGACCGCCTTCATGCGCTCCTACTTCCAGGGCGAGTCGGCCCGGCCCTGCCGTTGACCTGCACGGGGGGTGTTGACGTTGCACAGGGTGCGAAGTGAGGGATCGGCACGCGCCAACTCCTCCTCGCCGACGGGCCTCACGCGCAGCGCCTCCAGCGCCGAGACCATCCTGCGCGTCCCCTGGGCAAGCTGCGCCTCCAGCGCCGAAACCGACCCCGCGGAGTAGATCGCGTGCAGCGGGTGCCAGAGGCCGCCGACGAGAGGAACTGCGGCATCGTGGCCCCGCGCCAACCGGGCGAGCAGCCTTACGGCCTCAGGGGCCAGGTAGGGCAGGTCACATGCCGCCACGAACGCCCAGGGCGTCAGGACGGCGCGTAACCCGCTGCACACGCCGACCAGGGGCGCCTGGAACGGCTCGGCGTCGATGACCACTCTCGCGCCGAGCCCCGAGTACGCGCAAGCGGCCTTGGCAACCACCACCACCTCGAGGCAGGTCTGGCGCAGCGTCTCCACTACCCGCGTGATCATTGGGACTCCGTCTACCTCGAAGAAGGCCTTGTCTGTCCCCATGCGGCGGCTCTCGCCGCCGGCCAGGATGACTCCGGTGAGGTCGGACGCCGCGGTCACGCCTCCGCCGCCCCCTCGAACTCCTGCGCCTGCGCAAGCACGAAGTCGGCGATCCTCCCCATCTCGTCCCAACCGAAGCTGGGCCGTCCGACCAGCGAGGCCGTACAGGTCCCGGCGTCACCAACCACGGCGACGACGGGCTCGGCCGGAGCAGGCCTATCGCTCTCTGCGCCGGCCCGGCAGACGAGCAGCTTCGGAAGCGAGGACTGGCCGAACCCTTCCACCAGGATGACGTCGGCCGGCCCGCTCTCTGCCAGCGCCTGGTCGAGCAGGCGAGCCCCCGAGGCCCTCTTCCTCTTCACCAGCCCTGCCGGCCCCACCAGCACCGTGTCCTCCGCGCCGGCACGCTCGGCCCTCCAGGTGTCGGTTCCCTCTTCATCGGTCGCGTCCATGTGGGAATGGTGCTTGACGACGGCCACCTTGATGCCGCGATCGGCAAGGGCGGGTATCAGCCGCTCTATCAGGGTCGTCTTGCCCGCCCCGGGCGCCCCGGTGATGCCGAGCACGAAGGGGCGCCGGCCCGGCGCGGTTGGGAGGCCGATGGGCGCGAGCAGGAGGGTCCCCACCCTGCTTCCTTCAGGCAGCGTAGATTGCCCGGGTTCGATCACCACGAGCGCGTTGGCGTCACTGCCGGAGCGCAGGGTCGCCGTCCCCTGCCCCGGCAGCGGAGCCACCTCGACCCCGGAGGGCGCGAGCCCGGCCCTGGCCCAGATGTACCGAAGGCGCCCCGGCTTCACAGAGATCTGCCTGGAGAGCCGGGCCAGCGTCGCCGGTCTGTGTAGCTGCCGCATGCCCATCAGGGCGCACAGCGCGGGCCGCACAAGCACCTCGAAGGCTATGCGAGCCGCTCCCGGCGTCCCAGGGAGCGCGAAGACCAGACACCCGGACGAGAGGCCGAAAGCCACAGGCGCCCCCGGCTTCATCGCGACCCCGACAAACCGCAGGCGCACCCCGGCCCGTTCGATCGCCCCTCTCACGAGGTCGCGCTCCCCGACGGAAACCCCTCCGCAGATCACCAGGGCGTCGGCTCGAAGGCCCTCGCGAACCTTTGCCTCCAGTTGCTCAGCATCGTCGGGTGCCACCCCGAGGAGCCGGGGGTCGGCCCCGAGGGAGGCCACCTCGGCCGCGAGGACATAGGAGTTGCTCTCGCGGACCTGGCCGGGCTTAAGCGGGCTGTCTGGTGAGACCAGCTCATCTCCGGTCGCCAGGATCGCGACCGCCGCCCTACCCACTACCGGAACTTCCCAATATCCAAGTGCCGCCAGGAGGCCTATCTGCCCGCCGCCCAGGAGGGTCCCTGCCTCGAGAACCGACTCGCCGGCCCTCGCGTCCTCTCCGGCGGCGAAGACGTGCCATCCCTCCGGGGGAGAGACGCCGATCAGGACCTCCTCGCCCCCCCACCTCAGCAGCTCACGCGGCACCACGGCATCCGCCCCCGGGGGCATCGGCGCTCCGGTGGCTATGCGTAGTGCCTCTCCGCTGCCGAGTCCTCCGTCCCAGACCTGGCCGCAGAATATCGCTCCCCGCACCCTCAGGGTGACCGGGGCGGCCTCAGACGC
>JBBIJB010000059.1:0-14937 GCA_037446215.1 Armatimonadota bacterium
CGCCTCATCGAAGCCGAGGGCGGAGTCATCGAGGTCGAGCCGCACGTGGCGCATCGTCGCCCCTGAGAGGAGCGCGTCCGGCCTGTAGTTCTCGTAGAACGGCTCGAACACCACCACGGCGTCGCCGGGCTCGACCACGGCCATCATCGTCGCCATCATCGCCTCGGTCGCCCCACAGGTCACCGTTATGTGACGCTCGGGATCGACCTCCAGGCCGTTGGCCCACAGCACCTTCTCCGCTATCGCCTGCCTCAGGCGCGGCGACCCCCAGGTCACCGGGTACTGGTTCCAGCCGCCCCTCAGGGCCCCCACGGCGGCCTCGACCAGCTCGGCGGGAGGGTCTGAATCCGGGAAGCCCTGCGCCAGGTTGATGGCATCGTAGCGATCGGCCAGGCGCGTCATCTCCCTTATGACGGACTCGGCGAACTCGCCTACGCGGGCGGCGACGGTCCTCTTCACTGATCCCTCCCCGACTCCGACCGGGCCCTCTGACCTGCTGCCTAAGTGGGAACGACCCTGGCCACGCTGAAGACCTCGGAGACCTTCTCGACTTTCTGCATGACGGCGTGCAGCTGCGCTATGTTGCGGATGTCCAGGACTACGTTGGTGACGACAACCTTGTCCTTCCTGACGCGCGCATTCACCGAGACGACGTTGGTCTTCGTCTCCGCGATCGCGGTCAGGATATCCTTCAGCAGCCCTACACGGTCGAACGCCTCCACCTCCACCTCCACCTGATAGACGCCGGTCTGCGCCGTCGCCCACTCGACCTCGGTCAGTCGCTCGGGATGGGAGCGGAGGAAGTCGATGTTCGCGCAGTCGCTCCGGTGTATCGTCACTCCCCTGCCGCGCGTCACATATCCCACTATCCGGTCCCCGGGCAACGGCGTGCAGCACCGGGCGAAGTGCGTCAGGACGTTGTCGACTCCGCGTATGCGGACCCCCTGGGAGAGGCCCGCCGGAGCGGACGGCGCCACTGGGAACGGGACTGCCTCCTCGACCTCCTCCTCCCCGCGCAGCGCCTGTGCCACCTGCAGCAGCGAGACGTCCCCGTTTCCTACGGCGGCGAGAAGCTCCTCGTCGGAGCGGAGGCTGAAGCGCGCCGCGGCCTCGGTCAGCCGTTCGGGCTTCATGACGCTGGCGACCCCACCGGTCCTCCGCAGCTCCCGCTCGAGCATCTCTCTGCCGCGGGCGACGTTCTCCTCGTGGCGCTCGCGCTTGAACCAGTGTTTGATCTTCGCTCGCGCGTTGCTCGTCGAGACGAACGTCAGCCAGTCGCGGCTGGGGCCGGGGCTCGTCTTGCTCGTCACGATCTCTACTATGTCGCCCGTCTTGAGCTTCTGTGACAGCGGTATCAGGCGCCCGTTGATCTTGGCGCCCGTGCAGTGGTGACCGACATCGGTATGGATCCTGTATGCGAAGTCGATGGGGGTGGCCCCCGCGGGGAGGTCGACCACATCCCCCTTCGGGGTGAAGACGAACACCTCGTTGTGGAACAGGTCGAGCCTGACCGACTGGACGAACTCCTGGGCGTCCGAGAGATCCTGCTGCCACTCCAGGAGATGCGCCAGCCAGGCGAGCTTCTGGTCGACCTGCCCGCCGGCGAACTTGCCCTCCTTGTACTTCCAGTGGGCCGCTATGCCGTGCTCGGCTTCGGCGTGCATCTGGTGAGTGCGGATCTGGATCTCCAGGGGCTCGCCCTCGTGCAGCACGGCGGTGTGCAGCGATTGGTAGCCGCTGGTCTTGGGGGTGGCGATGTAGTCGTCGAACTCCCCCGGGATCGGCTTCCAGATCGAGTGGACCACGCCCAACGCGGCATAGCAGCCCTTGATGTCGTCGAGCAGGACACGCACGCCCAGGCGGTCGTAGATCCGCTCCACGCTGTGCCCCGCGTACTTGGGGCGCTGGAGCTTCCTCCAGATGCTGTATATGTGCTTCGGACGCCCTGAGATGCTTCTTGGATCGAGCCGGATCCCGGCCCGGGTGAGCTCGCGGTGGAGTACTGAGACCACCCTATCGACCAGAGCCTGACGCGTGCTCTCCGCCTGGGCCAGCGATCCCGTGATCGCGGCATAGGTCTCCGGCTCGAGCTGCTGGAAGGCGAGGTCCTCCAGCTCCTTCTGCAGGCTGCCGATCCCCAACCTCTCCGCGAGAGGCGCGTAGATGTCGAGCGTCTCCTGGGAAGTGCGCAGCCGCTTCCACTCCGGCAGGAAGCCGATCGTCCGCATGTTGTGCAGCCGGTCGGCCAGCTTGATCAGCACTATCCGTATGTCGTTCGCCATCGCGAGAAACATCTTGCGAAGGCTCTCGGCCTGCCGTTGCTCCCTGCTCTGCCACTCTATCTTGCCCAGCTTGGTGACACCGTCCACAAGCCCTGCGATCTCCGGGCCAAACCGCTCCGACAGCTCATCGAGCTCGATGCCTGTGTCCTCCAGGACGTCGTGCAGGAGCGAGGCGGATATGGTGGTCACATCCAGCAACAGGTCGGCGAGGATGGTGGCGACCGCAATCGAGTGGGTCACATACGGATCCCCGGAAGCCCGCACCTGCCCCTCGTGTGCACGCGCGGCGTCCAGGTAGGCGTCGCGGACAATGTCGAGATTCGCACGCGGGAAGTTGGAGCGCAGCCGTGCCACCAGGGCCTGGACGTCCGCGGGCAGGTCCTGGAAGCTGCTCTGCTGCCTTCTGAGCTCAAGCCACTTCAAATCGCGGCTCCGGTGTGCTCGCCTTCCTGCATCAGTTCGTTGCCCGCCCTCTGCGCCCTTCCGGCCTTTGCCCCGCCAGTTCCTCCGCGATACCCCCGATCGGGCCGAGCGCCCACGCCTTGAGCTCGGCCCAGGCCCTCCGCTCCGCGACTCCTTCCATGTAGCGAAGCGACTCCTTGAGGTCGAACCTCTCGCCCGGGGCGGCCAGCGAGTACCTGCGCGGGCCGCTCTCATCCTCCTCCGGGGTTACGGCCCCGATCTCCAGGAGCACGCCGATCGCCGCGGCCAGGGTCTGGCCGCCGATGCCGCGGTCCGCCAGGGAACGCTCCAGGGCACCGCCGATAGCCCATTGGCGGCTCCCCGCGTGGCTCCTGATCCCATGATAGCAGCGCAGCAACACCTCGCGCGACGGGAACGCCGCCTCCACTTCGGCCTCGGCCCTGGCCATCTCGCCGGGGCCGAACCTCAACTCGACCGTGGCGGGCCGGCCCGAGAGGCCGGCGCAACCCAGGCTGTCGGCGGCGGCGAAGAGCGAGCGAGGAAGGCCGTAGGCGAGGATCCGGCCGATGTCGCCGGGCAGCTGTACCTCGCAGAGGCGCGTGCCGCAGACCAAGGTCGCTATCCTTCCCGCCGCGAGCAGCCCTTCCAGGGCACGCTGCAGGGCGCCCGGCAGACCCGCGTGGTAGTAGGCCAGCCGGTCCGCCGCCTCAGGAGCCTCCCTGCGCATCGCCTGTGCGACCCGGACGGCCTCCTCGGCGCCTCCCACCAGGACGACAGTCTTGCCCCTTGCGCCGTCGCGGCCGGCCGCCCCCGGCAGAGGCGCGCCAACTCCTCTGTGGTCGGCTACGCGCAGGTTGGGCCTGCGCGGCGACTCCGAGCGCAGCAACTCGAGGCCCGCCTCGGCTGCGACGTCCTGCAGGAACCCGGCGGTTGCCGGGCCGGTCGCCATCCTGAGACGCCCCTTGCAGGCCTTTGGGAGACCACCCGCGCGATATTCCTCCTCCGATAGCCGGTCTAGGACGGCTACGACCGATCCGCCGAGAGATGTTTCTCTGCGCGCCCATCCCTCAGAGGTCAGGAGTATGTCGATCTCACCCATCTTCCACGCGGCACGCAGGGCCAGCGCCTCGCCGGGCTGAACGAGCCCGTGGACACCGGCGGCCCGCAGGCCCATTTCGCGAAGCCTCGGCAACAGCACCGCCCCCCAGGCGTCGACGTCGCTCGGCCTGGGAATAACCACAGCCACCGGACCATCGCCGGCCAGCGATAGGGCGACGGCGGCCATCGCCGCCGTCGCCGTGAGGCCTTGCCCCGGCCCAAGCCGGACCGCCAGGGACCGCCCGGACCCCATGGCATCCACCACGCGGCGCTGCAGCGAGCCGGGTTCCCTCCCACTCAACAGCGCCGCCGAGAGGCGGTTCGCAAGGTCAGGCCCCGGCGTGAGGCGCGGCCCTGCCTCCTCCGCGCCCAAAGGGGCAGGAGGGCGCGACTCCCGCGTGACCAGGATGTTCAGGCCGTGGGACCTGTCGCCGCCCCCCGTGAGAGCCGTGGCGGTTGCCAGGTAGCGGGCACCGGCGTCCATGGCCGGCGCAAGCCGGGCGGCTAGGGATGCCCTCAAGAAGCCGAGTTGCCTCCCATCCGGAAGGCACACCTCGACGGCGTGCGGGTCCTTGGGGTTGGCGGGATCCCGCCTCAACTGCAGGCGCCCGCCGGGGGCCACCTCGGGCAGACGGGATTGGCGGCCTTCGAAGGTAACCCCCACCACCTTCGTGTGGAACGAGGGTGCCTCCTCGATTACCCGCCCCTCGCCGGGCAGGTAGTCGTCGGCCCTGTCGAACAGGCGGTCCAGCAGCGGCGCCGCCTCAGACGTGACGCCCTCAGGATCGAGACCTGGGGTAACGATCTCCTCCACGACCATCCTAACGGAGTGGCGGCCCCCCCACCTGTCCTCGTCGACCTTGTAGGCGAGGTCCACCTTGGCCCGCGTGAACGCCAGCAACTCCGCGTGCCCGCCCAGGCGGAACCCGATGGCGTCGACGGTGCGTAAGCCGTCGCCGACCTGCAGCTTGAGATGGTCCCCGCTACCCACGGTCCGCGCGGCGTGCGCCTGGAGGCCTCTGGTCAGGAAGAGCGGCTCCGAGTTCGACTGGCCAAACGGCGCCAGGCGCGAGACCTCCCCGGCAAGCTCGCGGGTAACCTCGCCGAGTGGGATCTCCGCATCGATGGTCAGCTCCGGGAGCATCTGCTCGGTGGAGATCCTCGCTCCGACGGCGGCCGTGAACGCCTCGCGGAAGCGATCGATCTCCTCCCTGGCCACGGTAAGCCCGGCGGCCATGGCGTGCCCACCATAAGCCCGCAGGAAGGCCGACGCGCCGCCCAGGGCCTCGACCAGATGGAGTCCGGGTATGCTCCTCGCCGACCCCCTGCCGGCGCCGCCGTCGAGCGCGACGATCACGGCCGGCCGATGGTAGAGCTCGGCGACTCTCGATGCGACTATGCCGATCACGCCGGGGTGCCAGCCCTCGTTGGCGACGACGATCGCCGGGCGGTCGCCGGCCCCCTCCGCCTCTACCTTTGCGATCGCCTCCTCGGCCACCCGGTCGCACAGCTCCCTGCGTGCCTGGTTCAGCCTGTTCAGCTCCGCCGCGATCTGCTCGCACTCGCGCGGGTCGTCGCTCAAGAGGAGCCGGAGCGCCGTCGACGCGTCGGCCAGCCGTCCGGCGGCGTTGATGCGCGGCGCTATCCCGTGGGATATGTCCCTGGCGCCAACGGGGCCCTCGATGCCGGCCGCCTGGAGCAGGGCCCTTATGCCTGGCGTCCTGGAGCGCCCCAGCCGCTCGGCTCCCAGAGCCACGATCGCTCGGTTGTCGTCGCGAAGCGGAACCGCGTCGGCCACGGTCCCTATCGCCGCCAACGCCAACGGGTCACCAAGGTCCTCGTCCAGCTCCAACCTGGAGGCGAGGGCGCGCCACGCCTGGTAGGCAAGGCCTGCTGCGCAGTACTCCGCCGGCCGAACCGCCCCCTGGCGCCCGAGGAGGAGCTTCGGGTTCACAATGGCGGCCGGCCCTGCCGCCTGCCCGACCTGTTCGTGGTGATCCAGCACCAGTAGGTCCATGCCGGCCCCGCGAGCCGCTTCCGCAGCCGCCTCCGCATTCGTCCCGCAGTCGACGGCGACCAGGAGCCCGACGCCCTCGGATGCGATCCGCGTCACCGCCTGAGCGTGCAGGCCGTATCCGTCGGCAATCCGGTTCGGTATGTGGAACCCCACGCGGCCGCCGGCCGCCCGCAGCCCGCGCACGAGAATGGCGGTCGCGGTGACGCCGTCCGCGTCGTAGTCTCCATAGACGACCACGGGCTCGCCGCGGCCGACCGCCCTCGTCAGGCGCTCGGCCGCCTGGTCCATGCCAGGGAGACCCTCAGGAGGAGACAGGCCCTCCTTGGACGGATTCAGAAAGGACGAGGCTTCGCCGGGGTCGCGTAACCCACGGTTGATCAGCAACTGCGCCGTCACCCTGCGTAGGCCGAGGCGGGAGGCGAGCAGCGCCTGCCCTTCTTCATCCGGTGGGAGTACGCGCAGCCGAACGGGTGGGGATGCCCTACCGGCCGTCATGGGACGCTGCTCCCTCTTGGAAGGCGCCCTAGCGCCGCCCTGCGACCAGAGGCGACCGATCCGCCGCAGGCCCGGACGTGGCCCTTGACCGGCCCCGAGGAATCAGGCGTTCTCGTCAGGCAGGGGGCCTGCCGGCCCGGCAGGACGCGCCTCCAGGGCGTGAACCATCGCTTGGAGCTCACGGATGCGGGCCCGGCTGCGCATCTGCCCGGCGAAGCAGCTGACCAGCACCAGCAGGCCGCCGGCGATGGCCGCTCCCATCACCGCGACCGCTACTGTCGTCTGCGCCTCCCACGCCAGGAACCTTATCGTGATGGGGGACGGGTTCGCAAGGGCGAACACGGTCACCGCCGCCAGCAGGACAAGCACGAAGAGGTTGAAAGCGGACACAGGCTATCTCCGCCCTGGCCGGCGCCTCCTGGCGCCGGAGGTACTGGGCCTCGCGGCGGATGGCGCCGCAGGGTCCTCGCTCGGGCCGGGGAACCCGGCAACCGCCGCTGCGGGCTCTCGCCTCCCGCCCCGTCGCTCGGACCAGTTGTGCCAGTCCACAAGCACGGCGCTGGCGTTGAAGATCGAGGAGTAGCCGCCCACGAGGATACCTATCATGAGGCCGAATGCGAAGTCCCTGACCGTCACGCCGCCGAAGACGTAGATCGCCCCCAGGGCCAGCAGCGTCGTGAGGACGGTGTTGATCGACCGTACCAGGGCCTCGAGCAGGCTGCGGTTGACGAGGCTGTCGAACTTCTCCCTGGCGCGGAGCGCCAGGTTCTCCCGGATCCGGTCGAAGACGACGATCGTGTCGTTGATGGAGTACCCGACCACGGTCAGGAGC
Source organism: Armatimonadota bacterium (assembly GCA_037446215.1). GTDB lineage: Bacteria > Sysuimicrobiota > Sysuimicrobiia > Sysuimicrobiales > Humicultoraceae > VGFA01. Next base: position 7,148 of record JBBIJB010000059.1, read on the forward strand.
ACCGCGACGAACGCGCTGTTCACCTCCTTGCGTGTCAGCGAGAACACGCCCACGACCACCAGCAGGTCGTGCAGCAGCGCTATATCCGCGGCCACTGCGAACCGAACCGACTTGAAGCGGTAGGAGATGTAGAGCACCTGCAGCGCAAGGCCGATCAGCACGCTGATGATCGCGATGTTGCGCAGCTCCCGGCCTATCTTGGGGCCGACCTCGTCCTCTCGCAGGATCGTGACCTTGCCGAACCGATCCCTCAGCGCGGCGACCAGGCCGGCCTTGGCCTCGGGGCGCAGCGGTCTGGTGCGGACCAGCAGATCCTGCTCGGTCTTCTGGATCACACTCTGCCCCTGGGCGAACCGGTCCACAACGGCGCGTACCTCGCCCGTCGTGAACGGACGCTCGAGCTGCAGATGGAAGAAGTTGCCACCGGTGAAGTCCACGCCCCAGTTCAGCGCTCCCTGTCCCGAGATAGAGCCGGCGATCAGCGCGACCGCCCCGGGGATGATCAGCAGCAGGGAGAGAGCGTACCCCCATCGGCGCTTTCCAACCAGGTCCCAAGCTCCAGGGGTCACCGCCCAGCCCTCCCCGCCAGCCGCGAGAGGTGGCCGCCGAGGCCCGCACTGGCCGCGGCATCAACGAAGGCCCGCGTCACGAGTATCGCCGTTGCCATGCTGACGGTAACGCCTATGCTCAGCGTCACGGCAAACCCCCTGATCGGGCCGCTCCCCAGAAGGAAGAGCACCGCGGTGGCTATCAGTGTGGTCACGTTGGAGTCCAGGATGGTCGTGGTGGCCCGCCCCCACCCCGTACCTATCGCGGCCCGCAGGCTCTTGCCCGCGCGCAGCTCCTCCTTGATCTTCTCGAAGATGATTACGTTCGCGTCCACGGCCATCCCGATCGAGAGCACGATGCCCGCCATCCCGGGGAGCGTGAGCGTGGCGCCCAGACCCGTGAGGAGGGCCAGCAGGACCACCATGTAGAGCGCCAGGGCGAAGTTGGCCATCAGGCCGGACAGCCCATAGAAGAGGGCCATGAACAATACCACGGCGGCAAAAGCCACGACCGAGGCCCGCACGCTGGCCCGGATCGAGTCCGCCCCCAACTGGGGTCCGACGGTGCGGTTCTCGACTATCTCGACGGGAATCGGCAGGGCTCCGCCCCGCAGCAGGACCGCGAGGTCGCGGGCCTCCTCGATGTCGCGGAAGCCGCCGCTGATCTGCCCCTGGCCGCCCGAGATTCGATCGCGGATCACCGGGGAGGTGATGACGTCGTTGTCCAGGACTATCGTCAGGTGCTTGCCGACGTTGGCGCCCGTGTAGTCCTCGAACTCCTTGGCGGCCTTGCTCTTGAACTCGAAGTTCACGATCGGCGCCGCGGTGGTCTGATCGAAGCCGGCCTGAGCGCTCTCGAGGTCGGCGCCCGTGAGGATGACCTTCTTGACGAGCGTAAGGGTCTGTGGAGGAGCCTCCTGCCCCGGCGTCCGGTCGGTCCGCCGAAGGGGCGGCAGGACGACCGTCTTGCCGTCCGGCTGCCAGCTCGCCCCTTCCGGTAGCGCCTGCACCCCGGAGTCGACGAACTCCAGCAGGGCGGTCTTGCCGATGAGCTTGATTGCCCTCTCCGGATCCTGGATCCCGGGCAGCTCAACCAGGATTCGGTTGAGCCCCTGGCGCTGTATGGTCGGCTCCACCACGCCGAGCTGATCGATCCGCCTCTCGATGACGCGCATTGCGGCATCCACTGCCTCAGAGGTGGCCTGGGCCTGTGGGGTGTCCTGACCCTCCAGGACCAGCAGGGTGCCGCCCTGCAGGTCGAGCCCGAGGTTGAGACGCAGTGCCGGCTTCTGGAACACCGGAGTGCGCCCCACGATCGTCACCGGCTTGAAGGCGATCTGGACGGCGGCCAGGCCGAGCACGAAGATGACTGCTAGCCTAAGAGCGAGACGCGAGCCCAATGGCGCTCCCTTCCGCGCGTGCCTGCCCGGGGGAGAGAAAGGCCGCCGGTCCACCGCGCGCGACAAAAAAAGAGGGCAAAGCCCGAACCATTATAGAGACCCCGGAAAGCGCGTGTCAAACGGCTGTGGTGGCTAGGTAGAAGCGAGACGCCTTGCCTCCCTTCACCGGTGATCGGCCGCTGAGCTGTTCCCCTGCTTGTAGGCGGCTGCCACGTCCGTCGGCCGGGAACCGCGGGGCGTCCAAGACAACACCGGCAGGTAGCCGGTGGCGGCGGGCGAACCGTCACCGTGTGACCCTCTTCGATCAGCCCCCGGTGACGGCCCTTCCGCTCAGGCGCGGCGAGTGCGACGTCTTCGTCGGGACCTGCTCATGGGCCGACCGCGGCATGGTCTCAAGCGACTTCTATCCTCCCGGTACGAAGACGAACGCCCGCGCCCGGCTCGAGCACTACACCACGGCCTTTCCCGCCGTGGAGGTAGACGCCGCCTACCACGCGCTCCAGCCGCCGGAGCGGGCGCGCAACTGGCTGGAGTGGACCCCGCCCTCGTTTCGGTTTGGGGTGAAGGCCTTCGCCTGGATGACAGGCCACGAGAGCGACCCGAAGCGCCTACCCAAGGGGATAGCCTCGCTGCTGCCGGCGAAGCTGCGTGAGGGCGGGCCGCTTCGGGCCGACCGCGTGCCCGAGGAAGTCCTGACGGCCGCGTGGGACCACTTCGCGGGCTTCACGAAGGTGCTCGGCGATGCCCGCCGCCTGGGCTACGTCCTGTTCCAGTTCCCAAAGGGCAAGGGCTTCTCGGAGGAGATGCTCGGCTACATGGACGAGTGGCGGCCCTACCTGCGCGGCTGGCCCGTCGCCGTGGAGATCCGCCACAAGGATTGGCTGTACGAGCGCAACCGCGACGCCTTCCTCGGCTACCTCCGTGAGCATGGATATGCCTACGTCATCCCCGATATCGCCCAGACCCGCTACCTCCCTCCGCCGGACGTCGAGGCGACGTCCGACCTCTCGGTCGTGCGGTTCCACGGCCGTAACCCCGCCCTGGTCGAGCGCCGCGTCTCGACCGACCGGGCCTACGACTACCTCTACTCCAGGGAGGAGCTCGAGGAGTGGGCGGGAGAGGCGGACAGGATCGCCGCGCGGGTTAGGACCCTCTACCTGATGTTCAACAACCATGCCCGGGGCCAGGCGGCCCGGAACGGGCGCGAGATGGTAGAGATCCTGGAGAGTGAGAGTCGGTAGGAGTTAAACCCTCCGCGTGTGCCCCAGCGGTCCCAGCACCGTTTCCGACGCCCGAAGCAGCTGCTCGACGTAGTACTCCGCGTCGTAGGCCCAGTCCGCCCCCAGCAGCCCGAGCGGCCGCACGCGATCCTCGGGCAGGTGCGCTCCGGCGTCGGTTATCACGTACTGGATCCGCTCGCCCGGATGCAGCCGCACCCCGGCCCGGGCCATCTGGCGGGCGGCAACGGCCACCGCGGCGTTGCTCCTGTACTCCTCCGGCCTGCGCGAGATCGTCGTGGTTATCGCCAGGTCGCCGGCCCGCGCCTCGCCGCAGCGCAGACGGAGCACGGCCTCCGCGAGGAGTTCCAGCAGGGCCGGTACCCGTGCGCGCGCCTGCTCGAGCGTCCGCGCGCCGAACAGGATCTCCAGCATCCGGGCCTGGGTGTGCTCGACGACGGCGGGAACATCAGAGCGGCGCACCTCGATGCCCCTGACCTTGCTCGTGCCGTCGTCGAAGCGGCCGAGGTACCTGTTGGGCACGCCGATGCCTGGATGCGTGCGCGACGGGAGAAACGCTATCCAGTCGTAGACGCCCTCGACCAGGATCGGCAGGCCGGTCTCCTGCTCGATGGCGTAGGCGAGGGCCTCGTACTCTTCCCGCGAGGCGCCGGGACGGTGCAGCCACATCGAGTCCACCAGGGCGTGGAGCATGCGATGGCCCCGGGCCTCGGCCACCTCCTTGGCGCGGAGCAGCATCTCGCGCGAGAAGGCGGTCGTGGCCTCGTGCGCCTCGATGCGGCCGAAGCGGGCGTTGCGGTACCCGAGGTAGCCGAACGAGCAGACCAGGCACCACTTCAGCGCGGTCTGCCGCTGCTGGTATAGGGCCCGCTCCGCGCCCGAGCTCTCCTGTCTGCGCCGCTTGTAGTAGGCCCGCCTCGCGAGCAGCGGCTCCAGAACCTCGGGCACCAGCCCCTTCCGCCTGCGGCACAGGCGTGCGCCGGTCTGGGGGACGCGCGGCGCCTCGGGACAACAGGGGCAGTTGACCGTCTCGGGCGAGATGTTGAACCTGGCCATGATCGTGGGGTACATCGAGGAGAAGTCGAGCTCGCCCACATGCTCGAAGGCCCCCACTATCGGCTGGTAGGTCAGCCCGCCCTTGTCCGACGCCAGCAGCTCCTCGGCCGACTTGAACGCCTCGGGCTCGCTCTTCTGCCAGGGGATCAGCACACCCCGCTCTATAGCCCTGTGCAGCTGCATGGCGCTTATCGCGGTGCCGATGGAGGTGCGCGCGAGGTACTGCACAGGGAGGCGCGCCTGCCTTGCGATCTCCAGCAGCCCGGCCAGCTCGGACTCGCGATAGATGAACGAGTTGCAGAGGTCGATGTGCCACCGGCCGCACAGCATCTGCGCCCCGGCGGTGAAGACGGTCTGGCCGTACGTCATGTACGAGCGGGCGCGCCTGGTGCGGAGTTCAACGTGGGTGTCGCGGTTCCATCGCAGGGGCAGCCCTGCCGCGCGCGCGACTGCCTGCAGCCTAGGGACCAGGAAGCTGTCGCCCCACTCGGTGAGCACGACGTCGGGGTCGTAGCGCTCGATCAGCCGGTTGAGGCTTAGGATCAGGTCCTCGGCCCGCTCGGCGCACAGCACGACCTCCTCGCCGTCTACCGACGCCACCAGCTCGCTCCGGCGCCTGTGGGAGGGATCTATGGGATCGCCCTCCAGGCGGAGGCGGAGCGTTGCGAGCGGCGGGAGCGGGTACTCGAGCTCCCCGGGCGCATCCATGGGCTGGAGGATCTGCACATCGGCTCCTGTCGCATGCGGGCGCATGGATTCCCTGCCCGGGAAGCCGCCAGAGGGGAGGCCTTCCGCCCGGTAGCGCCCCAGCGGAAACAGTCCTGTCTGCGCGAAGAACAGCTGGGGCAGGCTGAGGTCGCAGTTGAAGAGCCGGGCGCCCCGGACGCGGGAGGCCGCGCGGACCGCCTGAGCGAAGGCCAGGGGCTGTCGCACCGCAACCAGCAGCACCTCTAGCTCCTTACCGCTGAACAGCTCCTCACGTACCGCCGTCCTCGCTTCGAAAGCGACCTGCGAGGCCTCCAGCGCCGCCGCCACACGGTCACGGACCGGCCTGGGCCCGGCCGCGTAGAAGATGGGGGCGAAGGCGACGCTCAGGTGCAGCGGCCCTCCCTCCCCGAGGAGCCAGAGCGCCATCCCGTCTCCGCACGGATAGGCGTCGAACAGCCATCCGGTATATGCCATCTCAATCTGCCGAAGGATCGCCCGCTGCCGGCAGGGTGCGCACCTCGAGGGGGTCGGCCCCTGGGCTCTCGTGCGCCTCCCGCCGCTCCACGAGGGCATAGAGCTGCTTTGCGATCTCCAGCAGCATCGCCACCAGGATCGTCTCGAAGGGCACCGGCCGGGACATGTGGGCCGCGGGCGCGGCGTGCTGCCGCGCGGCCGCGAAGAGGCGGTCGAGGATCTCCCGGTCCTCCCTGCGCAGCGCGCGCCGGAAGGGCGCGAAGCTGGCCTCCTCCTGGGCGACGATCTGCGTCATCGTAGGCACGGTGCGGCCCATCAGCGCCACCTCCTAGCCGCGAGGAGCGCGATCTCTGGCTCCCACAGCCATCTGCCCTGGAAGGGCTTGGAGGCGGTTATCGTCACTGCGCCCTCCTGGGCCTCGACGGTGAGCGCGCAGGAGGCGGCCTCTGCGAGGCGGCGCTGCAACTGCCCGCGCCCCCGCACGGGCGAGCCGTCCGGGCAGGCCGCTACGACCGGCAGCGGCCCGGCAGCCAGACGCAGGACGACCCCCAGGATCCGGCGGAGGATGCGTCTCGCCTCCGCGTTTGAGAACTCCTCATCGTAGAGCGGATCCAGCAGCCCTGCCAGGAGGACCCCGCACGGCCTGTGCGCGGCTATCGCGCCTTCCAGCCGCTCCGCGACCGCGGCCTCGAGCTGGTAGGCCGTGAAGACGCGCGTGATGAGGACGCTTGCCAACAGCTCATGCGGCCCTCCTCCTGCCCGACGCGACAGGCCGGCAAGCAGGTAGGGATCTATCGCGTTGGCACCGTCTACCACCAGGAGCGGGCGGGCCGGAGTCGCGGCACGCAGCGCGAGCAGCAGGCCCACCGTCAGGCAGGCCGCATGCCCGCTGACCAGAACGATTTCCCTGCCGGGCAGGGGAAGTTGTGGCAGCGAGGCTGGCAGGTTCATGGAGACGATCGAGCTCCTCCGTTGCGGCTCATCCCAATTATACGAACGTGTGTTCGTATGTCAATGCCGAACACCGGACCCGGCAGGGTGTCCTGGAGCAGCCCATCGATGAGCAGTTAGTTGAGTTGCAGTGAACTTACAGAGGGACTAGCGCAGACCAAACCGCAGGAACCACTCCAACAACGCCGGGGCGCGGTGCTGGAACTCGCTCACCAGGCTCAAGACGGGCAACCGGCCGCTTCCTCCGAACAGCCCTGCCAGGATCCTCGCCGGGTCGGGCACCCCGGCCACCTTCAAGGTCAGGGTGAGGTACAACTCATCGAGCGCATCCGCCTCCAGCAGCCGCCTGTTGAGCGCGGGCCCACCCTCTGCCAGGATCCGCGTGAAGCCGCGCGACGCAAGCAACCCGAGCGCTGCCGCCATCTCCACCTCGCCGTCCGGCGTGGCCGGCACGACCCAGGCCTCGGCGCCCGCCTCCTCCACCCTCCTGAGATCCTCCTCCCTCGCCAGCTCGGTCGTGATCACTATGGACGCGAACTCCCGTCTGGTGAAGAATCGCTTCCGCAGGGCCTCGTCCGAGAACTCGGCCCGCCGCGTGACGACCACCGCGGCAGGGAGCTCCGGGCGGCCCACCGCCGCCCTCTCGGCCTGGAGATGGGGGTGAACCCCAACCACGATGTCGTTGGAGCGCAGGGTCCCGGAGCCGGAGACCACCGCGTCCGCCCACCCGCGCAGGGTCCGGAACAGGTAGTGGTCCACCTCCGAGCCCATACCCCATGCCTTTCCGTCGACTGCCACCGCGCCGTCCAGGGTCTGGACCATGTTCAGCGCCACGCGGACGGGCCCGGCCGGGCCGGAGGGTGGGTCGCCCAGGTCGCGGTAAACCTCGTCGAGCAGAACCTGCCTTGGAAACGGTTCGTGCGCGTGATAGACGAGCGCCAGCGTCTCTGGAAGAGCCATGGCCCCCACCTACCGATCCACTACCGCGCCGGATCTCACCAGCCGCTGCTGGACCTCGAAGATCAAGTCCTCCCGCCCCGCGAGTCGGTGAGGTGTCGCCCCGTGCCGCACGGCCACCGCGGCCGCCACGCCGGCCCCCTCGCCCATGGCCATGGTCGTCGGGATCACGCGGGCCGATCCAGCGGCCTGGTAGGTGGCCGAGAACGCCCGGCTGGCGATGAGCAGCCCATCCACCCTCGCGGTGACCAGCGACCTCAGCGGGATGGTGTAGTTGTACCGCACCGGGCGATAGGGGTACCTCTCCCCCTTGATGTACTGGTGCAGGTCGATAGGGTAGGAGGCGGCGGCTATCCGGTCGGGGAATACGCGGCGCTCGACGATGTCGCGGGCGCTCAGCGTGTAGAGCCCCTGGAGGTGGCGCGTCTCCCGGATGTACAGCTCGGGGGCCAGCTCGA
>JBBIJB010000060.1:0-14849 GCA_037446215.1 Armatimonadota bacterium
CTCGCGGAGCGCCGAGGCAATAGCGGCGGCGGCCGATGAGATATCGGGGAGTCCCGAGGTAGCAGACGCGGGCGGCGTGGCGTTCGGCGTGGCTGCCGACGTCTCACGATCCGAGGACATCGAGCGCGTTGCCGGGGCAACGCTCGACCGCTGGGGGCGGGTAGATGTCCTGGTGACCAACACCGGTGGCCCGCCTTCGGGTCCCGCCCTGGAGATGACCGACGGCCAGTGGGAGGCGTCGGTCATCTCGCTTCTCCTCTCCGTCGTGCGCCTCTCCAGGGCCGTTATCCCGGCGATGCGAGGCCAGGGATGGGGGCGCATACTCCACGTCGCCTCCTTCACGGCCAAGCAGCCGCTGGCCAACATGGCGCTCTCCAATGCGCTGCGGCTCGCGATCGTCGGGCTCGCCAAGACCCAGGCCCTGGAGCTGGCCCCGCACAACATACTGGTGAACACGATCTGTCCAGGGCCGATCGCCACGGACAGGCTGCTGGATCTTACAGGGCAGTACGCGTCGCGCGAGGGTATCTCAGTCGAGGATGCGACGCGCCGGCTGTGGCTGTCACAGGTTCCGCTCGGCAGGCTCGGCGACCCTCGCGAGTTTGCGAACCTCGCGGTCTTCCTGGCCTCCGAGCGCGCCAGCTTCATAACCGGCGGGACCTTCCAAGTGGATGGGGGAGCAGTGCGGGGGCCGTTTTGACAGGTGGAAGGAGGCGCTTCTGTGAGGACCGAGGACCTTCTCGCGTACATCGACTCGCACCAGGAAGAGCACCTCGAGCGCGTCCGCGCGTTCGTGGGCCAGCCGAGCATAAGCGCCGACGGGACAGGGATCGAGGCGATGGCGGGCCTTGTGGCAGAGACCATCCGCGCCGTCGGTGGATCGGCCGAGATCGTCGCGACACCAGGACATCCCGTCGTCACGGGACGGCTGGAGGCCGGCGCACCAAAGACACTGCTGTTCTACGGAATGTACGACGTCCAGCCGGTCGAGGGTGAGGAATGGATCGTGCCGCCCTTCGCCGGCGAGGTGGTGGATCTGCCCGGCTGCGGCCCCTCGATGGTAGCGCGCGGCGTCTACAACTCGAAGGGCCCGCTGGCCGGACTTCTGAACGTGATCGGCGCCTACAAGGCGCTCGGCGAGAAGCCTCCCGTCAACCTGGTCTTCATGGTCGAGGGTGAGGAGGAGCTGGGCAGCCGGAACCTGCCGGGGTTCGTGGAGTCGCACAGGGACGAGCTGCGCGCGGATGCCGCCTACTTCGCCTTCTACGGGCAGGATGCCCGCGGGATCCCGGCGATGTACCTGGGCGTCAAAGGGATCATCTTCCTCGAGCTGATCTGCCGCGGCGGCGAGTGGGGAGGACCCGGAAGCAGGATGATCCACGGGAGCAACGCGGTCTGGATCGGCAGCCCCACATGGCGGCTGGTACAGGCGCTGTCCTCGATGATGGGGCGTGACGAGCAGATCCTGATAGACGGCTTCTACGACGAGGTGACCCCGCTCGATCCCGACGGCGAGCGTCTCCTTGAGAAGCTGACCGAGGTCTTCAGCGAGCAGGAGATCCTCTCGCAAAACGACGTCCGCAGGTTCAAGCTGGAAGGCCACGGCGAGACCCTCCTGCGCAACTACCTGGCGCTGCCGACCCTGAACATCGACGGCATGGTCTCGGGGTGGGTCGGGCCGGGCTCCAAGACGGTCCTTCCCCACGAGGCGCGTGCCCGCGTAGACATCAGGCTCGTTCCGCGGATGGAGATAGGGCGGACGGTTGACAGGCTGAGGGCTTACCTTGATGGGCAGGGCTATTCGGACATCGCGGCGGAGGTGTGGCAGGCCTACCCCTGGGCCCGCACGCCGTGGCGCAGCGAGGTCGTGCAGGCGATGGTGGGGGCGATACGCGACCAGGGGGTCGAGCCCTACGCCTGGCCGACGATCGCGGGAAGCGCGCCGATGTACCTCTTCTCTGACGTGCTCGGGATGCCGTTCGTCATGGGAGGGCTCGGCCACGGGGGCCGTGCGCACAGCCCGAACGAGTACGCGACGGTCGAAGGGATGCGCCTGTTCGAAAGGTCGGTCGCATCGTTCCTGGAGCGGTTCGCGGAGGCCCGGCAGGAGAAGCACGGTGGAGGCGTGAGATGATGCCGCGGTTGACAGCCGGGGTCTTCTACGATCTTGCCATCTGGATGGCCGGGTTTGGCGTGCTGATCGGCATCATATTTCCCTTCTTCATGGTCATCATAGGGATTCCACCAGCGAATGTGCTTACCGGCGCCTTCTTCGCCGCCTGCATCGCTGCCGGGCTGATCGTGGGTGCCGTGAACTTCCTCGTGGCGCGCGGCGTCGTGGGGAGCCGGCTGCGAAACCTCACTGACCGCATGCGATTCGTGAGCCGCACGATCCAGGCGTCTGCCCATACGGGGGATTGGTCGGGCTGTGATCCGGAAACCTGCCGCGTGCCCGAGGACTCGAGCGACGACCTCGGCGACGCCGCAGCGGCATTCAACCGTCTTACCGAGGCCCTGGCCACATCCCACCGTCTTGAGACCGCGATGAAGGAGTTCTCCAGGGCAATCGCGAGAAACCTGGAGCTGGACGCCCTCACTGAACACGCACTCCGTTGCTTCCTCCAGTACACGCACGCCGCCGGCGGAGCCGTAATTGTTGACCTGGACGGCGATCTGGTCGTCAAGGCCCACGCGGGGATGGGGAATCCAGATGCGCTCGTCACCTCTGAGCCTGTACGCCGTGCCCTTCGAACGCTCGAGATCGGGCACCTCGAGATTCCGGAGGGACTCATGCTCGACGGCGTGGTAGCCGCGTTCAGGCCCAGGCACGTTCTCATCGCGCCGCTCGAGTTCCGCCAGGTCCCTCTGGGCATCATCGTGCTGGCCAGCGGCGAGACGTTTTCGCCCGACTCGGAGAGCCTGCTGACACCACTGCGCCAGAACCTGGGCGTCGCGCTCAACAACGCGCTCACCCATGAGAGGCTTCAGCGGCTGGCCGCCCTCGACGGGCTGACGGGATGCTACAATCGACACTTCGGGGTACGGCGCCTCGAGGAGGAGTTCGCGCGCGCGGTGAGGGCCGGAACCCCGCTGGGCGTCCTCATGCTCGACATCGATCACTTCAAGAGCGTCAACGACACGTACGGCCACCTCGCCGGCGATCGCGTCCTGGTCCGGGTCGCCCGCACCGCTCAGCGCGCAGTCCGCGCCGGCGACGTGCTCGTCAGGTACGGGGGAGAGGAGTTCCTGGCGTTGCTTCCCGGCGCCGACGCCAATGACGTGAGCCAGATCGGGGAGAGAATCCGCCGGATGGTCTCGGAGACCCAGATTTCTGAGCTCGACCAATCCTTTTCCGTTACCGTGAGCCTCGGTGCGACATCCTACCCCGGAGACGATGTGTCTGGCCCAATAGAGCTCGTAAGGCATGCGGACGAGGCGCTCTACCGATCGAAGCAAGAGGGCCGCAACCGCCTTACCTTAGCGCGCTTCACGGAGTGAGAGATGCTGGTGCTCTGTGCCGCGTGATATACTTGGCTTCGATCGGCCCCCATCGTCTAGGCAGGCCCAGGACACCGGTCTTTCAAGCCGGCGACGCGGGTTCGAATCCCGCTGGGGGCACCAGATGCGGAGTAGTAGTAGCGTGCACTTTGCGGTGCCAGAAGACGGCCAGGGGGCGAGAGGTGAACAAGAAGCAGAGGTTCGTCATCGTCGCGGTAGTCGTGGTTGTTGCCGCCATGCTGCTCTACCCACCCTTCGTCTGGGTCGGCTCCTCAGGCACCGTGGGGGCAGGCTACGACTGGATCCTCTCTCGCACAGTCGAGGGCGCGAGTGTCAACCTTGGGCTCCTCGCGGCGCAGTGGTTCGTCGTGTTTGTGGCGGGCGGCGCCGCCTGGCTGCTGCTCGGGAACCCCTGACGTGTACACCATGCCCACCGGAGGTAATCGGATGAGACGGATGGTGCTAGCTCTGGCCGCCGCTATCGTGCTCGCGGCGTCCGCCGCCGGGGCCGCGGCGCCGGGGGCGCAGACGCCCTGGAAGTTCACCATAGACTGGGTCTTCGACGGCTCGTACTCGCCGTTCGTCCTCGCGCTGGACAAGGGGTACTACGCCGCCGAGGGGCTGTCGGTGACCATCGACCGCGGCTTTGGGTCCGCGGACGCGGTCTCAAAGGTCGCCGCGGGCGCCTACACGCTGGGACTGGCGGACATCAACACGATGATCGAGTTCAACGCCAAGAACCCGGGTAGGGAGCTGGTCGCCGTCCTCATGGTCTTCGACGCGATCCCTTCCAGCATCGTGACGATGCGGCGCGAAGGGATAACGCGCCCGATCGACCTCTACGGCAAGAAGATCGGGGCCCCGGCCGGGTCTGCCCCGCGCGTGTTGTGGCCGCTGTTTGCCAGGGCGGTAGGGATGCACCCGGCCTCGGTCGAGTGGGTCACGATGGCGCCTCCGCTCCGAGAGCCGATGCTGTTCCGCGGCGAGGTCAACGCGGTGGCGGCCTTCTCGTTCAACGCCTTCATCACCCTCAAGACCCTCGGAGCCGATCCGCGCGACATCGTGATCTTCCCGTACAACGAGCACGGCCTGCCGCTCTACGGTCTTGCGGTGATGGCGCCCGCCGCCCTGCTGGAGCGTGAGCCGCAGGCCCTCCGGGGCTTCGTGCGGGCTTCCGTTCGGGCCTGGAAGGACGCTGTGGCGAACCCCGCGGAATCGGCCGCGGCCCTCAAGCGCCGAGACCCCCTCGTCAACGAGGATGTCGAGCGGGAGCGGCTGGCGCTCGCGCTCCAGCAGGTCGTTCTCACGAGCGACGTGCGCGCGAGGGGCTTCGGCGGAGCAAAGAGCGAGCGGCTGGCGCGCGCCGTCGACCTCGTGGTGGAGGCGTTCGGGCTGTCTGCCAAGCCCGCGTGGCAGAAGGTCTTCACAGAGCGGTTCCTGCCGCCGAAGGCGGAGAGGATGCTGCCCTCCAGGTAGGCGGGCAAAGGGGTGTTCGGACAGTGCGGCGGTTGACGGAGTTCGTGGGGAGCGTTACATCCAACAACCGGCGCGAGTGGCTGGTTGTGGCAAGCGTGCTCATGCTGCTCGCCCTCGCGGTGGGGCTGGGGTGGATCCAGGTCGACCTCCCGTGGGGACGCTAGGAGAGGGCCGGGCCGCCTACTCCCCGTCGCCCGGCTCTAGGGCCCCCGAGGGCATCTCGCGTCGGCGCCTGCCTGCCGCCCAGGCGATCGCTCCGTCCAGCCAGACATAGAGCGCCGGTATCAGCAGGAGACTCCCGATCATCGCGGTCACTATGCCCCCTACTATCGCGCGGGCCAGCGGCGCCTGCAGCTCGGACCCCGCTCCGAAGCCGATCGCAAGCGGCAGCAGCCCGAACGAGGTCGTGAAGGTGGTCATCAGAATTGGGCGCAGCCTGCGCTGGCCGGCCCTTGCCAGAGCCTCCCGGAGCGGCACACCTTCGTTCCTCAACTGCAGGGCGTAGGTCATCAGCACGATCGCGCTGTTCACCGAGAGCCCGACCAGCACTATAGCCCCCAGGCCCGACTGGACGTTGAGGGTCGTTCCCGTGATCAGCAGGCTGAGGGCCACGCCGACGAGCGCGAACGGCACGGTGGCCATTATGAGGAACGGCTCCAGCAGCCGCTCGAACTGGGAAGCCATAACCATGTAGACGAGCACGAGCGACATCAGGAAGCCGGTGGTGAGCTGCCCGAACGACTCGCGCTGCTCCTGGTACTCCCCTCCGAAGGCGAACGAGAACCCGGCGGGCAGCCGCTCCTTCAGCATGGCGGAGCGCACGTCGGCGAGGGTCTCGCCCAGATCCCTGCCCGTGACGTTCCCGGTGAGGGTGATGATCCGCTCCCGGTTTCGTCGCTGGATCTGGGTCGGGCCCGGCGTGCCGACGATCTTCGCCAGCTGCCTTAGCGGTACTATCCCCCTGGGGGTCGAGATCGGCAGGTCCCCGATCTGGTCGGGGGTCGTCCTGTCGGACTCCTGGAGACGGACGATGACGTCCACGTCCTCGCCTCCGGCGCGGTAGAGCGCGGCCGTGGTTCCCCCGACGTAGGTGCGGACCGAGGAGGCGACCTGCGCGGCGCTGACGCCGAACGATGACGCGCGCGTGGGATCCACGCGCACCGTGAACTCCTCCGCGCTCTCCTCGCGGCTGACCTGCAGGTCGGTGACCCCCGGGATCGCCTCGAGGACTCCGCGCAGCCGGCGGGCGGTCGTATTGCCCGCCTCGAGATCGAAGCCCCGCAGGTCGATGCTGATGGGATCCGGGGAGCGGAAGAAGAACAGCGAGCTTATCGGCCTGAAGATCAGGTTGGCCCCTGGGACGTTCACCCTTCGGCGAAGGTCGGCGATGACATCCCTCGTCGCTCCGGCTCCGTTCTCGAGCCGCACACGGAAGGAGGTCGAGTGGGTTCCCCCTCCGCCGAACCCCCCTCCGCCGACCGTGGTAAGGACCGCGGCGACGCCCGGGACCTCCTCGACGAGCATCTGCTCTACCCTGCGGGCGGCTCGGTCGGAGGCTTCCAGCGAGGTCCCGCGCGGCTGGTTGATCATGAGTATGAACTCGCGCTCGTCCGCCTGCGGGAAGGTCTCCCTGCCAATACGCGGAAGCGCGGCCCAGGTGAGGATCATGACCGCAACCGCCGGGACCACAACGAGGGCCGGTCGCCGCATCACCGCCATCAGCAGCCGCCGGAACCCGTTCTCCACCGAGGCAAACGCCCGCTCCGCGAGCGTCGCGAGGCGCCCTGCCGCGCCCTTACCGTGGCCGATGACCAGCGCCCTGGCTCCGAGCGAGGGAATCAACGTCACGGCGACCGCAAGCGAGCATACCAGGGAGAACGTCACGACGTAGGCCAGCGGCCGGAACATCACGCTCGAGATGCCGGTCGTGAAGAACATCGGCAGGAAGACCACTATCGTCGTAAGAGTGCTGGCCACGAGCGCGGTGCCCACCTCGGCCGTGGCCTCGTCCGCCGCGATCTTCGGGGGGCGCCCTTCCTCCCGGTGGCGGAAGATGTTCTCGAGCACGACTATCGCGTTGTCCACGAGCATTCCGATCGCAAGCGCCAGGCCGCCGAAGGTTATCAGGTTGAGCGTCAGCCCGCCGCTGAACATCAGCAGGAAGGTGGCCATCACCGAGATCGGGATCGCCGTCGAGATTATCAGCGTGCTGCTCATGTTGCGAAGGAAGGCGAGCAGCACGATCACGGTGAGGGCCGCCCCCATCATCGCCGCCTGCTGCACGTTGGCGATCGAGCGCCTGATGTACCTGCTGCCGTCTGTAACGACCGTGAGCTGCGTCTGCGGGAACTGCTCGTTCAGCTGCCGGACCACCCGGAAGACCCGGTTCGCGACCGCGACCGTGTTGGTCCCGGACTGCTTGGAGACCGCGATCATGATGCTGGGCTGGCCGCCGATCCTCACCAGCGAGGTGGCATCGGCCAGCCCCTCCTGCACGCGCGCGACGTCGGACACGCGCAGGGGAACGCCTCCGCGCACCGCGACGACGGTCTGCGCAACCTCGCCCACCGTGGAAAACTGGCCGGTCGTTCGGACGACGCGGCGTTGCGCGCCCACGCGGACGTCACCGCCCGGGTCTATCACGCTCTCCGACCTGAGCGCCGCGTTGATCTCCCTCTCGGAGAGCCCGAAGGCGGCGAGCCTCCGGGCGTCGAGCCGCACCTGGATCTGCCTGTCGCGCGTGCCGCGGACGTCCACGTTCGCAACGCCCTCTATCTGCTCCAGGCGCGGCTTGAGCTCGTTCTCGGCTATGTCGCGCTGGATCGAGAGATCGCCGCGGCCTTCGATGCCCAGCGTGACGATCGGGAAGATGTTGGGGTCGAACTTCGACACGCGCGGCGAGTCGGCGCCGGAGGGCAGCCGCGAGCGAACCCTGTCTATGGCGGGACGCACGTCGTTGGCCGCGGCCGAGAGATCGGTGCCCCACGCGAAACGCAGCGAGATCGTGCTGCGGCCCTCGATCGAGTTCGACGTGATCTCGGTGACGCCCGGGACCGTGCTGAAGGTGTTTTCGAGCAGGGTCGTTATCTCCCGCTCCACCTCCTGGGGGCCGGCGCCGGTGTAGTTGGTGGTGATGGTGAGCGTGGGGTACGAGATGTCCGGCAACAGGTCTACGGGCAGCCGCGCGAAAGAGACTATGCCGAGGAACGCCACGGCGATGTAGAGCATCGCCGTCGTGACCGGCTTGGCTATCGCGAAGCGGGAGATGTTCACGGCCGCTGCTGCCCCGGGGTGGGCTGTGCGGGTCCGGGCTGCGACGTCCCGCCGGCCGGCCCACCGGAGCCCGGGCTGCCGCTGGATGTGCGGACCTTCATCCCGTCGCGGAGGCCCAACTGACCGGTCGTTATGAAGGTCTCGCCGCCGGCGATCCCCTCCACGATCTCGGTCCGGTTCCCCTCGACGTGCCCGGTGCGCACCGGCCGCTCCTCGACGGTCTCGTCCTCGTGGAGGACGAACACCACCGTTGCCTCTCCTCTCCGGATGACCGAGTCGGAGGGCACCACTATCGCCTGCCTCTCATCGAACACCACGGCCGTTCGCGCAAACATCCCGGGTCGCAGCGCGTGATCGGCGTTCGGGATCACGACGACGATCCGGGCCGAGCGCGAGGCCGCGTCCAGCGCCGGAGCGGTTCTCGCTATCCTGCCCTCGAACAGCCTGTCGGGGAGCGCGTCGACGGTTATCCTCGCCATGCTGGTCCGCCGCAGCCTGGGCAGATCGGTCTCCGGGAGCATGACGTGCACCTCGACCGGACGTATGGTCGCGACCGTGGCTATCACGGTCTGGGGCGAGACCGCGGTTCCTGCCTCGACACCCACCCTGGTCACGACCCCGGCGATCGGGGAGGTGATCTGAAGCTCCCGCAGCCGCGCGCGTGCCTGCGCCGCCGCAACCTCGGTCTGCCTGACCTGAGAGGCCTGGGCCTCGATGTCCTCGGGCCGGGGGCCGTGCTTGAGCAGGGCGAGCTGCTCCCTCGCCGCGCGCAGCCTGGAGCGCGCGAGCTCCACGTCCGTCTGGCTCCTGTCGACCGTGGCCCGGGCCACCAGCCCGTCCGCGAACAACTGCTGGGAGCGCGCGAGATCGCGCTCCGACTGCGCCAGGGTCGTCTCGGCCTGGGCGATCGAGGCCTCGACCTGCGCGATCTCCGGTGCCCGCGGCGCCGCCTGGAGCTGGGCGAGCCGCGCCCTCTGCACCGCTACCGCCGCCTCGGCCTGCTTCGCCGCCAGCACCAACTCGGGATCGTCGATGCGCGCGACCAATCCGCCGCGCGCTACGAAGCTGCCCTCGCGAACCAGGACCGCTCCAAGGCGGCCGCTGATGCGAGAGGTCACATCAGCGACGGCCGATGCCCTGACCTCTCCGGGAAAGACGCTCTGCTCGACGAGATGCGTGGGGTCCGCGACCGCGGTCCGTACTAGCGGAGCAGGCCGCTGCCTTGCGGGGCCGCTCTCCGTCACGGCCGGCTTCCTGGAGATCATGTGATAGGCTCCTGCCACCAGCGCGGCCACGACCGCCAGTAGCACTACCGAGCGGACGAATCGCATTCCGCAACTCCTCGCATGGAGACGTCTTCTATTGAGATCTCAGCGGCACAGCGACTCCCCACACGCGGCGTTGCCGGTGGGCCGCTTGAGTGCTACTCTACATTAGATCGGCGCGTGGAGCCACAGGTTTATGAGCATCCGACGTGAAGCAGACGGCCGCCTCGCCGAAGCCGGCGCGGCGGCCACGACGCTGCGGCGGGCGGCGGCCTCGCTGAGGGCTGCTGGCAGTGGCCTCAAGGCGGGCGCGGGGGCGCTGCCGGTTCCACTCCCGACGCCCGGGACCGAGGGCGCCCTCTCCCAGATCGAGCGTGTGATCGGGCAGATACAGAGGGAGGCCGACGAGCGGGCCGCCGAGGAGGCAGCCGTGCTCGATAGCCCCGAGGGCCCGCCGCTCAGAAAGGGACACGCGGCCCTCGATCGCGCACTTCAGGCTGTCATGGCCGGGATCGAGAGCCTTCGCCGCGCTCCCAAGGCCGGCGAGGCCGGCTCCCTCGACGCCCCCTACGGGCGAAGCGCTCCTTTGGGAGCGCATCCAGGGGCACTCTGTGTGGACGTGGCGGACAGGACGGAGGCGCTCGCGCTGACCGTCGAGGAGGTCGCGATCCTCAAGGCCAACTTCGCGCGGATCGGCCGACCGGCTACCGCGGCCCCCTGAACCCGACACCAGGGAAGAGCAGCGCATCCTGCCCAGGCCAGAGCGGCACGCTCTGCGCCCGACCCAGGCTCTTGAACGACCGCAGCAGCGCCTGCCCTGGAGGCTCCTCCCGCGCGTGCACTACGATTCCGTTCCTCCCGACCCACGCCTCCGCCGGCTCCCACGCGTCGAAGCCCCTGAACGGAGCCACCACCGCGTAGCGGTACCGGGTTGCGAACGCCACGCGGCTGGCCGCCTGGTAGCCCTCGGTCAGGATGAAGACCTCCCCGGGAGGCCCAAGAGACGGCATCATCTCCTCGATTCGGCGCCCGACCTCTTCCCAACCGCGGGACTCCTCGTGGAGCCTCGCGCCGATGGGCGTCGGCACCGCGGCGAGCAGCAGAACCAGCAGCGTCATCGCGGCGCTGGTCGCAACCGTTACCCTCATCAGCCTGCCCGCCCGGCGTCCTGATCGCCACGCCTCCCAGAGCCCTGCCGCGGCGATGACCGCGGTAATCGCAGCGGGCCCTGTGTAGTGGGGCTTGGCAAGGGCGCGAGAGCTGGCGTAGAGGACCACCACCAGAGTCGGCAGCACGCACCAGACCAGGAATAGGAACCGTTCGTCCGAGCGCGCCCGGCGCGCGGCCGCCGCCAACGCCGCCGCCAGCGCCGCGAAGCCCAGCGGGGAGTAGTAGACAAACTGCATGCCCAGGAGGGCTGCCACGTTCTCCGGGACGGACCGGGGCGATATCCACGGCTCGTAGATCAGCGCCCTGCCCAGGGTCGCCCAGCCGTTCTCCGCGTTCCACAGGACTAGGGGGACGAGCACCAGCGCTCCTGCGAGCGCCGCGCCGACCGGCCATGCCGAGCGGAGCCACCATCGGTGCTCCCTGGTGGAGATCACGAATCCGGCCAGCGAGACCGCGAGAGCCCCTCCGGCCAGCTTGCTCTGGATCGTCAGGCCCACCGCTATGCCCGCCGCGATCCAGGCCCACCGGGATCCGTGGAGCGCCTTCCAACCGAGCAGCATCGACATCAGCCAGAAGAGGATGAACGGCGAGTCCGGGGCCGCGATGATCCCGCCCGCCGCGAAGGCCGGGAGAACCTGCGAGAGCAACGCCGCGCGGAGTCCGGCCTTCTCCCCGAAGAGCGTCCGGGCCAGCGAGTAGACCAGGAGGGCCGATACGCTGCCGAGCAGCACCGGTAGGACGCGCACGGCAAGGACCGTGTCCCCAAACAGCCTGGTTCCTATGGCGACCACGCCGGCGATCATCGGCGGGTGATCGGGATATCCCCACATTAGGTGCCTGGACCAGACCCAGTAGTGCGCCTCGTCGTCCAGGATCGGGATAGCGGCTGCGGCCGCCAGGCGGACGAGCGTGGATACACCGATGATCAGCCACAGCGCGCGGCGATGGGAGATAGCGGTCACCTTTTCCGCCTGCTCTCGGCCTTCCGGACCCCGGCCGCTGCCGTCGCGACCCCCAGCACGTCATCCAGCATCGCCGGGGTCAGCCTTCCCGTGTTCGTGTTCTGGCGGCTGGGATGATAGGAGGCCACGAGCGCGACCCGCTCTCCGTCAAAGCGCTCAAGCGTTGCCAGCGCCGCATGGCCAAAGCGAGGGAGAGGCCTCGGCACCGCCCACCCCGTCTCGGAGGCGGCGCGCAGGACCGCCGCGTGTGCGACCCCTCCGAGCGCCACTATCACCTTCACGCCGCCGAGAAGGGAGAGCTCTGCGAGCAAGTACCTCCTGCACCTCTCTATCTCCTCGGGTAGGGGCCTGTTGTCGGGCGGCGCGCACCGGATCGCCGACGAGAGGAAGGCGCCGAGCAGCCTGAGTCCGTCCCCCCGGCTGACAGAGGTTGGCTGGGAAGCGATCCCCGCCCTGTGCAGCGCCGCGGTTAGGAACTCCCCCGAGCCGTCACCGGTGAACATCCTCCCCGTTCGATTGGCGCCGTGGGCAGCCGGGGCCAGCCCCACCAGCAGGATGCGTGCGCGGGCGTCGCCCGTCCCTGGGACCGGCCTCCCCCAGTACTCGAAGGCGGCGTACTGCCGCTTGCGGTCCCGCGCGACCCGCCTGGTGTACGCGACCAGGCGTGGGCAGCGCCGGCACGCGACTATCGCATCGCCGAGCGCACCTAGCGAGGAGAAGGACATTCGGACTCCCGTGGGTGGGGCGTTCCTTGACGCTCCATTTTGGCCGGACCTATAATATCACTTGCGGCTGCAGCGGGCGGTTAGCTCAGCGGTAGAGCGCATCCTTCACACGGATGAGGTCGCAGGTTCAAGCCCTGCACCGCCCACCACTCCCCAGGAGGCGACAGGTGGCAGACCCACGCCTTGCGACGCTCGCGAATGTCCTCGTGCGCTATTCACTGGATGTCAAGCCGGGCCAACTGCTCCGCATCTCCGGCCCCGCCCTGTGCGCGCCGCTCATCGTTGAAGCGTACAGGGAGGCGATTTCCGCGGGCGCCAACGCCTTCACCAGGATCTCCATAGACGGCCTCGATGAGATATTCCTCAAGCAGGCCACCGACGACCAGATCCGTTTCGTATCGCCGATGGCCCGCGACGAGGTGGAGAGGATCGATGCGGAGCTGGGTATATGGGCGCACTACAACACGAGATCCCTGACGGGCGTTGACCCCAAGCGCCAGGCGATGCGCCGCCAGGCGACGCGGGAGATCAGCGAGCGGTTCCTGGCGCGGGCGGCCGCAGGCGAGCTTAGGTGGTGCGGGACCCAGTATCCCACCCAGGCCGACGCGCAGGACGCCGAGATGTCGCTGGCGGAGTACGAGGAGTTCGTGTTCGGCGCCTGCCTGCTCGACCGCCCGGACCCCGTCGCCGCGTGGGAGCAGGTCCGCAGCGAGCAGGACGAGGCCGTTCGCGCCCTCGAGGCGAGGGACGAGCTCCACCTCATCGGTGAGAACATAGACCTCCGCGTTCGCACCGGAGGCCGCAAGTGGATCAACTGCGCGGGCGAGCACAACTTCCCCGACGGGGAGATCTTCACCGCTCCGATCGAGGACTCCACCGAGGGGTGGGTCCGCTTCTCCTTCCCCGCGATCTACGGCGGGCGTGAGGTCAACGGCATAAGGCTCCGCTTCTCCGAGGGGCGCGTGGTCGAGGCAAGCGCCGAGAAGGGCGAGGACCTGCTGAAGGCGATGCTGGATCTCGACGCCGGATCACGGACTCTGGGGGAGTTCGCCTTCGGGACGAACTACGGGATCAAGAGGTTCACGCGCAACATCCTCTTCGACGAGAAGATCGGCGGGACGGTCCACATGGCACTGGGCGCGGCCTATCCCGAGACCGGCGGCACCAACAGGTCCGGCGTGCACTGGGACATGATCTGCGACATGAGGACGGACGGTGAGGTTCGCGCCGACGGCGAGGTGGTCTACCGCGGGGGGAGGTTCCTCGGCTAGGAGCGCTCGTAGTCCTCGATTAGCTCATCGAATATCTCGTGGGCCTGCTCGCTGACCTGCTCTTCGACGTCGGCGTACCTCTGGTGCTCCATCGCCTTTGAGTGGATGCTGTTCAGCATGGTCGCCTCGATCTCGCGGAGGAAGGCGACGACGTCACAGCGAGGGAACTCACCGAACTCCCCGGACTTCACGCGGCGCACGAACTCGTCCAGCCCTCTCATCTCAACCTGACAGAGCTGTTCGTAGATATCCCACAGCCGCTCGGTCATCATGGCACCTCGACGCCGGGAGTCGTCGGGACCTGAATCGATCTTCGATCGGACTCCTTCGAATCCTTCCTGCCGCGTGACTCGCAGCGTTCGGCTGTGCGTGCGCGGCCCGGTTTGATACAATGGGTCCGCCTGAGCCGGCGTAGCTCAGTGGTAGAGCAGCGCACTCGTAATGCGCAGGTCACGAGTTCGAATCTCGTCGCCGGCTCCAGGATCCTTCCCACGCTGACCTGTGTTTCCTCAACACCTCTTCTCTGGCGAGCCGTCCGGTCAAAGCCGATTGTGCGCCCGGAGTGCGCCTAGGCGGCAACTGCTGGAGGAGTAGACTCACCGCGGGCGCACCTATGACCCCTAGTGCACTGGTCACAATGGGGCAGACAGGACGGGCGTGGGGGTCTATGCGTCGGAGAGACCGGGCCGTCCGTCGCTGTGCGGGTTCACTTCGATGTTCCAAGCGGCACCCCCAACTCAAGGGCGGAGCGCTGGCTCGGTCAAGTGTTTGGGCCAGGCCAGAATCTGGAACATCCCTGGGCGGGTCAGGACCGGCTGGCCCCTATCGTGCGTGAAGTACCTGCGCTATGGTGAGTGCTTCCGACGCGGCGAGAGGCCTCCGGGGCACAAGACCAGAACGCGCGGCAGCTCTCTGGGAGGGGCCCAGTCCACCACGGTGGACTTCACAGCAGAGGCCGGCCTTGACAGGCCAAGCAAAGGCACATCTCAGCCATCATCCTCTCATCTCCAGGAGCTGGTCCTATGGTCACAGGGATCTTTGCCGATCTCTGGATGAAACCGAAGGTAGCGCGACTTCCGGCCTCCCGGTAGCCCTAGGGGCTTCGGCGTTCTTCGACCTGGCGATCTCGGTGCCCTCGGGCGAGTGCTCCGCGTGACGGTGGTTTCGCCGACGCCCCGTTCGGTGGGGCATCCAGCTCCGCATCTGAGG
>JBBIJB010000061.1:0-13940 GCA_037446215.1 Armatimonadota bacterium
TCAAGATGGAGAAGAAGGCAAGGGCCGGCGCGGAGTTCTTCCAGACGCAGGCGGTGTTTGACCCCGAGCGGTTCGCCGAGTTCGTGAGAGCAACCCGCCACATCGGCAAGCCTGTTCTCGCCGGCATCATCCTCCTGAAGTCCGCCGGCATGGCGAGGTTCATGAACAGGAACGTGCCCGGGATACTTGTCCCGGACCGCCTGATCCAGATGATGGAAGGCGCCAAGGACAGGCAGGCCGCAAGCGTCGATATCGCCGCCGGGCTGATTCGGGAGCTGCGCCCGCACTGCCAGGGTATCCACCTCATGGCGATGGGCTGGGAGCATCTCACCTCGCGCGTCCTGGAGGCCAGCGGCTTGAGGGGGCAGGGGGCTGATTAGCATGACACACGAGGAGCTGCTGGAGCAATCCCCGGTCTTCAAGGGGCTGCCCGGCGAGCTGCGAGCCCTCGTAGCGGCCGTGGGGGTGGAACAGCGCTACAGCCCGGGCCAGCGCGTCTTCCAGGAAGGCGACGACTCGACCCACTTCTACGTGATTGAGGAAGGCCGTGTGGCCCTGGAGATGAACGTCCACGTGGGCAGAGCCGAAGGATCCGGACGGCGGGCCTTCGCCGCCGTGATCGGCCCTACGGAGTCCTTCGGCTGGTCGGCCCTGGTGCCCCCACATACGCGGACCATGTCGGCGCTTGCGATCCAGCCGACATCGGTCCTGGCGATAGACGGGCAGGCCCTGCAGCGCTTGGTCGCGGACGATGCCGCGGCGGGCGCGATAATATTCGGCCAGCTCTCCGAGCTGATCAGCTCCCGCCTGGAAGAGGCGAGGGCCAAGCTCTGCTTCATCATCTCGCTCGTCTCGCACGAACTGAAGGCCCCGCTCGCGGCGGTGGAGAGCTACCTCCAGGTGATGCTCGGCGGCTACGCGGGCGAGATGTCCGAGAAGCAGCGGGCAATGGTCGGGCGTTGCAGCCACCGCGTTCAGGAGCTCATAGAGCTGATAAACAGCCTGCTGAGGGTATCGAGGATAGAGACCGGCGATCTCTCGCAGGAGATCAAGCCTGCCGCGCTGGCGACGATAGTGGGCGAGGCGATGGAGAACGTGGGGCCGGCTGCGGCGATCAAGGGGATAGCCCTGCGCGATCGGATTCCGGACGGCCTCCCGCTCCTCCCGCTGGCGCCTCTAAGGATCCAGGAGACGATCACGAATCTGCTGGACAACGCCGTCAAGTTCACCCCATCGGCGGGCACGGTCGAGATCCTGGCATCCGACCATCCCGACTTCGTCGAGGTCGAGGTGGTTGATACGGGAATAGGGATCCCGCTCGAGGAGCAGCCCAGGATCTTCGACGAGTTCTATCGGGGTGAGAAGGCGGACGCCAAGGGACTAGGCCTGGGCCTCGCGCTCGTTAAGAAGATTGTAGAGGCGCACGGGGGCCGCATCTGGGTCGAGAGCCCTCCCAGCGGAAGGACGGTTGGCACCGCCTTCCACTTCACCCTGTGGAAGTCCGGCTCCGGAAGGGCTCCCGGCTCGAAGAACTCGAAGCCCGGCAGGGTGGAGGCGGCCTGACGTGATTGTGCGCGAGGCGCTAGATCGCTGCATCCTGTTCGGGGGCCTCACCCCATCGGCCCGCGAGCTCGTGGCCTCGCTCGGCTCGGTGGAGTCCTACCAGGCAGGGCAGCGGGTGTTCTCGGAGGGCGACGAGGCCGCATCGTTCTGCGTGGTTCATTCCGGACGGATTGCCCTCGAGATGGGGGTGACTGCTCCGGAAGAGGATCTGCCGCGTGCGGCAGTCGTCGCGGTGCTCGGTCCGGGGGAGAGCTTCGGCTGGTCGGCGCTGGTGCCTCCTTTCTTGCTCACGCTCTCCGCCGTTTGCGTCGAGCCCACGACTCTGGTCTCGATCAACGGCCCGATGCTGCGGCGACTCATGGCCATCGACTGGGAGATCGGCTATCCGGTCATGTCCGGGCTCGTGGACCTGATCGAGTCGCGGATGTCCCAGATACGCGCGCGCCTGGCGCAGATCCACTCCGTGGCCGCGCACGATCTGCGCTCACCCGCGGTGAGGGTGGCCGACTACCTGGAGGCCATGCTCGCGGGGTCTGCAGGCGATCTCACGGGAGATCAGCGCCACATACTCGAGCGTTGCCGCGAGAGGCTCGCGGATCAGATTGAGAAGCTGAACCGTGTGCTGCATGTGCCGGAGGACGCGGCAGGCGCGGCCCCGGCGGCGCTGGATCAGCGGCAACTCAGGGAGGGAGGGGGCTCCGAGGTCGGCAGTGGCGACTCGGAGCGCCGGACGATGGTGACTGTGGAGCACGATGGCGAGCGCCGCGATCAGGCCCGGGCTCCGGTCGGGGCGGCGATGGTCGTGGGCGGCGGCATAGCGGGAATCCAGGCCGCCCTGGACCTGGCCGACGCGGGAGTGAAGGTCTACATGGTGGAGCGCGGCCCCGCGATCGGCGGTCGCATGGCCACGCTGGACAAGACGTTCCCTACGAACGACTGTGCGATGTGCATCCTCTCCCCGAAGCTCTCCAGCGTCGGCAGGCATCCCAATATCGAGATGCTGACGCTTGCCGAGCTCCACAGCCTGGAGGGTTCGGCGGGTGAGTTCGTTGCAACGGTGAGGAGGCGCCCGCGCTTTGTCGACCCGAGCAGGTGTACCTCCTGCGGCGACTGCGCCGCCGTCTGCCCTGTCCGGGTGCCGAGCGAGTTCAACGCCGGGCTCGCCGACCGCACCGCCATATTCAAATCCTATGCCCAGGCGGTCCCGGGCGCCTTCTCAATAGACAAGCGCGGGGTTGCGCCGTGTCGTGACGCCTGTCCGATCCACCAGCGTGCCCAGGGATACGTGGCCCTGGTGGCACAGGGCCGCTTCGAGGAAGCCTTCAGGGTCATCCGGAGGGAGAATCCGTTCCCGGCAATCTGCGGCCGCGTGTGCAACCACAGGTGTGAGGAGGCATGCTCGAGGGGGCAGCTCGACGGTCCTGTCTCGGTTGCGGCTCTCAAGCGCTTCGTCGCCGATTGGGCCTACGCCCGTCCGCGCGAACCGCTGCCGCCCGCGGAGGTGACCCATCCGGAGGCGGTGGCCGTAATCGGAGCTGGACCGGCAGGCCTAACCGCGGCGCGCGAGCTGGCACTGGCGGGCTACCGCACCACGGTATTTGAGGCGCTACCCGTGGCGGGCGGGATGATGCGCGTCGGCATCCCCGAGCACCGGCTCCCGGCTCCAGTCGTCGAGAGGGAGATCGCGGACATCCTCGATCTCGGGGTGGAGATCAGGTACAACAGCAGGGTCGAGCATATCAGAGAGCTCTTCGCGCAGGGCTACAGGGCGGTGTTCCTGGCCACTGGAACCCACAGGGCCCGCAGGCTGCCCATCCCCGGGGCGGACCTTCCCGGCGTACTGACGAGCACCGATGTCCTGCAGGGCAGCCGGTTGGGTCAGCCTCCGGAACTGGGCAGACGTGTTCTGGTTCTAGGCGGAGGGAACGTGGGGATGGACGTTGCGCGGGTGTGCGTGCGGCTCGGTGCCGAGGTGCACCTGGCCTGCCCCGAGTCCCGCGACACGATGCCCGCGCACGATTGGGAGGTCGCCGCTGCGGAGGAAGAGGGAGTCCACATCCATCCCTCGACCGGCTTCGTGCGGGTGGTGGATAGAGACGGCCGCGCGGCTGGGCTCCTCTGCCAGCGGGTACGATCGATGCGCTTCGACGAGGCGCGCCGGCTCCACCTGGATATCGAAGAGGGTAGCGAGCACGTAATCGAGGCGGATGCCGTCGTCTTCGCCATCGGCCTGGCGCCGGACCTGGGCCCGGTCTCCGACCTCCCGGGCACGACAGCCACGCCGTGGGGATCGCTGGCCGTGGACCCCGAGACCCAGTCCGCGGGCTACCCGGGCCTGTACGCCGGAGGCGATCTCGCCACCGGCACCGCCTTCCTGGTAGATGCCATCGCCGCCGGCCACCGCGCGGCAAGGGCCATCCACGCCTACCTCAGGGGAGAGGAACTCGAGCCCGAGGCCTCCGCGGCTGTGAGCAAGCCCACGGTCGCCGAGCTGGAGGCCCGGCTCTCCCGCGGAGAGATCCGCATGCAGCCGCGCGCCTCGTCCCGGGAGCTGCCCGTGGAGGTGCGCCGCGTCTCCTTCGTCGAGGTGGATGAG
Organism: Armatimonadota bacterium; assembly: GCA_037446215.1. Classification (GTDB taxonomy): domain Bacteria; phylum Sysuimicrobiota; class Sysuimicrobiia; order Sysuimicrobiales; family Humicultoraceae; genus VGFA01. The sequence goes on from JBBIJB010000061.1 coordinate 4,160, forward strand.
AGCCTGACCGAGGAGGAGGCCCGTCTGGAGGCCTCCCGCTGCCTCGCATGTGGGGTCTGTGCGGAGTGCCTGGAGTGCGTGCTGGCATGCCGCCGGGAGGCGATTGACCACGGCGAGGCGGAGCGAATCGAGAGGTTCGAGGTGGGCGCCGTCGTGCTAACCCCCGGGGTAGAGCCATTCGACGGGGCCCTCGCCGACGCCTACGGGGTGGGGAGGTTCCCGAACGTCCTGACCGGGCCGCAGTTCGAGCGGATGCTCTCGGCCTCCGGGCCGACGCAGGGACACGTCAGGCGTCCCTCGGACGGAAGCGAGCCCCACAAGATAGCGTTTCTCCAGTGCATCGGGAGCAGGGACCAGACCCACCGTTACTGCTCATCCGTCTGCTGCATGTACGCGACCAAGGAGGCGATCCTGGCCCGCGAGCATGCGCCCGGCTCCGAGTGCACCGTGTACTACGCGGATCTGCGCGCCTTCGGGAAGGGGTTCGACGCGTACATCGAACGCGCCAAGCGTGCGGGAGTGGGCTACGTGCGCACGCGAGTGGCGGCGCTCAGGGAGGACCCCGGCACACACGCGCTCGCCTTCAGGGTCGAGGAGAATGGTAGTGTTCGCGAGGAGCAAGCAGACCTCGTAGTGCTCTCCGTGGGACTAACCCCCCCAATGGGAGCGGTGGAGCTGGCCCAGGCGGCCGGGATAGGGCTCGACGAGTACGGCTTCGCCGCCACCTCGGCGCTTGACCCGCTCCAGTCGTCCCGCCCCGGGGTGTTCGTGGCAGGGGGGTTCAGAGGCCCGAAGGACATCCCGGACTCGGTGATAGAGGGCAGCGGAGCGGCAGCCGCAGCCATGGGCATCGTGGGCGTCTCGCGTGGCACCAGGATCGTGCCGAAGGAGTACCCGCCCGAGATCGAGACAGGCCCGGAGCCACGCATAGGGGTCTTCATCTGCCACTGCGGCTCGAACATCGCCGGAGTGATCGATGTGGCCGGAGTTGCCGATCACGCGCGCCGGCTGCCCGGTGTGACGCTGGCCGAGACCTCGATGTACACGTGCTCTGCCGACACGCTCTCCCGGATCAAGGAGGCGATCGCAGAGGAAGGGCTCAACCGGATCATAGTTGCCAGCTGCACTCCTCGCACGCATGAGCCGATCTTCAGGGAGGCGCTGCGGGAAGCCGGCCTCAACCCTTACCTCTTCGAGATGGCCAACATTCGCGACCAGTGCAGTTGGGTTCACTCCGCCGACCCCCGCGGCGCCACAGAGAAGGCCAGGGCGTTGATAGATGCGGCCGTCGCGAGGGCCGGAAGGCTCGCGCCGCTGCACAAGGTGCCCGTCCCAGTGCGTCACGAGGCCCTGGTGATCGGCGGCGGGGTGGCGGGTCTGGCGGCTGGCCTGAACCTGGCGGAGCAGGGCTTTCCCGTTGTCCTGGTCGAGAAGGAGGCACAGCTCGGCGGCCGCCTGCGCTCGCCGCTGCTCTCCTGGGACGGATCGAAGCCGGCGGCGCTGCTCCAAGACCTGGTTGCGCGCACGACGGCCCACCCGCTCGTCAGGGTGCTCACCGGAGCCACGGTCGTCGAGTCGCACGGCACGCTGGGCAACGTGGAGACCAGGATAGCGACGCCCGGCGGAGAGGAGGTCGTCCGCCACGGTGCCACCGTGATCGCGACAGGCCTCCAGGAGTGGCGCCCCACGTCGTACGGGGTGGACGAGGACACCCGGGTGCTCACGCTTGCGGAGTTCGAGCGCCGGCTGAGCGGCACCGCCTCGCCGGACGGTGCGCGCTCGCTGGTCATGATACTGTGCGCCGGGCCGTGGGACAGGATGCCGTTCTACTGCAGCCGGACCTGCTGCGCGCAGTCCATGGCGGCGGCGATCGAGTTCAAGAGGGCCAATCCGGGGTCCTCGGTGGCGGTCCTGGCCCGCGAGATCCGGACGTACGGATTCGCCGAGGAGTTGTTCACGACGGCGAGGCGCGAGGGCGTCAGGGTCTTCCGCTACTCGCCGGAGCGGGCCCCGCGGGTCGAGCGGACGAGCGAGGCGGTCACGGTGACCGTCTTCGATCCAGCGGTGGGCGAGGAGATTTCGCTGGCGGCCGACATGCTCGTAGTCTCTCCGGCGCAGGTTCCCTCGGAGGGGTCGTCCGACCTGTGCACGGTGTTCAAGGTTCCCACCACGCTGGAGGGCTTCTTCTTGGAGGCCCACGTCAAGCTCCGGCCCGCGGACTTCGCGAGCGAAGGGCTGTTCCTGTGCGGCGGCGCCCACTACCCGAAGCCGGTCGACGAGGCGGTGGCGCAGGCGCTTGCAGCAGCGGCCCGCGCCAGCACGCTCCTTTGGCGCGACAGCCTAGAGGTGGGCGGGGTGGTCACCACGGTGGATCGCGACAGGTGCACGACCTGTCTCACCTGCCTCAGGCTGTGCGCCTACGACGCCATCTCGTTTGACAGCGAGGGAGTGGCCGTGATAGAGGCCACGCGCTGTCAGGGATGCGGGCTGTGCGTGGCGGCCTGCCCGGGCAGCGCGCTGAGCCTGGGTCACTACCGGCGGGATCAGATGCTCTCCAAGATCGCCGCGCTGCTGGGGCGGCAGGAGGCGTTCCATGTCTCTTGATCTCAAGAACCACGCCGCAGAGGCGGAGCAGTCGGCCGCTTCGGCCGCGGCCGTCGAGATCGTGGCGTTCTGCTGCTTCTACTGCGCCTACGCAGCCGCAGACCTGGCAGGTGTGATGCGCCTCACCTATCCGCCGAACGTCAAGGTGGTGCTGCTGCCCTGCACGGGTGGGGTCGACCCTCTCTACATCCTGAGGGCGTTCGAGGCCGGCGCCGACGGCGTCTTCGTGGCAGGATGCCTGGAGGGGCAGTGCCACTACCAGGTCGGCAACTACCAGGCGAAGAGCAGGGTGCGCTACCTCAAGAAGCAGCTCGACGAGGCGGGCATAGGGGGCGAGCGGCTCGAGATGTTCAACCTCTCGTCGGCGCAGGGCCCGAGGTTCGCCGAGGTCGCCCGCGAGATGACAGAGAGGGTGTCGGAGCTCGGCCTCTCTCCGCTGAGGAAGGCCCGGGCCCGCGGGGCGGCGCCGGCGGCCCCTACGGAGGAGAACAATGGCTGAACTCGCTCGCAAGGCCGGCGCGGCCGGCTCCGTCTCATTGGCAGATGAGGTAGCCAGGGAGAGCGGTCAGGAGCCGGTGCTCTGCTTCCAGTGCAAGGTTTGTACCAGCGGGTGTCCTCTGGCCTCGGCCATGGAACTCCCCCCACACGCGGCGATGCGGTGCCTGCAGCTTGGGCTCGAGGCGAGGCTCCTCCATGCGAACACCTTCTGGCTGTGCGCCTCCTGCCAGGCCTGTACGGCGCGGTGCCCCCAGGGCATAGATGTGGCGCGGGTCATGGACGCCCTCAGGATAGTGGCCACGCGGCGGGGCGTGCCCGCCGCGGTCCCCGAGGCCCTGATCTTCACGCAGGCGGCGATGCGGAGCATCAAGCTGTTCGGGCGGCTCTACGAGGTCGGAGTCGGGGCCGAGGTGGGGCTGAGGACCCGGAAGCCCTTCCGCCAGCGGGAGTTCGCCCTCCGCATGATCAAGGCCGGCAAGCTGCGGTTCCTGCCAGACCTGCCGGGGCGCGCCGCGGTCGGCAAAGCCGGCCCGGGCGAGATCGCCTACTACCCGGGATGCGCGCTTCATGCCAGCGCCCACGAGTACGACACCTCGACCAGGGCCGTGGCCGAGGTCCTTGGCCTCCGGCTCCGCGAGCTCAAGGGCTGGAGATGCTGTGGGGCTACCGCCGCCCACCAGACCTCGGCCGAGATCGCCACCGAGCTGCCCGCCGCAAACCTCGACTTGGCATCGCGCGCGGGGTTCCAGGCCGTGACCGCACCGTGCGTGGCCTGCTTCTCGCGACTGCGCCACGCCCAGGCGGACGCGCCGGATCGGACGCCCGGCGGGCTGAGGGTGCAGCACCTGCTCCACACCCTGCTCGAGATCGGAGCGGACGCGATCCGGGAGCGTACTACGAGCCCGCTTCGCGGCATGCGCGTGGCCTGCTACTACGGGTGCCTGCTGACTCGTCCCCCGGCGGTCACCGGGGCCGCTCGCCCGGAGAACCCGACCGAGATGGACCGCCTGATAACCGCTCTGGGGGGAGAGCCGGTGGCGTGGTCCTACAAGACCGAGTGCTGCGGGGCGGGCCACACGGTCGTCCGGCCGGAGCTCGTGGTGGAGCTCACCGGCCGTATCCTCCGGAACGCGCAGGCCGCAGGGGCTGAGGCGCTGGCGGTGGCCTGCCCGCTCTGCCACAGCAACCTCGACGCCCGCCAGCCGGAGGCGGCCCGGGCAGCGGGAGTGACGCAGATGCCCGCCTTCTACTTCACGCAGTTGATGGCACTGGCATTCGGCCTGCGGGAGAAGGACGCAGGGCTGCGGAGGCTGATGATCGACCCGGTGCCGCTGCTGCGTATGCGCGGGCTCGCCGCCGCATCGGAGTGAGTGGAACAACCATCTGGATTTGGTGATCTGTCGGCAGATACAACACCCGGGAGGTAGCGATGTATCCCAAGACGCAAATAGACGCGTTTCTCGAGAAGCTCGCATCTTCTGCTCCTGAGCCCGGAGGCGGGGCCGCCGCGGCGCTGACCGCGGCGACCGGCGCCGCGCTCGTGAGCATGGTTGCCAACCTGACAATCGGAAAGGAGAAGTACGCGGCCGTGCAAGCGGAGATGGAGGCGGCCAGGGACCGCGCCGACCAGCTGCGTGTGGAGCTGCTCTCGGCCATCGACGAGGATGCCGAGTCATTCCGGAAGGTAATGGACGCGTACAAGCTCCCACGGGCAACCGACGATGAGAAGGCGGCGAGGAAGGCGGCGATCACCGAAGCCCTGCGAAACGCCGTAAAGGCGCCGGGCCAGGTGGTGCGCCTGTGTCGGGAGGTGGCCGATCTCAGCAAGGTGACCACCGAGAAGGGCAACGTGCAGGTCGTGACCGACGCGGCGATCGCCGCCCTGCTGGCGGATGCCGGCGCCCAGAGCGCGGCGCTCAACGTGAAGATCAACCTCGGGCCGATCGGCGACGCTGCCTTCACCGGGCCGCTGTGGGCCGAGATCGAGCAGGCGCTGGCCGAGGTGCGCGCCGTCCGCGACGATGTAATGAAGATGACCTACGAGAAGCTGGGGTGAGCCCAATGGCCGATATCATAGACGGAGTTGCCATCGCCGAGGAGATGAAGTCCGAGCTCAAGAGCCAGGTCGCCGCGCTGGCCGCTTCCGGGGTCAAACCGGGAGTGGCGACGCTGATGGCCGGCGACGACTACGGCGCCAGGATGTACCGCAGGCAGGTAGAGAGGATGGCCGGGGAGATAGGGTTGGGCTACCGGGACATGGCGCTTCCCGGTGACTCCACCCTGGCCGACATACTGGAGGGGCTGCGCTCCCTCAACGACGATCCGGCGGTGCACGGGATCCTGCCGCTCCGGCCGTTCCCCAAGGGGGTGGACGAGGGTCCGGTTCTGGAGGCGCTCAGCCCGGCCAAGGACATCGACTGCCTGCATCCGATCAGCGCCGGTAGGATGGCGCTCGGCCAACCCACGCTCTACCCCGCGACCCCGTGGGCCTGCTACGAGCTGCTCGAGCGCTACTTCGCCCACAAGGGGCTGGACCCCAAGCGGGAGTTCGAGGGCAAGGAGATCGTGATCGTCGGCCGCAGCAACATAGTGGGCAAGCCGGCCTACTTCCTGGCCCTGCAGCGCAACGCCACCACCACCACTGTGCACTCCTTCACATGGCGCGCCGGAACCCTACCGGCGCACACCCGTCGCGCGGACATCCTCATCGTGGCTATGGGCAAGGCGGAGTTCATCAAGGCTGAGATGGTCAAGCCCGGCGCGATCGTGGTGGACGTGGGCATCAACATGCTTCCGGTGCTGGACGGCGCGGGCCAGCCGGTCGTCGACGAGCGAGGCAAGCAGAAGCGCAGGACCGTCGGCGACGTTGCCTACGACGAGGTGCGAGAGGTCGCGGGCGCCATCACGCCCGTGCCGGGAGGGGTTGGATCCGTAACCAACATGCTGCTGATGACGAACGTGCTGCGGGCGGCGAAGGCGGCCGCAGGATCGCCGCCAGCCGGGGGGAGCTGACCATGGCCGCGGCCCCTTCCCCTGGCAGGCTGCGGAAGATCGCCTACATGGGCGATCCCCTGGCTGCGCCGCCGCCCAGCGAACTGATGGGCGTGCTCGATCGCTATCGAGGCCAGCACGATGTGCTGGTGACGGTGCTGCAGCAGATCCAGTCTGTTCACGGCTACCTCCCCAAGCGCTCTGTCCAGTATGCCGCGAGGGAGCTCGGGGTGCCGCTTGCGCGCCTCTACGGCGTCGCGACGTTCTACAACCAGTTCAGGTTCACGCCGCCCGGCCGGCACGCGATCCAGGTGTGTCGTGGGACCGCCTGTCACGTGGCGGGCTCTTCCACCCTCGTGGCCGGGATCTCGGCCGCGCTGGGGGTGGCCCAGGACGAGACCACCCCCGATGGGATGTTCAGCCTGCAGACCGTCGCCTGCGTAGGCTGCTGCAGCCTGGCGCCGGTCATGGTGGTCAACCATGACGTCCACGGAAGCCTCACTGCGGAGCGGGTGGGTGAGATACTCGACCGCTACGCCGGCTCCGCAGAGGCGGCGCCGGCAGGGGAGGGGAAGGTATGACGACCCCGGAGAGGCGCGGGGCTGCGGGGGCGCCGCAGCCGCCGTTGCAGGGAGAAGAGGCGGTTCGGCTGGCGGCGCAGCACTACTCCGAGGTCCTCGCTGGAGTGCCCAGGCGCTACCTGGTCTGCGCGGGGACAGGGTGCGTCTCGAGCGGAAGCCTCCAGGTGCTGGAGGCGCTCCAGGCTGCTTTGGCCGGAACGGAGCACGCGGGCACGAACGGCCGGCAGGAGGGGTGGCCCAAGGTCGTAAGCATAACCGGCTGCCACGGCTTCTGCGCGAAGGGGCCCCTCGTGAGAGTCGAGCCGGGAGGCCTGCTGTGCTCAGAGGTGAGGCCCGAGGCGGTCCCGGAGATGGTGAGGCTGATCGAGGCCGGGGAGGCACCCCAGGAAGCCCTGACCTACCACGATCCGATCACCGGCGACGCCTACTCCCACGAGCACGAGATCCCGTTCTACGCGCACCAGCAGCGGATCACCCTCCAGAACTGCGGGGTGGTCGATCCCGAGGACATCAGGACCTACTTCGCGCGTGGCGGCTATGCCGGCCTGACGAGGGCGCTCTTCCAGATGAGCCCCGACGAGGTAGTCGGTGAGGTGAGCGCCTCAAGGCTCCGAGGACGGGGGGGCGCCGGATTCTCCACGGGAGAGAAGTGGGGACTTACCCGCAGGCAGCCCGGCGAGCGCAAGTTCATCATATGCAACGGAGACGAGGGCGATCCCGGCGCATTCATGGACCGCAGCATCATGGAGGGCGACCCGCACGCCGTGCTGGAAGGCATGGTGATCGCCGGGTATGCCGTGGGCGCATCCGAGGGCTACGTGTATGTCCGCCACGAGTACCCGCTGGCGGTCAACCGCCTCCGGCGCGCGATCGAGGAAGCGAACCTCTGGGGGCTGCTGGGGTCCTCGGTGGTCGGCACCCCGTTCTCGTTCCAGATACACGTGCGAGAGGGCGCGGGCGCCTTTGTCTCGGGGGAGGAGACCGCGCTAATCCGCTCGATCCAGGGCGAGCGTGCCGTGCCGTTCATGCGCCCTCCCTACCCGAGCGAGAAAGGGCTGTGGGGCTGCCCTACCTGCATAAACAACGTCGAGACGCTTGCCACGGTGCCCCTCGTAATCGCGAGGGGGGCCGAGTGGTACGCCGGGCTCGGAACCCAGAATAGCGGTGGGACCAAGGTGTTCGCGCTCACCGGCGCGATCCGCAACACCGGCCTGGTGGAGGTACCTCTTGGGACCTCGCTGAGGCATGTGGTGGAGCGCATCGGCGGAGGCGCGCGCGAGGGGCGGACGATCAAGGCCGTTCAGGTAGGAGGCCCCTCCGGGGGCTGCCTGCCCGAGTCCCTGCTGGACACACCCGTTGACTACGAGGACCTCGGGAGGACCGGGGCCATAATGGGCTCCGGCGGCATGGTTGTTGCCGATAACGCGACCTGCATGGTGGACCTGGCCCGCTACTTCCTGAGCTTCACCCAGGACGAGTCCTGCGGCAAGTGCGTGCCGTGCCGCGTGGGAACCCGGAAGATGCTGGTCATCCTCACCCGGATAACCGAGGGGCAGGCGCGCCCGGAGGACCTCGATAGGCTGGAGCAGATCGCCAATGTGGTTTGCACCGCTTCGCTCTGCGGGCTTGGGAGGACCGCCCCGAACCCGATCCTAACAACCCTACGCTACTTCAGGGACGAATACCAGGCGCACATCCACGACCGGCGGTGCCCGGCCGGCACCTGCGCCGCCCTGGCTGGCAAGGAGTGAGGTGACCGCGATGGCCATAGGAGACATGAGCAACGCACCGACCACCGCGCAGGCGAGCCTGACGATAGACGGCCGGACGGTTGAGGCCGGTCAGGGCACCACTGTGCTGGAAGCCGCGCTGGCCGTGGGAATCGACATCCCTCGGCTGTGCCATCACCCGGATCTCTCGGCCTGGGGTGGATGCCGTCTCTGCCTGGTCGAGGTTGAGGGGCAGGCAACGCCGGCGCCCAGCTGCGGCCTCGCCGTCCGCGAGGGTATGGTGGTCACGACGCAGAGCGAGCGGCTCACAGCACTGCGAAGGGAGGTCCTCGACTTCCTCCTGTCGGATCACCCGCTGCGCTGCGTGGTTTGCGAGCGGGCGGGCCGGTGCGAGCTGCAGCGATATGCCTACGAGCTGGGCTTGGAGGAGACCAGCCACGACAAGGAAGTGGCGCGGGACCTCTACCAGGACGACAACGCCTTCTTCATCCGGGACCACCAGTACTGCATCTCCTGCACCAAGTGCGTCAGGGTCTGTGACGAGGTGGTGGGAGCGACGGCAATAGAGATGGCCCGGCGAGGGTTTGGGACCTACGTGGCCACCCCGTTTGACGCCCCGCTCGCGGAGACCTCGTGCACCTTTTGCGGTAACTGCCTACAGGTCTGTCCTACCGCGGCTCTGATGCCCGTCGGCAGGATCGGCAAGGGCAGGGAGTGGGATCTCGTTCGGACACGGACCGTCTGTCCCTACTGCGGGACGGGCTGTGGCCTGGAGGTCGCGACGCGGAACGGCGAGATCGTATCGGTGTCGGGATACGCGGACGCGCCCGCAAACGGCGAGTTCCTGTGCACCAAGGGCAGGTTCGGCCTGGGATTCGCAACGCACCCGCAGCGCCTGAGGAAGCCGATGGTCCGGCGAGACCTGGCCAACCGGCTCGGCCTCACGCCAGATCAGCCGCCGGCCGGCCTGGGCCGATCGCCGCTGGTCCGAGCGCCGGGGCTGGCGGAGTCCCACGTCGAGGTTGAGTGGGACGTCGCGCTCGACATCGTTGCCGGCTCCCTGGCCGAGATAGTCGAGGGTAGCGGGCCCGACGCCGTAGCCGGAATAGGGTCGGCGCTGGCCGCAAACGAGGACAACTACGCTATACAGAAGCTCATGAGGGGGGTCATAGGGACCAACAACATAGACCTATGCGCACGTCTCTGACACGCTCCCTCGGTGGCCGGTCTGGCCGCCTCATTCGGGAGCGGGGCAATGACGAACGCGGTGCGGGAGATCAGATCGGCTGACTGCGTGCTGATCACCGGATCCAACACCGGCGAGGCTCATCCGGTGATATCTTACGAGGTGGTCAGGGCCGTAGGTTCCGGCGCGGC
>JBBIJB010000062.1:0-13333 GCA_037446215.1 Armatimonadota bacterium
TATGACCAGCTTCCGTGCATCTACCTTCATCGCATACCCTCCCCAGCGACCTGCCGTGTCCGCCACGAGCGACCTGCCGGAAGCCGTCTCGAGTTCGGCGCGCACCGGCACGCCCTAATTGTACCGTGATGTGTCAAACACCGGCTGAGGCCCATAGGAGGCGGCCTCAGAGGTTGCTCACCATGCGCAGCCAGACATACCCCCGGGAGGTCCCGACCGCCTCCCACGAGAGGAACTCGTTCATCCTGTACGTGACCGCTCCTTCGATCTCTCCGCTCTGCGGGGAGTAGGCGCCGCGCAGCGTGAGGTCGGGCGAGAGCCGGTAGACGATGAACGGCTCCGCGCCCTCTCCGCTGAGCCGGCTGAGCACGCCCACCGACAGGTGGGTGCCTAGTTCCAGCCTCACGCCCAGGGCCCAGCGCCACGCGAGGCTGGACGGGACCAGCGTCATCTCGACGAAGGGCTCCAGAGATCCGAATGCCCGGCCCACCTGGGCCCGGACGTCGGCGGGCGGGGCGTCGGCCCCGAAGTTCAGCCTGGCCTCCAGACGTGCCCGGTAGAGCGTTGACTCCGCGAGCAGCGTCAGGTTCGTCTGCTCCGCCACCCTCAGCGTCGGACGAGCGACGATGCCGTACTCGATTGCCGGGGGATAGGCCTTCAGCCGCTCGGCGATCATCGCTTCCAGCTTCGCGCGGTGCGCGGCGGCAAAGGCGACGGGCAGCCCCCTCAGCGGCTCGGCCATCGAGATCGCCTGAGGCGTGTGGCCGTCCAGCAGGAGCAGCGGCACCGAGCTCGACCTGAACCTGACCCCGATGTCCCGGATGACCAGCGGATCCTTCGCGGTCACGCTTACGGCGAGCGCGCCCGGAGGATCGCCCGACAGGCGGGCGGCCGCGGTGAAGCCGGGAGCCGCGGCCTCCACGAGCTCCCGAGCCCTGCTCTCCACCACGGGGAGGGCCCACTCAAGGGCGTCGAGCGGCAGCCTCACGAGCAGGCCTCGCATCTGTGGTATGGACGGCTCCAGGACCGCGGCGACGAGGGGCCGCGCCTCGGGGTGGATCCCCTGATAGGCAAAGGTGACCGGCAGCTCGCCCAGTACCGGGTGGCGCGGCTGGAGTGCTACCGAGACCGCCGTGACCGCTCCCGCGGAGAACCGTATGGCCGCGACCGTGTATCCCCACACCACGCGGTTCACGACGTCCCGAAGAACCCCTGCCAGTGCCGTCTCCTGCCTCGCGACGAGCTCGATCTCCCTGCCGACGAGCAGGCGCTCTCCCGCGGCGGCGATCGTCTCCGCGACGCGGCGGACCACCAGAGGGTGGGGTTCCCCGCCCTCGAACGAGATGCGGATCTCCACGCGCCGCACCGGCTCGGCGGCGCGCGTGGGCACAGCGGTTCCGAGCAGCATGACGACAAGCAGCGCCGGAACCAGCACCGCGGTCCGCGGTCCGAGTCGCGCGGCAGCGGCCCCTAGAAGGGATGTCCTATGCTGATCCAGGTCTGCGTGCCCTCCGAGCCGATGGCGTAGTCGATGCGGATCGGACCCACCGGGGTCTTGACGCTGATGCCCGCGCCGTAGCCGAGCAGGATCGACGAGGAGATAGGCGCGCTTCCCACGTCAACGTAGAGGATCCCGACGAACTCCTTGAGCATGGTCGCCAGTCCGCCCAGAGGTACGCGGGTCTCGAGGTTCACGAGCCCGAAGGTCGGCTGGCGCAGATATCCAAACGGATAGGCCCGCAGCGATGACGGCCCCCCCAGCGTGAAGAGCTCGTGGTAGGGCAGGGTGCCGTGGCTGAACCCGACGGCGGCGCGGCCTACAAGTGTGAACGAGCCCGCGGGGATGTAGCGGGTGTACTCCAGGTAGTACTTGCCGAAGCTGAAGTCGCTCCCTATGAGCGGAAGGGCCAGATCGATCGACGCTCCGAAACGCTCACCCTTCGTGGGGCTGGTGCGGCTGTCGCGGGAGTCCCGAACACCCGAGAGCTGGAGCGACACCGTCCTTCCCGACGTGATGTAGGTGGGCGGCGGCTTGGGGCAGGCCGGATCGTCGGGATCGGTGTCGCATGGGGGGACGGTCGGGTCGACCGGAAGCAGGTCGACCAGCGCTCGCTCGCTCTTCAGCTTGAGGGCGGCATGGGTGATGGGGTCGATCGGTCGCGTCAAGGCGATCGAGCTGCCCAACCTGTTGAGATGGAATCGCGAGACGATAGTCTTGTCCGCCGCGTACTCGGTCTCGGTTGAGTTCGCCTCGTAGAGGGACGCTTCAAGCGCAGTACCGCGCGCGTCCAGCCACGGCTTGCGGTAGGTGATCGAGAAGTTGCTGGCCACCGGCGCGGTCAGGGAGGGCACGTTTCGGTCGCCGAGCCCGCGCTCGTACCTGACCGAGAGTTGCTCGAGGCGTCCCTTCCAGTTCTTCTCCGTGTACTCCAGCATCCCGACGATTCCTGTGCGCTCGCTGTAGCCCAGCGCGAAGCGGGCCTGCTGGGAGGGCTGCTCCTTGACCTCTATCTCGACGATGACCTGGTCGGGAGACGACCCGGGGAGAGGGCGGGCCTGGATGCTCTCGAACAGCTCCAGGTTGAATATCCGCTGCAGGTCGGCGTTGAGCTCGTTCACGTTGAAGACGCGTCCCGGCACTACGACCGCCCCGCGGTCCAGCACGTAGCGTTGGGTCTTGACGACGCCCTTGTACTGCACCGCCTCCACCCGGCCCTCGTTTATCCGAACCCGCAGCCTGGCGTTGACGTCGCCGGTCACGCCGACGTCGGCTATGCGCGCCAATACGAACCCACGTTCCTCGTAGAGCTTCTCCACCGCGCGGGCGCCGTCGCGAAGGCGGATCACGTTGAGCACCTGCCCGACCGGCACGTTGAGGGCCGTGACTATCTCCGGGGTGTTGATCACCGTGTTGCCCTCGACCGAGATCTGCGCGATCGGGGGGTTCTCAACGACGAGGAAGACGACCCGCACGCCGTCCCTGTAGGGCTCTATTCGCACGTTGGCGTCGGCAAACCAACCCGTGGCCACCACCGCGGCCAGATCTGCTCGCAGCCGCTCGTCCGAGAGCAGCTCCCCGGTGCGCACGCCGACCGAGTCGAGGACCACGGAGACGGGCACCCGTTCGAGCCCGCGCACGGCGACGTCCGTTATCTTGGGCGTGGGCGTAGGAGAAGGAGCCGGCGCCGCGGGTGACGGCGTAGCGGTGGGTCCCGGGGTCGGCTGCGGAGCCGGAGCCCCCCAGGCGGCAGGTGAGAGCGTCGCAAGGATCAGGGCTCCCAGAGCCGCCCAGGCGATCGTCGTCCTTCGATACGCCGCGCTACGGGGAGATCGCGAAAGGTGGTGCAACGTCTTCCTCCTTAGGAGAAGAGAGCGGCCGCTGAGCCCCGCTCTTCGCCCCGGCAGTGAGGCCGGGCGCGGAGCCAGTCTATCCCAGCAGCACCTGCCAAGGGTATCACCCGGATCTCGCGGTACGCAAGCCCGCGGCTACTGACCGGCCGACCTCCGCAGGGAGCGTTCCGCGGCCAGCACCAGGTCGATCACGTCGGCCTCGCTCAGCAGCGGGGCCTGCGCGGCTGACGGCTGCGGCGCGGCCGGCACGGGCGCCGGCGCGGGGACGGCTCCTGCCGGAGCGTGCGGCGCAACCGCTGTCGCCTTCAGGATCGGGGCGGGACCCGGAGGGCGCGCGGCCTCGGTGAGCGCCCGTGCCGCGGCCGGCGGCGAAACCGCGGCCCTCGGGGCGTAGACGATTACCCGGACCTTTGGCGCCTGCGGAGTCGGGGCTTGCGCCGTCACCATCTTGAGCACGGACCCGCTCCCGCCCTCCAGCCGCACTACCGCCGGGGCACCATCGCCGACTTTGGCAAGGGGCGCTCGGAGGTGCGGCAGCGGGAGCAGCAGCAAGGCGGCCACGCCGGCCGCCAGGAAGAGCGCGGCCAGTGGGAGCGCGTAGCGCGGTGCGTCTTGCGGGGATCCTGCGTCGCTCGATCCCGAAGCCGCCAGGCTCTCTTCCCTGGCCCGCGCCACCTCCGCCCCGGCTAGCAGCAGGGTCAGCGCGCTCTTGCCGGGATCGCCGCTCTCAAGCTGATGCCTGGCACGATCCAGCCACCTCTCGGCCAGCTCGACTCGCTCAACCAGCTTTTCGGGTCGCTCATTCATGGAAGATCCCTCACCCACGTCACAGTCCTAATATCCGGAGGCGTGCCGTGGCTGGTGCATCGGCTCCAGGCCCAGGATCGTCCTGAGGCGGGTGGTCGCCTGCTTCTGCAGCCTGTAGAAGTGGGACAGGCTGATGTGGAGCTCGCGGGCGATCGTGCGGGCTTCCCTGGAAGCAACCACCGCCTCCATGACGGCCCTCTCGCGGGGCGGCAGCCGCCGGATCGCGGCGAGGGCGGACTCGACCACCGAGCGGTCCTCGACGCCCCCTATCTCGGCCGCGGCGGCGGGATCGGCAAGGGATGCCAGGGGCGACAGGTCTTCCGCGGTGCCGATAACCTGGTCGAGCGAAACCTCAACCTTTACGCGATCCAGCGCGTTGAGAACGCGCCCCCTTATCCGATAGGTGGCGAAGGTAGGGAAGCGAACCTGCCGGCCCGGGTCGAAGCGCTCGACGGCCTCGATGAGCCCGACGGCTCCCTCCTGGATCAAGTCCATCAGGAGGGGCTCCGGGGGCCTCATCTGCATCACGATCTTGAAAACGAGCGGCTGGTAGGCCTCGATCAGCCGCAGCCGGCTCTCCGCGCTGCCGGCCAGCCTGTATTCGCCCCAGAGGGCGGCCTCCTGCTCGGGGCGGAGCAGCTCAACCTTCTGCAGCTCTCGAAGGTAGTCGGCGAGTGACGCAGGGGTTCCGGCGCGGCGCCAGCGCATCATCCTCTGCTTCTACTCACGGGGGCGATCTCCTGTGGGAGTAAGACCGACAATCGGAGAGACGGCACCGCTCTTAGGGCATCAGAACCGCGCGGTGTACCAGAGGACCGCCTCGCGGAAGCCCGCGGAGTCTATCCGGAGCGAGAACTGCCACTGCCTTGCGAACCGGTACTCCAGCGCCCAGAGGTAGCGCGTCTTCTCCTCGAAGGTCGTCGTCAGCGTGAGGTAGAGCTCCGGGAACAGCGCCTTTCCCAGTCGCAGGGCCAGCGGCCCCTTGAAGTCGTACTCGACCACGAACTCGCTCAGCCCTATCGCCTTCCCGAGAGCCAGGCTGATCTGCCCGAACAGGATCCTGCCGAGCTCGGTCCCGATCGCTCCGGCCACGTCGCCGCCAAGCAACCGGGTTATGCTGGCCTGCCGTCCCAGCAGCCCCACGATCTCGGCCCTGGGGAGATCGGGGTCGGAGCGAAGGTCCAGCGTTAGGGCATCGGGCGGTGTGCCGCGGACCGTGAGAAACACCTGCGTGGCGCCCACCCTGGTCTCGGCGGTGGCTGCGACCGTCGGGTAGATCCCCATGTGCGGAGAGAAGACCGCGGTTCCCTCGCGTAGGTCGAAGGAGGTGCCCAGCGCGACGATCGTCCCCTGCTGCGCCGCGATGCTCCCTTCCAGCGTGGGGCTGCGCAGCGTTCCCACCAACTCCACGGCTCCACCCGGCCGGATGTCGAGCTTGAACCCGCCGACCCTGGCCGACAGGTTGCTGCCCGCTTCCAGCGACAGCCCCCGGAAGGCGAGCCTGGAGGAGGCGGCCGGCGATGCGCCCGTGCCGGGGGAGACGATGACCGCGCCGTCGGCGAGGAGGAGGTGCCCCTCCACCGTCACGGGTCGGCGTCCGTCCGCCAGGCTCCCACGGAGCTTCAGCGTGCCGGTGGCGTGAAGGTCTATCATGGGGGGGACCACCACCCTCGCGCTTGTCGCGCGGAGGGAGAGCGGTGCCTCGTCGGAGATGCTGAGCGCGAGCCCGCTCGTGGGGTGCGCAACGACGCGGGCCGCACCCTCGAGCCTGACCGTGCCCGCGCCCATCCTGGCGCTGCCCTCGGCCACCCGGATCGTGGAGTCCTCGAAGCGAACGTCGAGCCTGAGGGACTCGATCGGCGTCTGGACGCCCCGTAGCCGGAGCAGACCGTCCTGGATCCTTATGCCGCCTGTCAGATGGGGAGACGCCACGGTGCCGTCGATCAGCAGGGCGCCCTCGACCGCCCCCCTCCCCTCCACTATCTGATCCGAGGCAAGCCGCAGGAGGCCGAGGTTCACGTCGGCGAGCGTGAGGCGAAGATCGATCGGGCGCCGCTCGTCGAAGCGAAGGAGCGCCGGGTTGAAGGGAAGGCTCCCGACGGCCCGGAGCTTGTGGCCGTCCTGCACGAGCAGGGCGTGCTGGATCTGCAGCAGTCCATCCTTGTAGAACGCGTTCGCGATGAGCGCGTCGAAGGTGGCCCCGGCAATCCCGCCCTTGGTGACATCGAGGGCAAAACCGATCTCCGGAGCGGCCAGCGTCCCTCCCATCTGCGTGGTGAAGTTGAGCCGGCCGACCAGCGGCCGTCGCAGGCGCATGGCGGACCTCAACAGGTCCATGTCCAGGTCGCTGCCGCCGACCTCTATCTGGCTCTCGCCCCTCAGGTTCAGCCGGCCGGTCGCCGCGACACGGCCGGTCGCCGGCAGTATCTCGAAGCTCTCGATCGATACGGTCCCTTCTCGGAGCGCCAGGTTCACCCGTCCCCCGAGGAGCGGATAGTCCCCGAGGCGCCCGCTGTCCATCCGAAGGTCGATCCTGGCCGACGGGTTCGCGATGGGGCCGACGGCTGAGAGCTCACCGGAGATCCGCCCCTCTACGGGCACACCGGGCCTGATGTTTCCGACGGCCAGAAGCGTCGAGATGCGGCCCTCCTCGGCGGTCAGGCTCAGGTTGATCGGGTGAGACGCTGCCAGCGAGATCTCCCCGGCCAGGCGGTACCGCTCGTCCCCTGCGCGCAGCGATAGGGGTTCGAGGCGCAGCGTCCGTGCCTCGAACCGGGCCTGGACCGACGCCTCGTCGAATCGCCGTCCGTTCACAACGAGATCCGGGGAGACCGCGCTCAGCGCGATCGAAGGCGACTCCGGGCGGCCGGTGATCCGGCCGGTGATCTCCACCCGGCCCTCCAGCCCGACAGGGCTTCCTCCGACCACCGCTATGTCACGAAGGTGGATGGAGCTGCCCGAGAGGCTCAGCCTGAGACCGGCCCGCCTGTCGTATGTGCCGGCGACGCCGAGGAGGGAGCCGCCGGTGCGCAGATTGGAGTCGTCCACTGCCAGGACAGCACCGTCCCAGCGGAACACGGCCTCTGCCCTCTCGATGGGCTGCCCGAACGCCGCGCCGTCGCGCACCGTCAGGCTTCCCGACGCGGTGGGCCGGGCAGGGGTGCCTCCGACCGCCACCCGACCCTCAACGGTGCCGGAGAGCGCCTCGGGCAGCCCGAGCAGCCGGCCGAGCGTGGAGACCGAGCCACGATCGAGGCTGACGTCGAGAGCCAGGCGTGATGAGGGCCGGAGTGGGATCGTCCCCGAGATCTGGAACCGGGAGAAGCCCTGGCGCAGAGCCGCGCTTTCGAGCACCAGGCCGCTCCGACCGGCACGCAGTGAGCTCCTTGCCGAGTCGATCGGGAGGTCGCCGAGACGCCCTCCGAAGAGATGGACCTCACCGGCGAGGGCGGGATCCGCGATCGATCCCGACACGGTTCCCGAGAACCCTACGCGTCCGGTCGGAGCGCCGAACCCGGCCGGAAGCGGCAGCGCCGCCAGGTCGATCTCGCCTGCCTCCACCCGAAGCCCCAGCCCGCCCGGACCGGTCAGCCTTCCGGCCGCGACGGCCCAGGCCGCGCCGCGCCTGAGCCTCAGATCGTGAAGCAGCAGGCCGCTCCGGCTCGAGGTGAAGGTCGCCGTGGCCGTATCGAACGCCTCGCCGGCCAGACGGGCATCGGAGGCGACCACCATGCCCGTCACCGACAGCCCGCTGGGGGTCCTGAGCAGGGCAACCGCCCCGTCCAGCCGCCCGGCCACCCGGGGCAAAGACGCGCCCGACGCCGCCGCCACCGTCGCGGCATCGGCATCGTCGAACCTCAGGGTGAGGAACTGGTGGCCCGCGGCCAGGCTTCCCCAGGCGCTGCCCGAGAGTGTCGCCCCCTCGAGTTGACCACTGAATCTGTCGAGGCTGAAAGCTCCCCCCAACAGCGAGAACTCGGCGGCTATGCCCTCGAAGCCGTAGCCGTCTATGCGGCCGCGGGCGGTGGCGAGACGCCCCTCGATCTCGGGAGACCGAAGGGAGCCCACGATGCGCACGTCTCCGGAGGCGACCCCGGCCAGCCGGTGGGCCGCGCTGGGGAAGAGGAGCCTCGCGAGCATCCTGAGGTCTACGCCCTTCGAGCGCGCCACTATGTCTCCGCTGGGCTCTCGAGCCAGGACGACCTCCCCGGCCACCTCCAGGGGCGAGCCGTTCAGTCGTCCTGTCAGGCCCTGCGAACGCAGCCGCCGGCCTAAGACGCGGAGGTCCCCGGTGACGCCGTCGACGACGATGCGCTGCGCCGGCACCGAGGCACGCCCTCCCCTCACCTTGATCAGCCCGAAGACGTCTGTGGTCGATCGGCCGGCGCGCCGGATGGTCAGGATGTGGATCGCCGCGTCGAAACGGCCGGCCGAGATGACGAACCGCGGCGTGTTGAAGAGGTAGTGCCCCCAGGCGGCCGCGTCGCTCCCCATAACGGCGAGGTCAAGGTCCAGGATCCTGGTTGGGAGGTGGTATGCCCCGCGCACCTCCACGGGCTCCCTGGCTCCGCCCCGCTCCTCGACCGCGGCGCCCTGGAACTCGATCCTCCCGGCCGTACCGAAGTCGGCCGAGCCGGAGAGGCCGAGCAGGTGCGCTTCGAAGCTGTCCGGGGCCAGTCTGCGGTGGTCCGAGAACCTCACCACCCCGCCCTTGACGACCACGCTGCCGCGGAACGCGCCCGCCGCCTGTGGTCCCGCGGTGCGGGAGAGGAGTGAGGTCACGTTCCAGACCCCGGCGGGGTCGCGGCTCAGGGTGAGGACGGGATCTTCCAGGATGACCCGCTCGATGCCGCCTCCAACCCCGCGCCTTGACAACGCCTCCCTCGCGAGGCGCAGCAGGTCGGCGCGCAGGGTGATTCTACGCGCGACCAGCAGGGGGCTGGAGGAGCCGGGCAAATCGGCGAGCACGACGTCCTCCAGCACGAGGCCGCTGCGTAGCCCGCCATGGACGCGGGCCACCTCGACCTTGCGCCCGAGCCCCGCGGAGAGGACAACGGCGGTCAGGTCAGCGATCCGCGAGGAGAGCGACACGACGGCCCATGCCGCGGCCCCGGCCGTTACGGCCGCCGCGACAACTATCGCTATCGATGTCGTCAGTCGACGCCTGCCCGACCGCAAGGACCTCTCCTCCTACCGGCAGAGCGCCCTTCTCGCCTGCTGGCGCGGATGCCTATCGCACTACGATGGGTATCCGCTCAGACCCCTGAATCACCCAGTCGGTCCGCGCGGCGCGCAGGGCCTGCACGTCGAACTGCGTGAAGTCGGTCTGCGTGGTCGGAAGCCCGAAGGGCAGGATCCTGACCAGGATATCGGTGTTCCGACCGAAGTTCTCGAATATCGCGAGCGCGTCTTCCAGGTCGCCTATTCCCCAGGGCTCGGGCTCCGAGGAGAGTGCCCTGGCGAGCTTGGCCTCGACCGGGACCTCGGGCTCGTCGATCCCGGCCGACCGCACGACAACCACCGCCGGGCCCCTGGGGAAGTTGCCCGGGACGTGAACCTCGATGTTCCTGGTGACCCGCCTCTCGGCAAGGTGAGGTTGCATGGTCACCCGCAGGCGGAGCGTCCCGCCCGGCCTGATCTCCCGCGACTCGATCTCCACCCCCACGATCACGGCGGTCTTCCGAGCGCGCGAGATCGACGTCTCGACGGTGAGATCGAGCGGCTCCAAGCGGCGCAGCTCGTTGTAGAAAGCGAGATCGATCGCGTCGATTATCTCCAGGACGGAGGCGGTGGCGACGTCGCGCGTGCTGAAGAAGACGTTCTCACGCACGATAGGGGAGGGCAGTCCTTTTGCCCGGAGCGTGGTCCGCACCGTGGCGGTTCCCTCTCCGCCGCCCTGGCTGCGGGCCCGCTCGATGGCCGAGAGCGCCACGAGCGGCGCAAACAGCCGGGCCATGTCCCGCCGCCGGACCATCTGGGCCCCCAACTGGACCCGGTCGCCCGACTCCTCGTCGGTCACCATGACCCGGATGTTGAACAGGCGCGGCAGCTGCCCCAGGGTGCCGGCAATCGCGCCGCTCCTGTCCTGGTCGACTATCCCTATCATAGCCCCCAGGTTGCCCACCTTGAACGGGCGCGGCATCGTGCGCACCACGGTGACGATCTCCGAGGCCGTCATGACGTACTCCACGTCGCCTAGGTTGTCCCAGGGGTGCCCGCACACCAGCACCCTGTTCCCGACGCGGACGGTCACGGTGCATATCCCCCCGAAGTCGATGTCGCCCCGGACCTGCTGTATCCCCACTGAGCTGCCCGCGGCAACCGGGGCCGCGGCGAAGTCGCCCCGACCGCCGTGGCCCTGGAGGAGCTCGTGGCCCATCGGCTTCAGCATGTCAGAGAGGATGCGGGAGGCGCGCGGCGTCAGCCCGCGCGCGAACGCGGCGACCGCGGGCGTCGCCACCGCGAGCCCGTCGGACCGCATCCGTGCCAGCAGCGCGACCTGTTGCGGGGTTGCGGCGATCGCGAACCTGTCGAACTCCCCCCCGCCGATAGCGACCGGCCGGGAAGAGCGGTAGAGCGGCATGCCCACTCCTCCGGACCGGCGCCGGTCCAGGAGCTTCAACATCTCCTCGATCGGCGTCGCCAAGGCGATGTCGCGCTTGGGCGCCTGCCAGGTGAATGAGGCGCTCAGCGCGCCGATCAACCTTCCGCCGATGTACATTGGGCTTCCGCTCATTCCGGCGGCGGTGCCGCCGGTCTGCTCGGCCAGCGGGCCGAACATCCGGAACAGGATGAGACGGTCGACTCCTACCGGTCCTCCTCCTGCCTGCAGGATGTCCACGATCTCGAACTGGAACTCCTCGATGCGCTGGCCCTGGACCACCGTCCGCCCTACGCCGCGCATCCCCGGCCGTATCTCGGAGAGCGTCATGATCGAGGGGCCCTGCTGCGGGGCGCCGGCCACCGGGGCTGCCAGCAGGAGCACCAAGATGAGAACCCTGAGGCGACTGGCCACTGCGACTCCCTCCCTAACTAGCGCGGCATAACTAACGCGCACAGCCGTCGGGATGATCCCGTCGCCTGTGCGTGAGCCCGATAGAGCGTGTTCGTACCTGTACCTACCTGGGTTCCAGGCGGACCACAACCGTCCCAAGCTCTCTGATGACCGTGCCCGCCGAAACCAGGACCTCCAGGACGCGGCCGTCCACGGTGGCCCTGGCGGCAACCGCGCGGCCGGTCGCGGTCCGTACGTAGAGGAGCGGCTCGCCCTCGGCCACGCCGTCACCCGGCTTGACGAGCCCCTCGGCCAGGACCTCTCCCATCAGGGTGGCCTTCACTTCTACCGGCTGTCTGGGCGCCGCGAGGGAAGAGGCGGCGGCGAAAGCGACGGCCGCTGCCACAAGAATCGCAACCGGAACCCGCAGGCGCACGGCTACCTCTCCTCCCTCGGCCCCGCCGGCGGCAGCACCGCGGCGCCGGGCCACTCCTGTCCACTAATTATACCATCCGTAGAGGCAGGGCGCGCTTTCGGCGCTGCTCAGGGGGCGAACTCCCCAGGCCGCTCCTGCGGGAACCCGAGGAAGCGGGCGACCTCCGCCGCGATCCTCGAGGCGGCGTGCCCGTCCCCGTAGGGGCTGCGGGCGGTGGCCATCGCCGCGTGGGCCGCTGGGTCCCGGAGGAGGCGCGCGGCTCGCTCGACGATCCTCTCCCGCGACGTTCCGACCACCTCGACCACGCCCGCCTCGACTCCCTCAGGCCGCTCGGTGACCTCTCGCAGGACCAGCACCGGCACCCCGAGGGAGGGAGCCTCCTCCTGGACGCCTCCTGAGTCAGTGAGGATGATGTGCGCCGCCGCCATCAGACGGACGAAGGGCCCGTAGTCAGGGGGGTCTATCAGGTGCGCCCTGGCGTGCCCTCCGAGGACCTCCTCGGCCACGCCGCGCACGGCCGGGTTGGGGTGGACCGAGAAGACCACGACGGTGTCGGGAAACCTCTCAAGCAGGTCGCGCAGCGCCAGATAGACCTGCCGGAGGGGTTCGCCCCAGCTCTCCCTTCGGTGGGTGGTGACCACCAGGAGGCGCCGACCCTCCAGAGGGGGCAAGCCTGCGGGCAGCCCCACCTCGGGCCTGCCCGCGACGTCGAGCAGCGCGTCGATTACCGTGTTTCCGGTCACGAGGACCCTATCGGCGGGCACGCCTTCCCCCAGCAGGTTGTCCCTGGCGCCGGGCGTGGGCGGGAAGTGCAGGTCGGCCAGCACCGAGGTGAGGCGCCGGTTGATCTCCTCGGGGAAGGGCCGATACCTGTCGTGTGTGCGCAGCCCGGCCTCCACGTGGCCGACCGGGATCCGGAAGTAGAAGGCCGACAGAGCGCCGAGCATCGTGGAGAGGGCGTCTCCCTGGACCAGGACCATCGCGGGGTGCATCTCCGAGAGCACTGGGGCAAGCCCGGAGAGCGCCCTCGTGGAGATGTCGAACAGTGACTGCTCGTGCAGCATTATGTCCAGGTCGCGGTCCGGGGTGATCGCGAAGAGCCGCAGCACCTGGTCCAGCATCTCGCGGTGCTGGCCTGTAACGACGATCTGGGGCCGGAGATACGGACTCTCCCTCAGGCGCGCCGCCACCGGGGCCATCTTGACGGCCTCCGGCCGGGTGCCGAATATCAGCATGATCGGAGCGCGGGGATCCGCCCCGGGGCCGCTCACCTCGGCAGCAGCCCCATCCGCCTGGCCGTCACCAGGAGCACCCCGGCGATCACGCCTAGCGTCCAGATCGACGCGGAGCGGTTCACACCGGCGAGCGCC
Organism: Armatimonadota bacterium; assembly: GCA_037446215.1. Lineage (GTDB taxonomy): Bacteria > Sysuimicrobiota > Sysuimicrobiia > Sysuimicrobiales > Humicultoraceae > VGFA01. Next base: position 12,959 of record JBBIJB010000062.1, read on the forward strand.
AGTGCCCCGAACCCGAGCAGGGCGCTGATCATGTAGAGGATGAAGACGGTCTGCCGCTGCGTGAGGCCCCTGTCGAGGAGCCTGTGGTGGAGGTGCCCTCGATCGGGAAGGAAGATGGCACGACCGCTCCTGAACCGCCTGAGTATGGCGAACGCCGTATCGGCTATCGGCACTCCCAGCGCGAGGATCGGCACCGCGAGCGATATCATCGTGTAGGACTTGTAGAGGCCCATGACCGAGAGTCCCCCCAGCACGTAGCCGAGGAACATCGATCCGGAGTCGCCCATGAAGATGCGCGCGGGGTTGAAGTTGTGGCGCAGGAACCCGAGCGCGCTCCCCACCAGCGCCGCGGCGAGGAGCACCGCGGCCGCGTCG
>JBBIJB010000063.1:0-4043 GCA_037446215.1 Armatimonadota bacterium
AGGCGAGGTGTTCCTACTTCACGAGCTCGACCAGCGCCAGTTGGGCCCCGTCTCCACGTCGGGTGCGCGTCTTGATGACACGGGTGTATCCCCCCCGGCCTGGCTCGTAGCGCGGCACTATCTCGCCGAACAGCCGCTTCACGACCTTGGGGTCGATGAGGAGACGGCGTACCTGCCGGCGGGCGTGCACGTCGTTCGCGAGCGCCGTAGAGATGATGCCGTCGGCGATCTTCTTCGTCTCTTTGGCCTTCGCGTCCGTCGTCTCGATGCGCTCGTTGAGTATCAGCGCGCCGACCAGATCACGGAACAGCGCACGGCGCTCACCGGTGTCGCGACCAAGCTTGCGTTGCTTTGCCCCCAGTCCCATCTCTCCAGCTCCTATAGCTCGTCGGGCTGCCGCAGGCTCAGCCTGTGGACGGCGAGCTTCTCCTTGACCTCATCCAGCGACTTCCGCCCGAAGTTCTTCACGGCTACTACCTCGTCCTCGCTCTTGCGGATGAGGTCTCCTACCGTGTGAATGCCAGCGCGCTTGAGGCAGTTGTACGGCCTGACGGAGAGGTCGAGCTCCTCGATCGGCATGCTCCCCGCCCGGGTCAGATCCGGATCCTCGCCCCGCCCGAACGACCCTCCCGCGGCCGCCGTCTCCGCGATGCCGGCGAAGAGGCGCAGATGGTCGATCAGTTGGCGGGACGCCTCCTGGAGCGCCTCTTCCGGCCTGATAGAACCGTCCGTCCAAATCTCCAGCTCGAGGCGGTCGAGATCGACAGCATGGCCCACCCGCGTGTCCATCACGGCGAAGTTCGCCTTGCGGACAGGCGAGAAGATCGAGTCCACGGGGATGACACCGATCACGTGCTCGCTGCGGCGGTGCCGCTCTGCGGGCACATAGCCCTTTCCGCGCTCGGCAACGATCTCGACGGTCAGGCTCGCGTCCTTCCTGTCGAGGGTGGCCAGGTGCAGCCCGGGGTTGATGATCTCGACCTCTGGGTCCTCCTGGATGTCGGCGGCGGTCACCTCTCTCTTGCCCTTGGCCTCGAGCCTGAGAAGCTTGGGCTTGTCGGTGTAGAGGCGCAGCGTCAGCTCCTTGAGGTTCAGGACTATCTGCGTGACGTCCTCTACTACGCCCGGAATGGTGGAGAACTCGTGCAGTACTCCCTCTATCTTTACCGACGTAGCGGCGGCTCCGGGGATCGCGGACAGCAGCACACGGCGCAGCGCGTTGCCCAAGGTTACGCCGAATCCGCGGTCGAGCGGCTCGACGACGACCTTCCCGTACGTATCGGAGAGCTCCGTAAACTCCACCCTGGTGGTGGGAGCCTCCCAGATCGTTCCTGTGGACATTGTGCGCACTCCTCCCAGATACTAGCCGCTTGTACTCACCGGTTGGGGCTACCGGGAGTAGTACTCGACGATCAGCTGCTCCTGAACCGGGACGTCGATCTCCTCACGAGCCGGTAGAGCGAGCACGCGCGCCTTCATCTGCGCCGGGTCGAACTCCAGCCATGAAGGTGCCTTTCTGCCCGGCAGCGCGGCCAGCTCCTTCATCCTGGGATGGACGCCGGCAGGGTCTGAGGCACCGACGGTCTGTCCCGGCCGGAGCTGGTAGGAGGCGGTGGTTACCTTCTTGCCGTCCACGGCCAGGTGTCCGTGGGCAACCATCTGCCTCGCCTCGTACCTCGATGCGGCGAGCCCCATCCTATAGACGACGTTGTCGATGCGGGTTTCCAGCAGCTGCAGCAGCCGCGTTCCCGTCACGCCCTTCGCCGTGGCGGCGCGCTTGAAGTAGGTCTTGAACTGCGTCTCTTGAACCCCGTAGATGCGGCGGAGCTTCTGCTTCTCACGCAGGCGGACGCCGAACTCGCTGAGCTTCCTGCGGGAGACGCCGTGCATACCGGGAGGCGCCGGCCGCTTGTGGACCGGGCACTTCTCCGCGTAGCACTTCTCCCCCTTGAGGTAGAGCTTCATGCCCTCGCGCCGGCAGAGCCGGCAGACCGCATCCGTGTAGCGTCCCATCAGTTCCTCCCCGAGTTGCTAGACCCTTCTTCGCTTGGGCGGGCGGCATCCGTTGTGGGGTACCGGGGTGACATCCTTGATCAGGTTCACCTCTAGCCCTGCGGACTGGAGTGACCGTATGGCCGACTCCCTGCCGGCTCCAGGACCCCTCACGTACACCTCGACCTGCCGAACGCCGTGCTCCATGGCCTTGCGCGCGGCCGTCTCCGCCGCGACGCTCGCGGCGAACGGCGTCCCCTTACGCGACCCCTTGAATCCGGAGGTCCCCGCGCTCGACCAGGCCACCACGTTGCCCCGCGGATCGCTGATCGTCACGATCGTGTTGTTGAAGCTCGAGCGGATGTGAGCAGCGCCCACCGGTATGTTCTTTCGCTCGCGCCTTCGGCCTCTCGGCTTGTCAGCCATCCGTTCCCCCTCTTGGATCTCCGTCTCGTCCTGTCACCTTCAGGCTATCTGGCCGCGGGCCCAGGTGCGGCAGGCGCCTTGCGGCGAACCCCGACGGTCTTCTTCGGGCCCTTTCGGGTTCGCGCATTGGTCCGGGTGCGCTGGCCGCGCAACGGCAGGCTCCTCCGGTGGCGGACCCCTCTGTACGAGCCGATCTCGGACAACCGGCGTATGTCCATCGCCACGTCGCGGCGGAGGTCGCCCTCCACCTTGTAGTTGCGCTCGATGAAGTCGCGAAGGCGCGTGACCTCATCCTCCGTCAGCGCACGCACGCGCGTGTCGAGGCTGACCTTCGTCTCCTTGCAGATCGCCCTCGCCCTGCTGGCCCCAATGCCGAAGATGTACTGGAGCGCTGCCTCGATCCGCTTCTCACGCGGAAGATCCACTCCGGCGATACGCGCCATTAGCCTCCCCCTACCCCTGCTTCTGCTTGTGCTTCGGGTTTTCGCAGATTATCAACACCCGCCGCCCGCGCTTGACTATCTTGCACTTCTCGCACATCGTTCGAACGGACGCCCTGACCTTCATGCCTGCCTGCTCCTCTGCCGTGGATCCTACCGGTATCTGTAGGTGATCCTTCCTCGCGTTGGATCGTACGGCGACAGTTCCACCTTCACGCGATCCCCGGGCAGGATCCTGATGAAGTGGATTCGCATCTTCCCCGAAATGTGTGCCAGGACCTTGTGCCCGCTGGTCAGGGTCACCCTGAACATCGCGTTCGGCAGTACCTCGGCGACGATGCCTTCCACCTCGATCGCGTCCTTCTTGGTCATGAACCCTCCAACGGCGTGGCCAGCACGCTCCTGAGATCCTCGTTGCTGACGTCCATGCCCGCTCGAAGCCGATCGCCCACCGGGCCTGCCGGCCCGCGCACAACCAGGTGCTTCACGTTCTTCCGCTTGGGGCGGTCCGTCGTCCTCCGATCTCCATCAGCCACCAGCACGCTATCGCTGCCGGCATCGGCTAAGACCACGTACCGCTCACCCGCATCCCGCCCGGCCCGCGAGGCGACCACCATTCCGATCAGCCCCTCCGGCGGAATCCTCGTCGCTTGACCCACAATCATTCAGTATAGTGCGGCGCTGCTTCGCCGTCCAGCGTGAGCACCTCGACGCCGCCCTCGATGATTGCCACGGTGTGCTCCTCGTGCGCCGAGGGCGAGCGATCCCGGGTGCGGACGGTCCATCCGTCGCCGTCGACCCAGACCTCTGACCTCCCCATGTTGGCCATTGGCTCGATCGCCAGCGTCATCCCTGGACGGAGGACGACACCCGCGCCCCGCCTACCCACGTTGGGCACCCGCGGATCCTCGTGCAGGTCCCGGCCGATCCCGTGGCCGGCGAACTCTCGCACCGGCGAGAAGCCCGCGCCCTCAATGACCTCCTGGATAGCGGCCCCTATGTCCCCTAGGTGGCTCCCGGGGCGAACCGCCGCTATGCCGGAGGCGAGGGCGTCAGCCGTCGCGGCGAGAAGCCTCCTCGCCTCCGAAGGAACCTCCCCGATCGGCACGGTCGTGGCCAGGTCGGCGTCCGTCGGCCCGATGCGCACGACGTTCATGTCCTTCGCCACGATCCTTCTGAGCTGCG
>JBBIJB010000063.1:4053-13299 GCA_037446215.1 Armatimonadota bacterium
CGGCATGGAAGCCGTCCAGCAGCACGCCGAGATCGATCGAGACGATCATGCCTTCGCGCAGCCGCCTCTTGCCGGGTATCCCGTGCACGACCTCATCGTCGATCGAGACGCAGATGCTGGACGGATACCCCCGGTAGTTCTTGAACGAGGGCACGGCCCCCGCATCCCTTATCCGCGACTCGGCGAGCCGATCAAGCTCCTCCGTCGCCAACCCGGGAGCGACTGCCTCCACCACCTCGCGAAGAACCGCCGCGGCCAGCCGCCCGGCCCGCCTGATCTTGGCCACCTCGTCGGCGCTCTTGAGGACTATCAGGCCCTGCTGCCTCATCCCGCCACCCCGGCGGTCACCGCCTCGACGAGGGCCCTGCCGACCGCCTCGACGCCGAGCTCCGCGTCTATCGAGACCAGCAGGCCCCTGGGCCGGTAGAAGGCAAGCAGCGGCTCCGTCTGCTCCCTGTACACCCCCAGGCGGCGCAGGACCGTCTCGGGCTTGTCGTCGTCCCGCTGTCGCAGAGGGCTCCCATCGATGTCGCAGACGCCGGGTTGCAGGGGCGGGTTGTGATGCACGTTGTAGATGTGGCCGGAGGAGTCGCATATCCTCCGTCCGCTCAGGCGGCGGAGGAGGGCCTCCTCTCCCGCATCGAGGACCACCACCAAGTCGAGCTTCCGCCCTAGCCCCTCGAGGACCGCGTCGAGTGCCTCGGCCTGGGGGATCGTCCGGGGAAACCCGTCCAGGACGAAGCCTGCCGCGGCGTCGGGCTGCTGCAGCCGCTCGGCAACGATTCCGATCATCACCGCGTCCGGGACGTACTCTCCCCTGACGACGTACCGCTCCGCCTCGATACCGAGGCGGGTACGTTCTGACATCGCCGCCCTCAGGATGTCGCCGGTTGCGATGTGCGGGACTCCCAGGCGCGGCGCGAGCGCGCTCGCGTGCGTCCCCTTGCCCGCCCCCGGCGGCCCGATCAGGAGGAGATTCATCGCGAGGACACGCTCACTTCATGAAACCCTCGTAGTGGCGCATCAGCACGAACGCCTCGAGCTGCTTCATCGTCTCGAGTGCCACACCCACCACGATGAGCAGGGACGTCCCGGCCAAGTAGAGCGTGAGCACCCCGCCGCCCGGCGCCAGATAGACCGGCATGATCGCTATCGCCGCCAGGGATAGCGCGCCCACGAAGGTGAGCCTCTCCGTGACGCGGCCCAGGTAGTCGCTGGTCGGCCTGCCCGGCCTTATCCCGGGGATGAAGCCGCCGTACTTCTTGATGTTCTCGGAGATGTCGTTGGGATCGAACTGCACAGCGGTGTAGAAGTACGTGAACACTATGATGAGGAAGAAGTAGAGCAGGTCGCCCAGAGGCTGTCCCGGCAGGATCCTCTGGCCCAGGAGCTGCAGCCACTCCCACCTGGAAAACTGCGCTATGGTCCCCGGGAACTGAAGAACCGAGATCGCGAAGATGATCGGTATAACGCCGGCCTGGATCAGCCGCATCGGGAGGTGGGTGGACTGCCCGCCGTAGACCCTCCGTCCCACCACGCGCTTGGCGTACTGCACCGGGATCTTCCTGGTAGCCTGGGTGATGATGACCACCGCGACGATGCTTCCCAGAATGATCAGCATGTCCAGGAAGAACTGCCACAACGCGACCTCGCCGGCCCGCACGAGCGTCAGGGTTTGGGCGGTCTGTGCGGGCAACCTGGCGACTATGCCCCCGAAGATGATCAGCGATATGCCGTTGCCGATCCCGTACTCGGTCATTACCTCGCCGAGCCAGGTGAGCAGCATCGTACCCGTGACCAGCGTCACGACGATCGTCACTATCGCCAGCGGCCTGTCGCTGTAGAGCGCGTTCTGGCTCCGTATCAGGTAGACCTGGCCCACCGCGTTGAGCACGGCGAGCACCACCGTCAGGTAGCGGGTGTACATCCCGATCCGCCGCCGCCCGGCCTCGCCCTCCTCGGTGGCCAGCTCCTTCAGACGCGGGAAGACCACCTGAAGCAAGCTGAAGATGATGGACGCGGTGATGTAGGGGAAGACCCCGAGCGCGAAGATGGCGAAGTTGGACAGCGCTCCGCCAACGAACAGGTCGAGGAAGCTGAACAGGCTTCCCTGCTGCTTGAACAGGCTCTCGATCGCAGCCACGTTGACCCCGGGGACGGGAAGGTGCGCGCCCAGCCGGTACAGCGCCAGCATGACGGCAGTGAACATCAGCCTACGCCGCAGCTCCGGTATTCGAAGCGGGTTCGAGAGCGATCGAACCTGCATCATCGAGTTAGCACCTCGATCCGGCCCCCGGCGGCCTCGATAGCAACCCGGGCCCCCTCGGTGAAGGCGTGCGCCTTCACCGTCAGGGCGCGGTCAAGCCGCCCGGTGGCGATGATCTTCACACGTCCGGCCCCCGTCAGCCCCGCCTCGCGCAACAGCCCGGGGGATACCTCGGTGTCGGCCGCGAACCTGTTGAGGTCTCGGAGACGAACCTCCTGCGCCTTCGGCCTGGGGCCCCCGCCGGTCATGTTGCTGCCTGGGCCGCGCACGCCTCGCCTGAAGGGCAGGCGCTTGATCAGCGGGGTCTGTCCGCCCTCGAAACCGGGCCTTGGCCCTGAGCCCGCCCGTGCCTTCTGCCCCTTGCGGCCCTTGCCGGCATAGACGCCCCGGCCCGAACCGAGCCCGCGGCCCACCCGACGGCGCCGCCTGTGCGCCCCCTTGGGTGTCTTCAACTCAGAAACAAGCGACATCGTCTCCCCCTAATCCGGCTCTTCCGCTGGACGTGTCTCCACGAGGTGCGCGACCTTCCTGAGCAGGCCCGACAGCCTTGGCGATGAATCCCGCACGACCGTCTGTCCGATCCTGCGCAGCCCGAGCGTACGGAGGCACTCGCGCGGCACCCGGGTGAGGTTGCCTGTGCTGCGGCGCAGCGTGATGCGCATGCGGGGCATCCTAGGACCTCCTCGCTGCCTGGTTGGTCTGCCGGCTGCGGAGGCCGATGACCTCTTCCTGGAGCCGGAGTGACTGGAGTCCCGCCAACGTGGCCCGGGCCACGTTGACCGAGTTGGTCGAGCCCAGGGACTTGGTCAGTATGTCCTTGATCCCGGCGGCCTCCAGCACTGCACGCACCGCGCCTCCCGCTATGACGCCCGTTCCCTTGCTTGCCGGCTTAAGCATGACGCGCGAGGCTCCGAAGCGCCCCACGACATCGTGGGGAATCGTCGAGCCCGTCCGGCGCACGGAAACGAGCGCCTTCTTGGCGTCTTCTACACCCTTGCGGATCGCGTCGGGGACCTCCGAGGCCTTCCCCAGCCCGACCCCGACGTGCCCGTCCTCGTCGCCAATGACCACGAGGGCGCTGAACTTGAACCGCTTGGCACCCTTTGTGACCTTGGCGACGCGGTTGATGAAGACCGCCTTCTCGAATGTCAGGTTGACGCTCAAAGGATCGATCCGCTGCAGCACTTGATGCCCCCCGTTGCGCTAGAACTTCAGTCCGGCCGCTCGCGCTGCCTCGGCCAGAGCCCGTACGCGACCGTGATACAGGTAGCCGCCCCGATCGAAGACCGCGGCCTCGATCCCCTTCGCAAGCGCGCGCCTGGCAAGCACCTCGCCTACCACACCGCTCGCCTCGGTCCGTTTCATCCCCGCGACCCGCTCACGGACCTCAGGGTCCAGAGTGGAGGCAGAGATGACGGTGACCCCGCTCTGGTCGTCGATCAACTGCGCGTAGATCTGCTTGATGCTTCGGAACACCGAGAGCCGCGGCTTCGACCCGGCCCCCGACAGCCTCCTGCGGATGCGCGCCTGCCGCCGCCTCCGCAGTTCTCCACGATCAGGCTTGTTGTGCATCGCCAACCTCTCCCTACCCAAACTGCGTGACTAGGCCTTGCCCCCGGCCCTGCCGGCCTTGCCGGCCTTCAGGCGGAGCCGCTCGCCCGCGTAGCGAATGCCCTTGCCCTTGTACGGGTCGGGCTGCCGCTTGGCGCGAAGCGTGGCTGCGAACTGCCCCACCGCCTCCCTGTCCGCCCCTACCACCGAGATCCGGTTAGGTTGGGGCACCTCGACCTCGACCCCTTCGGGAGGTGTGAGCTCGACGGGGTGCGAGTAACCCAGCTGCAAGACGAGCTGCCGGCCCTGCTTCGTGGCGCGATAGCCCACCCCATGGATCTCCAGGTTCACCCGGAACCCCTCGGTCACACCGGTGACCATGTTGGCGATGAGCGCCCTGGTGAGCCCGTGGAGGGCACGGTGATGCCTCTGGTCGGTGGGGCGCGCCACGGAGACGCTGCCTCCTTCAACGACCACCCGCAGGTCGGGGTGGACCCGGCGGGAGAGCTGGCCCTTTGGCCCCTTGACCTCCACGGTGTGCCCCGAGACCGCCACCTCAACGCCTGCTGGCAGCGCAACGGGCAACCGCCCAATCCGTGACATGCCTACGCCCTCCCGGACAGTTGGTTACCAGACATAGCAGACGACCTCGCCCCCCACACCGACCTGGCGGGCCTCCTTGTCGGTGATGATCCCCCTGGATGTGGAGAGTATGGCTACTCCCATTCCGTTGCGCACCCGCGGGACTTCAGGGCGCTTTGCGTAGACCCGGAGGCCGGGCCGGCTCACCCGCCGGATCCCGGTCAGCACCGGCTGCCGCTTGGGCCCATACTTCAGCAGCAGGCGGAGGTGGTTCTGCGGCTGCCGCTCGATCACCTGGAAGTCGGTGATGAACCCCTCGGCCTTCAGGATCTTGGCTATCTCGAGCTTGACCCGGCTCGCCGGCACCAGCACGTGGTCATGCTTTGCGGCGTTAGCGTTCCTCAGCCGGGTTAGCATGTCCCCGATCGAGTCGGTAATGACTCCCCCCACGGCGATACCTCCCTACCAGCTGGCCTTGACCATGCCGGGGATCTCGCCCCGGTATGCCAGTTGCCTCAAACACACCCTGCAGAGCCCCACGCGCCTGAAGACGGCGCGCGGGCGGCCGCAGCGGCGGCACCTCGTGTACTTCCTGACCGCGAACTTGGGCGTCCGCTTCCACTTCTCGAGCATGGACTTCTTCGGCACCCGACTACCCCTCCCTAGAGCTGCGCGCTCGACGCCTCGCGCAGCGGCAAGCCCATCAGGCGCAGCAGCTCACGCGCCTGCTCGTCCGTGCGCGCCGTGGTCACAACCGTTATGTCCATACCCCTGATCTTGTCAACCTTGTCGTACTCGATCTCGGGGAAGATCAACTGCTCCCGGATTCCCAGGTTCAAGTTCCCGCGCCCATCGAAGGCACGCTCCGAGACACCCTTGAAGTCCTTGATCCGGGGCAGGGCGACGTTGAGGAGCTTGTCGACGAACTGGTACATCCTCTCGCCGCGGAGTGTGACCTTCACGCCGATAGGCATACCCTGGCGCAGCTTGAAGGCGGCGATGGAGCGTCGGGCGCGCGTGACGATCGGGCGCTGGCCGGAGATCACTGTGACCTCCTCAACGACCTTGTCCACCAGGCGCGGATCTTGCACCGCCTGCCCCACGCGCACGTTTATCACGACCTTCGCCAGCCGCGGGACTTCCATGATGTTACCGTACTGAAACTTCTCCCTCAGCTTCGGGACGGTGTCGGTCTGGTATCGTTCCTTGAGCCTCGCTGGCATCGTATTCCTCGCTCGTCTACGGCCGCCTACTTCTCGACCTGTTCTCCGCAACGCTTGCAGTAGCGTACCTTTGAGCCGTCCGCCAGGAACCTGTGACCCGTTCGCGACGCCTCACCGCACTTGGAGCAGACCACCATCAGCCGGGCGGTAGGGAGGGGTGCCTCCTTCTCGACGATCCCCCCCTGGGGAACCTTTCGGTTCGGCTTCACATGGCGCTTCACCACGTTGACGCCCTCGACGACAGCGCGAGAACGGTCTGCGAGGATCTGCAGGACCCTGCCCCGCTTCCCCCTGAACCTTGCGCAGGTGGGAGCGACCGAGCTTGACGACAGCTGCCATACCCATCTCCTCCGACCCGCGACCCTACAGGACCTCTGGCGCGAGCGAGATGATCTTCATGAACTGCTTCTCGCGAAGTTCGCGCGCGACCGGCCCGAAGATGCGGGTCCCGCGCGGATTGGCCGCGTCGGAGAGCAACACCGCGGCGTTGTCGTCAAACCTCACGTAGGAGCCATCGGCCCTTCTCAGCTCCTTCTTGGTTCGAACCACGACGGCCCGCACCACCTCGCCCTTCTTGACGGGGCTGTTCGGGATCGCCATCTTGACCGAGGCGACGATAACGTCTCCAACGCTGGCGTATCGCCGGTGGGAACCACCGGTGACCCGAATGCATAGGATCTCCCTGGCACCGGTGTTGTCCGCGACCTTCAGGCGGCTCTGCTGCTGAATCATCCCTGCACCTCTATTGACCGGCCGTTCTAGCGCGCGCGCTCCAATACCTCGACCACCCGCCAGCTCTTCTCTCGAGAGAGCGGCCGCGTCTCGACGATCCGGACCCGGTCGCCCGACCGCGCCGAGCCCTGCTCGTCGTGGGCCTTGATCTTCCTTGACCGCCGTATGGTCTTCTTGTAAAGCGGATGGCGGGTCACGGTCTCGATCTTGACCACGACCGTCTTGGTCATCTTGTCGCTCGTCACGACGCCGATCTGGCTCTTGCGCCTGCCCCGATCTCCCATGCTCAACCCTCCGGACCTACACCTGGTCCTGCGCGCCCATCGCGGCCAGCGCCGTCTTCATCCGGGCAATCTCTCTCCTGACCTCGCGGATCCGGCCGGTGTTACGCTGCTGGGACACCTTTATCTTGAGGGACCACAGCTCACGCTGCGCCTCATCCAGCTTCTTGAGTATCTCCGCCGGTGTCATCTCTCTCAGCGCGCTCGCCTTCATCGCCTAGGCCACCACCCGCGTCACAAACTTGGTCTTTATCGGGAGCTTGTGCGATGCGAGCTCCATCGCCTGCTTGGCCTGCGCCTCGCTGACTCCCGCCAGCTCGAACAGGATCCGGCCCGGCCGTACGACTGAGACCCAGAACTCCGGGTTGCCCTTCCCGCTGCCCATGCGGGTCTCGGCAGGCTTCTTGGTGACTGGCTTGTCCGGGAAGACCCGGATCCAAAGCTTGCCGCCGCGGCGGATGAACCGCGTGATTGTGCGCCGCGCGGCCTCGATGTGGGCGCTCGACAGCCATCCCGGCGCCATCGCCTGCAGGGCGAACTCCCCGAAAGCGACCTGCGAGCCTGCCACGGCCTTGCCCGCCATCGATCCTCGATGGGACTTACGATACTTTGTTCGCTTGGGCATCAACATCGGTGCCCTGCCTCCTCACGCTGACCGCCTGAGTGCGGCTCGGAATCACAACCGGGCCGGAGCCTCCCCCGGAGGCCTCTGGCCTCGGATGTCGCCTCATCTCGGGCTCGTGCCGCCGCCCCTCGGGCAGCACATCTCCGCGGTAGATCCAGACCTTCACCCCGATGCGGCCGTAGGTGGTCAGCGCCTCCGCCACGCCGAAGTCGATGTCCGCACGGAGTGTGTGTAGGGGCACGCGCCCCTCCCTGTACCACTCGTAGCGGGCGATCTCGGCCCCGCCCAGCCTACCGCTGCAGGCTATCCGGATGCCCTTTGCACCTGAGCGGAGGCTGCGCTGCACCGCCTGCTTCATGGCGCGTCGGTAAGCGATCCGCCGCTCCAGCTGCTGAGCCACGTTCTCGGCCACGAGCTGGGCCTCGGTCTCCGGCCGGCGCACCTCGTTCACGCTGAGCATTATCTGCCGACCGGTCAGCGACTCCAGCTCCTTCTTCAGGGCGTCGATCCCGGTGCCCCCGCGGCCGATAATTATCCCGGGGCGTGCCGAGTGGATTATCACCCGAACCCGGTTCGCCGCCCGCTCGATCTCGACGCGCGAGATCCCCGCGCGATGCAGGCCCTTCTTGATCGCCGTCCGGATCTTCTGGTCTTCCTCAATGAGATCCGCCATGTTCCGGGAGTACCACCTCGACTCCCAGTCGCGGATGATGCCGACCCGCAGCCCGATCGGGTTGACCTTCTGACCCACCCTACACCTCCACCATCACGCCGTTACCTACCGACCGGAGCGCTCGCCGACCACCACGGTGATGTGGCTCGTGCGCTTCACAGCCACATCGGCCCGGCCCCGCGCCCTCGGCACGAGCCGCTTGGAAACGGGAGCCCTGTCCGCGTATGCCCGGGTGACGATGAGCTCCTCGGCGTCGAGCTCGTAGTTGTTCTCGGCGTTGGCCGCTGCCGACTTCAGCACCTTGGCCACCGCCTTTGAGGCCGCGTCGCGGGCAAACCGCAGCCTGGCCTCAGCCTCTGCGACCGGCATCCCGCGCAGGCCGGCCAGCGCCCGCCTGACCTTCAAAGGCGAGATGCTCACGTATCTGGCTACCGCTTTGGCCTCCATCATGCCCCTCCCGCTACTTCAGAGACGACGATCGCTCGGTGTGGGCGCTGTGCCCCTTGAAAGTCCGCGTCGGAGCGAACTCCCCGAGCTTGTGTCCGACCATCTGCTCCGTTACGTAGACCGGAACATGCTTTCGGCCGTCGTAGACCGCGATGGTGTGGCCGACGAACTCAGGCAGTATGGTCGAGCGCCTCGACCACGTCTTGATGACGCGCCTCTCACGCGTGCGGTCCAAAGCGCGCACCTTCTTGGCCAGGTGCTCGTCAACGAACGGTCCCTTCTTCTGCGATCGTCCCATCGCCCTCGTCCTGCCTCCTGACCTACTTGCGCCGCTTCACGATCAGCGCGTCGCTGCGCTTGGGCTTCCGAGTCTTGTATCCGAGCGTCGGCTTTCCCCACGGGCTCACGGGCCCTGGCATGCCTATGGGCGAGCGCCCTTCACCGCCGCCGTGCGGGTGGCTCGCCGGATCCATCGCGACACCGCGCACGCTCGGGCGGCGCCCGATCCAGCGGGTGCGGCCGGCCTTTCCAACCTTCACGGCCTCGTGGTCGGTGTTCGCGACCTGACCGACCGTCGCCCGGCAGTCTATCGGGACCAGGCGCACCTCTCCCGACGGCAGCCGAAGGTGCGCCTGGGCGCCCTCCTTGGCCATTATCTGCGCTCCGGTACCCGCCGCGCGCACCATCTGCCCGCCGCGTGAAGGGGTGAGCTCGATGTTGTGCACCACCGTTCCGACCGGAATGGTCCGCAGCGGCAGCGAGTTGCCCGGGCGGATGTCGGCATCCGGTCCGGAGACCACCCTGTCGCCGACTCTCAGGCCGACCGGCGCGAGGATGTAGCGCTTCTCGCCGTCGGCGTAGTGGAG
>JBBIJB010000064.1:0-12689 GCA_037446215.1 Armatimonadota bacterium
TGCGCCACCTCGTGGGCGATGACCGCGGCCAGCTCGTGGTCGCTGCGCACGAACCCGAGCAGGCCCGTCGTCATGTAGACGAACCCTCCCGGAAGGGCGACCGCGTTGACGTGCTGGGACTCGATCACCTTGAAGGCGTAGGGAAGGCGGGGGCGGTCGGAGACCGCCGCCACGATGGCGCCAATCCTCGTGACCCGCTCATTTACCTTGGGATCCCGTACGACCTTGTACCTGGACTCTATCTCGGCCGAGCCCTGCCGGCCCATGCGTATCTCATGGTCGTCGGCGGGAGCGGCCAGCAGAGGAGAAGGACCCGGCATCGCCACCAGGGCCGCGAGCACCGCCAATGCGGCGCAGAGCAGGGCAGGACGTAGGCGCCTGGTCAACTTGAGGCCTCCGGATGAGCGCCGCGCGGGGGCAGCGCGAAGGCGCGCGCGGCGTTGGCGCTGGTCGCCTCGGCGAGGCGGCCGGCCGAGACTCCTCGGGCGCGGGCCGCGGCCCATGCTATCAGGGGAAGGTAGGCGGGCTCGTTGCGCTGGCCCCTGTGCGGCTCGGGCGGAAGATAGGGGGCGTCCGTCTCCAGCAGCAGCCGCTCCTCGGGGACGAACCTGACCACCTCGAGCGCGTTGCGCGCGTTGCGGTAGGTCAGCGGTCCGCCCAGCCCGAGGTAGAAGCCGCGGTCAAGGCAGGTCCTCGCGACGCCGAGGGATCCCGAGAAGCAGTGCATGACCACGGTCGCGGGCGGGAGCTCGTCAAGGATCCCGAGCACGTCGCCGTGGGCGTCCCGGCTGTGGATGACCGCCGGCAGCCCGAGAGCGCGCGCTCGCTCGAGGTGCTCCCGGAACAGCCTCTGCTGGGCCTCGCGCGGCGCGAACTCCCGGAAGTAGTCGAGTCCTGTCTCGCCCACCGCCACGACCTTCGGGTGAAAGGCCAGCGCCTCCAGTTGCTCGAGGCCGGCGGGTGTCACCGAGCCGGCATCGTGGGGATGGATCCCGACCGTGGCGTAGACATCGGCGTGCCGCTCGGCCAGCTCTATCGCGCGCCGGCTCGATTCGACGGATGTCCCGACCGTTACTAGGCCGGATACCCCCGCCGCCCTGGCACGATCGAGCGCGGCCTCGCGGTCGCGCTCGAATGCCCCGTCGTCCAGGTGCAGATGTGTGTCTACTAGGTGAAGCACCACGCTCCTAGTCTAGCCGAGCCCCCCATCCCCGACAACTCGGGCGCGTCGCCGCCGCGATGCCGCCGCTTGCCTCTGCCCTAGGATACCCCGGACCCGACCGGCGGATCGCCGTCCACGCCCAGCAGCGCGACCTCGTCGTCACCCCAGGTGGCCGCGAGCAGCATTCCGCGGGACTCGATCCCCCGAACCTTCCTGGGCTGCAGGTTGGCAAGCACCACGATCCGTCGCCCTACGAGCCCCTCGGCCTGGTAGCCCGGCGCAATTCCCGAGACGATCGTCCTCACCTCGCCGCCGATCTCCACCTCTATCTTGATCAGCTTGTCCGTACCGGGAACCCGCTCCGCTGTCTTGACCTGGCCTATGCGGATGTCCATCCGCTTGAACTCTTCAATCGATACCACGTCTGCCACCGCCGCCACCTCCGTGGTCGCGCTCTTCTCCTGTCGTGCGCCGCCGGGCTCTGCCGGCTGCGCCGCGGGCTGCGGCTTCGTCTCGATCCGCGGGAAGATCGGGGTGGCGGGCAGCACGCGAAGCCCTGCGCGCAGCCCACCCCAGCGGCGGGCGTCGTCCAGCCGCTGATCGGCGAGCGGAGCCTCCACGCCCAACTGATCCCACACCCGGCCCGCAGCGGTCGGCAGGACGGGCGAGACCAGTATCGTGACTACCCGCAGCGTCTCGAGCGTATTGTAGAGGATCGTTCCCGCCCGATCCCTCCTACCCTGCTTGACGGCGGTCCAGGGCGCCTCGCTGTCAAGGTACTTGTTGGCGGCTCCAAGCAGCCGCCAAATCTCCGAGAGCGCCTGGCTGAACCTGAGCCCGCCGATGTGCTCCAGGACTGCGTCCACCACGGAGCGCGCCAGGGTTCGCAGCGCCTCGTCCCCTCCCTCGGCCGTGCCCGGCGCCGGGAGGACCCCCTCGAAGTAGCGGGTGACGAGCGGCAGCGTGCGGTTGAGCAGGTTGCCGTAGTCGTTGGCCAGGTCGGCGTTGAACCTCCCGATCAGCGCGGGCCGGTTGAAGTCGCCATCGGCGCCGAAGGGAACCTCGCGCAGGAGGAAGTAGCGCAGCGCGTCCACCGCGACATCGGTATCGGCGCCGGAGGCCTCCGCGAGCTCGCGCGCCACGGCCACCGGGTCGAGGATGATCCCAAGCGACTTGCTGAACTTCTGCCCGCCGAAAGTCAGGAAGCCGTGGGCGTAGACCTGCCGGGGCGGCTCCAGACCCGCGGCGTGGAGCACGATCGGCCATATCACGGCGTGGAAGCGCAGGATGTCCCGGCCTACGAGGTGAACCTCCGCGGGCCAGAACCTGCGGAACCTCTCGGGATCGTCCCCGTAGCCGATCGCCGATATGTAGTTGATCAATGCGTCGATCCAGACGTAGGCGACCTGCGAGGGGTCGAAGGGCAGCGGCACCCCCCACTTGAAGGTCGAACGGCTGACGGCTATGTCACGGAGCCCCGAGCGAACGAAGCTCAGGACCTCGTTGCGCTGGGCCTCGGGCTCGACGAAGCTTGGGTGGCGCTCGATGTGGCTCAGGATCCAGTCCTGGTAAAGCGAGAGGCGAAACAGGTAGCAGGCCTCCGCGTTCCACTCGACCGGCCTCGCGGTGTGGATCGGGCATGTCCTCTCGGGGCCGAGCTCCCCCTCGGGATAGAACGACTCACATGAGGAGCAGTACCATCCCTCGTAGGTGCCCTTGTAGATGTCGCCATTCTCGTGCAGGCGCTCGAAGATCGACCGGACCACACGCTCGTGGCGCGGCTCGGTCGTCCTGATGAAGTCGTCGTAGGCGATGTTCAGATGGGACCATAGGCCGCGGAAGGCGGCCGAGATCCTGTCGGACCACTCCTGGGGAGCCACTCCGTGCGCCTTAGCAACGCGCTCGATATTCAGCCCATGCTCGTCGGTGCCCGTCGCGAAGAAGACGTCGGAGCCGGCAAGGCGGTGGAACCTCGCCGCGGCGTCGGCGGCGATCGTGGTGTAGGCGTGCCCGATGTGGGGCACGTCGTTGACGTAGTAGATCGGCGTCGTGATGTAGAACTTGGACATCTCAACTCACCCCTGCGGAACTGCCTCTGCGGCCTGGTCCTATCGCCGCGTCACCCTGGCATACAAAGAGGCCTTCCGTCCGCCGGACGGAAGGCCTCCTCCGCGATACCACCGGGATTCGTGCCGGCCTCACGGACCGGCACCTCGGCGGGTGGCCGCCGGCCACCCGCGCCCTATCACGGGAGCACCCGTCCGGGCTATTCGCGGCGCAGCTCTGCCGTGCCGCTTTCGCTCGAATGCTCGGGAGCCATGTTCGGCGTCCGCGCGGCACCGGCTCGCACCGTACCCGGCTCGCTCCCCCGCCCCTGACGCCTACTCCCGCTCCGTCATCGCCCGTATGAACTCATGTGGATTCTATGCGTGCCGCCGCATCGGTGTCAACGCGGGCGTTATCAGCGTGCCATCAGCTTGGACATTACCTTCAGGCCGACATCCATGATCTTCCACGGGGCGCCCGCGTGGAACGGCTCGCCGGCCTTGAACCTCCACGGCAGGTAGATCCCCAGCAGCTTCTTGCCGAGCCGCCACATCGGCGAGGCGCCGGCCTTGTACATCGCGATGTCGCTCGAGCGAACCTCGATCGGCCGGGCCGCGTCGCCCGTGACCCGCAGCGGCACCTGCGCGAAGGTCGCCTTGTCGAACTGTTCCATCACGCACATGCTGACGGGGTCGTACCCGAACGAGGGCTGGGTCCCGAGGATCCTGGAGGCCAGGTGCTCCGCCACGGCGTCGGCCTGCAGGAAAGCCAGGAACGCCTGCTTAACCGGGAAGTCGCCCGCGTCGCCCGCGACGTAGATGTCGGGGTGATCGACCGCCTGGCGGGAGGCCTGCACCGTACGGACGAAGCCGCGATCGTCCGAGGGAAGGCTCGCGAACGGGGTCGACGCCACGTAGGGCGGGAACGAGATCAACAGGTCGAAGGGCAGGCGCTGCCCGTTCCTGTAGGCCACCTCCCGCTCGAAGACGCTCTCGACGACGTGCTCCTTTCGCCCGGCGACCCCCCGCTTCTCGAACTCGCCGGTTACCATCTCGTTGAGCTTCGGCCCGAAGGCCTGTATGTAGCCGGCCTCGAAGGTCGACCAGGTGATCCCGACCGACCCGCGGGCTCCGTTACGCTTCAGCCATGTGTCGAGCATGAACACCATCTCGTAGAGCGGGCCCGAGCACTTGTTGTTGGGCGGAACGAGGAACAGGACCTCCCGGCGCCTGCCCTCCTTCGCGTCCTCCAGGAGGGTGCCGAGCGCCGCGCGCAGCCTGAGCATGTCCTCCACCGTCCAGATGGTCTGGGCGTGTTCGCGCAGTCCCGGGATCTCGTCGGGCCGCATGCCGGCTCCCGTGGCCAGCACAAGGTAGTCGTACGGAAGGGATTGGTCGCCGGCCCTGACCTTCTTTCCCGCCGGGTCCACCTCGGTCACGCGCGCGCGCACGAACTCTATCCCCTTGCGCGCCGCAGGCTTCGCGAGGGGGATCTTCAGGGCCTCAGGATCCATCCCGAAAGGGATGTAGATCGTGTTGGGCTTGAAGAGGAAGTGGTCCTGATCCGAGATCAGCGTCATCTTCGCCCGGTCTCCGAGCCGCATCTTCAGATAGAAGGCGGACTCCAACCCCCCGAACCCACCGCCTGCCACGACCACCCTGGGCTGCGCGTTTGCTGCCATGCCTCATACCCCCCGTCGCCGTTTCTCAACCAACTACCAATCGGGCATGTAGCCGCCTCCTGCCGCCTTCTTCGACGGCATCTTTGAACGGTCCAGCCCCCATATGCTTCCGACTCTATCCTCAACGAGGGTGAAGAGGCCGCTATTCCGCCGGCCGGGAGGAAATGGCGGCGGCATGCGTTGAACTAACCGCCACCGCGCCGGCCGCGGTGGCGCCGCGTCCTGGTAGGCCAACGTCAGCACCGGACATCGTGGGGGGCGAAGATGCGAGACGATTCGCCCGATGCCGCAGGCACGGGAGGCCCGAACGAAGACCAACCCTGGAACGTGCCCGAGGAGCCCGAAGCGGCGGGCCCGGCGGGAAGCAGGTCAGGGCCGACCTCGGACCTGATCGCGGGCCTGCTGCTGATCGCGCTGGCCTTGTTCGTCACCTTCGAGTCGCTCAGGATGCCTGTGCGCGGACCGCTCGGCTTCTTCACCGGGCCCGGCTTCCTGCCGGCGGTGCTCGGGGCGGCTCTGGCGGTCCTCAGCGCAATCCTCGTGGTCCAGAGCGTCCGCCAGGGTGGTGCGAGCGACGTCCGGGCCCGCCTCGGCGACTGGCAGTCGCCGGAGTCCACGCGCCTGGCGATAGTGATGGCCCTCACGGCCCTGCTTGCCTTCACCATCGGACGAATCCCCTACTGGGCCGCGAACCTCATCTACTTCATCCTGATCTTCGCCTTCCTGCGCGTGGGGGGGAGGCTGGTCTGGCAGGGCTTCTTCCTCGCGGTTGCGCTGGCGCTGTTCGTGGCGGTGTTCCTGCCCTGGATCTTCGAGCTGAGACTGCCCTGAGCATGGGAGTGGATAGCTGATGCGATGGGATCTAGTCCTACGGGAGTGGGCGCTCTTCCCAAGCAGCGCCCTCTCGCTCGTGACCTCGCCGTTCACGCTGCTGGCGCTGGCGGGCGGGTCGTTCCTGGGGCTGGTTGTGGGAGCGATGCCCGGCCTGACGGCGGTGATGGCGATGGCGCTCCTGCTGGGCTTCACCTTCAAGATGCCGATGGAGTGGGGCCTGGCGATCCTGATCGGGATCTACACGGGTGCCATGTTCGGGGGCGGCGTCACCGCCATCATGACGAACATCCCTGGCACGCCGGCCGCCGCCGCCACGGTCATGGACGGCTTCCCGATGGCCAGGCAGGGGAGATCCAGGGAGGCGATCGGTGCCGTGATCACCGGGTCGCTGGCCGGCGAGCTCCTGGGAGAGCTCTGCACGCTGCTCTTCTTGCCGCTGGTGATGCTGGCGGCGCTGCGCATCGGCGACTGGGAGGTCTCGATCATCGCCATATTCGGGCTGCTGCTCGCCGGAGCCCTGTCCGGGCGCAGCGTCCTGAAGGGCTGGATCGCCGCCCTGCTTGGGCTGATGATCGCGATGATCGGTTTGGACTCGCTGTTCGCGGTGCCGCGGTTCGCCTACTCCATGGAGATGAGCCGCGGCGTCAACTTCATCCCGGCCCTGATCGGGCTCTTCGGCCTCTCCGAGGTCTTCATGGTGCTGCGCGAGCGAAAGGCCTACCGGATACTCGGTGATCCCGGCCGGGCCGTGGCCGACTGGTCCATCGTCACGCGCTACGCCAGAACCATCGTCCGCTCGACGCTGGTGGGGCTCGGGATCGGCATAGTCCCGGGCGTCGGCGAATCGGTGGCGCCGTGGGTCGCCTACGACCTGGCCAAGCGCAAGTCGAAGAACCCCGAGCAGTTCGGAAAGGGCGCCGTTGAGGGCGTGGTGGCGGCCGAGGTCGCCGACAACGCCACCTCCGGCGGGGCCTTGATCCCCACGCTGGTGCTCGGCATTCCAGGCAGCGGCCCCACCGCGATCCTGCTCGCGGCCCTGTTCATCTACGGGCTGCGGCCGGGTCCCACGCTGATGATCGACAGGCCTGGGTTCATCGCGTTCATCGTGGTTCTCTTCTGGGGCTCGGCCCTGATCACGCGGTTCGTGGCCACCGCGCTCTCCGGCCCGCTGATCCGGCTCCTGTCGGCGCCGCGCGAGATCGTGCTCCCCACCGCGGCGGCGCTGGGACTTCTGGGGGCGTGGGCATCCGGGTTCACCAGGTTCGACGTCACGACGGCGCTGCTGTTCGGGATAGTCGGCTACATCATGCGGGTGAGGGGATTCCCGATCCCCCCGATGGTCCTGGGGATCCTGATCGGGCCGATCCTCGATGCCGCGCTGCGCAGGACCTTCATAACCCACTCGATGGCGCCGCTCGAGATCCTCACCCGCCCCGTAGGGATGGTGCTGTTGATCGCGCTGCTCCTCGTGCTGATCTCCGGGCTGCGCTTCCGCGGCCGGCTGGCGGAGCACTGACCGTGGCCGCCGGCGTGCGTGTCGATCCCACTGCCCTACGGGACTTCGCCGCCGCGGTCATGACCGCGGCGGGCCTCCTGCCCGAGGACGCCGCGATCGTGGCGGACTCGCTTGTCTACGCGGATGGCCGCGACCTCTCCTCGCACGGGGTGGCCCGCCTGACCATCTATGTCCGGAGGCTGGAGGCAGGGCTCGTTAACCCGAGGCCCCGGATGAGGTTCGTCTTGGAGGATGGGGCCACATCGCTCCTCCATGCGGACAACGGGCCCGGGCAGGTGGCCGCGGCGCGCGCGATGGCAAGGGCGATCGAGAGCGCGCGGGCGTTCGGCATCGGCGCCTGCGCGGTAAGGGAAAGCAACCACTGCGGCGCCATGGCCTACTACACCGAGATGGCCTCCGCCCGGGGGATGATCGGGCTGGCGCTGAGCAACGCGAACGTGACGATGGCTCCGTGGGGAGGCCGGAGCGCGGTGCTGGGCACGAATCCCATCAGCGCCGCGGCGCCCACCCGGGGCGAGGTGCCGTTCGTGCTGGACATGGCGACCAGCGCCGTGGCCCGGGGCAAGATCATCATGGCCGCGAAGAGCGGCGCCTCCATCCCCGAGGGCTGGGCGCTGGACTCCGAGGGCCGCCCCACGCGTGACGCCGAGGCCGCGCTGCGCGGCGTGATGCTGCCGGCGGGCGGACCGAAGGGCTACGGGCTGGCCGCCCTCGCCGACGTGCTCTGCGGCGTGCTGGCGGGCTCCGCGGTCGGCAGGGAGATCGGAGCCCTCTACGACGATCTCACCCGGCCTCAGCGCTCAGGCCAGTTCATGGTCGCGATAGAGATCGGACGGTTCGCCGAGCCAGAGGTCTTCCTCGATGGGATGGATCGGATGATCGGCGGCCTGAAGGCCTCTCTGCCGGCGAGCGGCTTCAGCGAGGTGATGGTGCCGGGAGAGCCCGAGGCCCGCGCTCAGAGGAGATCCGCGAGCGATGGAATCACGCTGCCGGAGGCGGTGTACAAGGAGTTGGCCGACCTGGCGGAGCGGCTCGGTGTGGGGGCCTCGATCTAGAGCTTCTCGGCCACGAAGACGGCCGCCTCGGAGTCCATGGTGTAGGGATCTCCCTGGAGGCTTCCATACAGGGCGAGCAGGGCGAAGCCGGCCCTCTCCAGCATCGCCCGAACCTCGGCCGCGGTGAAGGCGCGGATCGACTGAGTCCACGCCTCCCGGCGGCCGTCCGGGAAGACGACCGTGTTCAGCCAGCTGAGGCGGCCGGCGATCGGGTCGAACTTCCAGTCCTCGATCTCGATGATCTCGTCGTCGCGCCTGTCCACGACGGTCGGCTGGAAGTTCCGGATCTCGTACTCGCGGTTCCAGAAGTCGATCAGCAGCCGGCCGCCGCGCCGCAGCACCCGGGCTACGCCCTCCAGCATCGCCTGGCTCTCGTCGTCGGTCGCGAAGTACCCAAACGAGAGGAACATGTTGATCGCGGCATCGAACGGCCCGGCAAGCGGCAGTGCCCGCGCGTCGCCGACGGCGAAGACGGGCGCGAGCCCGCTCTCACGGGCGTGGCGGCAGGCCGCCCCGACCTGCATCTCGGAGATGTCCACTCCCGCGACCTCGAAGCCCCTCCTGGCGAGCTCCACGCTGTGGCGGCCGTACCCGCAGCACACGTCGAGGACCCGCGCCGGTGGGCGCACTTCCAGCAGGACCTGGAGGGCGTCAACCTGCGAGGAGGCGCGCTCGAGGTCGGAACGCCGGTAGAGATCGAGGAACGACTGCCGGTCGAACACGTCGCGCCACCACTCGGTCCGCCTTGTCACGGCTCGTCCCCTGGCTCTTCCGTCCCCTGCTCGAGCGAAGCGAGGAAGCCGGCCAGCAGCGCGCGCGCGGCGGCCTCGTGCTCCGGACGCACCAGGATGTCGGCGACGATACCTGCCTGGCCTCCGGCCATCGTCGCAACCCCGTAGCCCGGATCGACGCGGGAGCGGACCATCACCGGGATCCCGGAGGCGTCGAGCACCTCGCGGATCGACATTGCCTCGAACTCGCTCGTGGCCTTGTGGATCGAGACCGCGTCATCGGGCTTGCGCATCACCCACCCCGCTCCCCCGTATCCCCGGCTTCCGCGGCGAGCCGGTACGCCTCTTTGGGCTTCATGCGGAAGGCGATCGCGAGTGCCGCGGCGGCATCGCGGCGCGAGAGGCCGGCCTCGAGGAGCCGCTCCAGGAACGCCTCGGCCGACTCTTCCCGGTCGGGATCTGCCGTCGAGGCGCCTGTCCCCTCTATCACCAGGGTGATCTCGCCGCGAGGCGCCTCGCCCAGCGCCTCCCTGACCTCGTCGGCGCTTCCCCGCAGGACCTCCTCGTGGACCTTGGTCAGCTCCCGCGCAAGGAGCATGCGCCGACCCCCGAACGCCCGCGCCATATCGACCAGGGCTTCGCGGATCCGGTGGGGAGCCTCAAAAGCCACAAGGGCCATCGGCAGCCGCGCCAGGGAGTCGAGCAGCCGCCTTCGCTCGCCCCGGCCCCTGGGCAGGAACCCCACGAACGCGAACCTCTCTGCCGGGAAGTCCGCGAGGGCCACGGCAGCCGTCACGGCGCTGGGGCCCGGGATGGGCACGACGGCGAACCCGCCGCGCGCGGCGGCCGCGGCCAGCGCAGCACCCGGGTCCGAGACCGCGGGCATTCCCGCGTCCGAGGCGAGCGCCACGTCCTTGCCCTCCTCCAGCATCGCCAGTATCTGTGGGATCCTGGCGCGCTCGTTGTGCTCGTGGAGGCTCAGCGTCGCCTTCGAGATGCCGAGATGGGCGAGCAGCCCGCGCGTCCGCCGCGTGTCCTCGCACGCCACCGCATCCACCTCGCGCAGCGTCCGGATCGCCCGAAGCGTGATGTCCTCCAGGTTTCCGATAGGCGTGGCCACCAGGTAGAGCGTGCCGGCTCCGCCGCGAGGGTCTCGAGGGTCGCTGCTCATCTCCCCAGCCTCACTTCTTCGTCTGTGCCGCCCCGGGCTCCCCTTTCCTCACCCCCGGCGCACCGTGCTCGCCGAGCCGCCTCAGGATCAGCAGCGCTGCCTGCTTGTCGAGCGGATCGTTCAGGTTGCCGCACTTAGGTGACTGGATGCAGCCGGGGCACCCCGCATCGCAGGGACAGCCCTCGACGACCTCGAGCGCGGCCGCGATCAGCGACTCGAACAGCAGGTATCCCTTCTCTGCGATCCCCACTCCCCCCGGGTATCCATCGTAGATGAAGACCGCCGGCCTCCCGGTGCTTGGGTGCGCGGGATACGCGACACCTCCCACATCCCATCTGTCGCACATCGCGAACAGGGGCAGCACGCCGATGGCGGCGTGCTCGACGGCGTGCACGCCGCCCGCGAGGTCGAGGCCGCGACCTCGCACCTCTTGCGCGAGCGCCTCCGGCAGCTCGATCCAGAGCGCGGAGGTCCGCAGCCTCTGCGGTGGGAGATCGAGCGGCTGCACATCGAGCACCGTGTCGGTGAAGAGCTGCTTGCGCGCGAATCCGGTGACGTGCGTCCAGACCTCAACCTCCCCGGTCCGCACCAGGGCCGCCCCCCACGGCCTAGACGCATCGGCGTGCAGGATGTCTAGGTCGGTCTGGGAGCGGGCCTGGGTGTGATAGCCGACCGACGTCGGAGCGACGTGGGCTATCCGGGCCTCGAGATCGAGCGAGGCGACCAGGTAGGTCTCGCCCTGATGCAGGTAGACCGCGCCGGGGTGGACCTGCTCGAACGCGCGCGCCTCATCGACGGTGCCGATCGTCCGGCGATCAGGGCCGACTATCAGGAACGTCGCGCCGGAGGCGCTGCGGATGTCCACCTCGTGGGCGGGGTAGCGGTTCCGCCCGGCCCAGTACCGGCGCGTCCGCCGCGCAATGAGATCCCCCGAAGCGACCATCAGTTGGACCAGGTCACGGGCCCCCCCTCCGAAGAGGGCGAGGTCCTCCTCGACGAGCGCCACCTCGGCGGCCGCGCAGCGCAGGTGTCTCGCCAGGATGTAGGGGTTCTCGGGATCGATGATGGCGTGCTCGCACGGGCTCTCGAGGAGGTAGTCGGGATGGCGCATCAGGTACTGGTCGAGCGCATCGTCCTGGGCGATCAGGACCGCGAGCGACTGCCCGCTGCCGCGCCCGGCCCTCCCGGCGCGCTGCCACGTCGAGGCTATCGTTCCGGGGAAGCCGACGAGGAGGGCGGCGTCGAGGCCTCCGATGTCCACGCCGAGCTCGAGAGCGCTCGTGGACACCACGCCCAGCAGGTCGCCGTCGAAGAGCCGGCGCTCTATCAGCCGCCGCTCCCGGGGCAGGTATCCCGCGCGGTAGGGGCTGATGCGGCCCGCGGCGTGCGGGGCCTCCCTCCGCAGGCGGTCGGCGGCATAGCGGGCGATGAGCTCGGTGACCTTCCTCGCCCTGGTGAACGCGATGGTCCGCACGCCGCGTCCCACCAGCTCCACAAACAGGTCGGTAGACTCCCCGATCGCGCTCTTTCGCCCCGCCGCGAACGGGGGGTTCCACAGCACGAACCATCGCGGCCCCGAAGGCGCGCCGCTCTCGTCCACTATCTCCACAGGCAGCCCCAGCAGCCGCTCGGCGAACTCGGCCGGATTCGCGACCGTGGCCGAGGTGCAGATGAAGGTGGGATCCGAGCCGTGCAGGGCGCAGAGGCGGCGCAGCCGGCGCAGCACGTTCGCGACATTGGAGCCGAACACGCCTCGGTAGGCGTGCACCTCGTCGAGAACCACGAACCTAAGACGCTGGAAGAACTGCCTCCACCGGAAGTGCTGCGGGAGGATGCCGACGTGCAGCATGTCCGGGTTGGACAGCAGTATCCGCGCGCCCTCCCGCGCGGCGCGGCGCCCCCGGGGCGGCGTATCGCCGTCGTAGACGGCCGCTGGCACCTCGGGCAGGCCGAACGCCCCCAGCGCATCGAGCTGGTCCTGCGCCAGCGCCTTCGTCGGGAACAGGTACAGCGCGCGACCCTCCGGGTCGTCAAGCAGGGCATCGAGCACGGGCAGGTTATAGCACAGGGTCTTCCCGCTGGCGGTCGGGGTGACGACGGCGGTGTGTTGCCTTGCCCGCACGGCGGCGACGGCCGCGGCCTGATGCGCGTAGAGGCGGGCGATCCCCTGCGCGCGGAGCCAGTCCTGGAGCCGCGGGTGCAGCGCGCCGTCCAACTGCCCAAACCGCGCGCCGCGCGCGGGCACGTGGCGGGCGTGCGCTATCTGGTCCCTGTAACCCGGGCGTCCGCGAAGCCCGTCGATGAAGGCGTCGAAGTCCATCCGGGCCAAGTATAACGCCTGGACGGGTTCGGCGCCTTGACAGCTTCCGACGCGCTTGGCTATGCTTGACGTGCCTCAGACGGCCGCATCAGGTGCGGCCGTCGCGTTGCAGAGCGGGCGCGGAAGTGGCGGAATTGGCAGACGCGCAGGCCTCAGGAGCCTGTGGGCCAAAA